>NZ_KB906977.1 GCF_000381745.1 Psychromonas ossibalaenae ATCC BAA-1528 | reverse complement strand
GCGATAGCATATAAATAGAGGCCACCTTTGGTCCGTAGACATTATGCGGTATTAGCAGTCGTTTCCAACTGTTGTCCCCCACAACAAGGCAAATTCCCAAGCATTACTCACCCGTCCGCCACTCGTCAGCAAGATAGCAAGCTACCCTCTGTTACCGTTCGACTTGCATGTGTTAAGCCTGCCGCCAGCGTTCAATCTGAGCCATGATCAAACTCTTCAATTTAAAGTTTAATGCGGTTTCTTTTTCGTGAGAAAAAGAGAACCTAGCTCAATATTACTGACTAAAACTAAAGAACCTAAGTTCTTTTGTTATTCTGAATTAATGAATTAATTCGTGTGTCACTATTATTGATGTTGCCTTACAAGTAAGGTCTTTGATTTTTTTGAAATCACATCAACAACAAGTGTCCACACAGATTGTTTGATTAAATTGTTAAAGAGCGTGCCTTTCGGCGAGGATAAGAGTTTGACTTGCGTCGCTCCCGTTTCCGTGGATGCGCATTATAGAGATCGAAACTATGTTGGCAAGCATTAATTACTGTTTTTTTGCCCCAAAGATGCCGACTGCTTAATTAACAAACAAACACATGCAAAATAGTTTGTTTTCCGAGCAGTTTTCGAATTTACTAAATATAAAAAGTAATAAAATTTAGCAGATCTGTTTGCTTGTATACAAAAAAGGCCTGCAAAGTTAACTTTGCAGGCCTTTTTTATCAGCAGAGACTAAATCTCAAACCAATTTACCTAAGCTTGCGCTTCAGCTTGATGTTCCAGGTAAGCAAATGCTGTTAGCAATGCCTGTTCCTGAAATTGTTTTAAACCAACTTCACGCGCGTCAGGCCTAACTTGTGCTTTAGACAAACCTTCTTTGATATAAGCTGAAGACAGAACCAGCACCTTCAATTCAGGCATTAACTGTAAAGCACCTTCAATTTTAAAACTTAAAGGTTTACCTGCATATTTACCTTTTAAATCTCGCTGCTTGATCACAACAGTATCAACTTTGTAATCTTTCATTAACTGTGCAAAGTCAAACTGGAACTTTTTAAGCGGCTCAGTATTAATCGCATCTGCTAAGCTTAATTTAGCAACACGTACTTTAGGGACATCATATAAACCTTCTTTTAACTGTATTATGCTGATAACCGCTTCGTTACCTGTTAACTCTACACCACAAACTCTCATGAAAATCCCCTTAATTTTAAACGGACTGCATTATATAGTGAGTTTCAAAAACAAAAAAGCCTTAATGAAAAATTAAGGCTTGCGGGCAATTAAGATTATAGAGCAGTTCGTTTAAGCTGCCTGATGTAATTTTAAATTAATCATACGTATTGTTGCACCAATACCCGCTAATACCTGATTAGTGTTAACGCCGCGGGTCGAAAACTTAGTATCACCATCGGACCAGATAACCGTACATTCAGTTAATGCACTTGTCTGCCCGCCCGGGGGAATACGCAGCTGGTAGTCAAGCAGTTCTGGAAACTGAAAATTTTCTTTATCTAAAACTTTTTTCATCGCACCAATAAATGCATCAAAGCCGCCGTTACCGCTGCCGCTGGTTTTGTAAATGCTGTCATTAACACGTACACGAATACTGACCGTTGATTCCAGCTCTAATCCGGAGTTAATTGAACAGTTAAGCAGCTCAACATAGTTATAATCATTGCGCTCTAATAAATCAGCAATAATGAACGGCAGATCATCTGAACTGATACTGGCTTTCTGATCGCCAAGACGCACAATACGCTGCAGCAGTTTCTTCTGCTGATCATCATCCAGTTCAATATCCATTGCCTCCAGGTTTTTCGCTAGAGATGCTTTACCGCTCATTTTACCTAAAGCGTAGCTGCGTGAGCGGGCAAAACGTTCCGGTGTTAACGCGGAAATATATAATCCGCCTTTTTTATCTCCATCAGCATGAATACCGCTGGTCTGAGTAAATACATCCGCCCCTACAATCGGCGTATTATCTGCAATACGTTTACCGGAAAAGTTTTCCACTAACTGGCTTAAGTTATGAATTTCACTTTCATCAATATTAACCTGTTTACCCAGTTTATCTTTTAAAACAACTGCAACTTCAGTCAGAGATGCATTACCGGCACGTTCACCTAAACAGTTCATTGTGCAGTGTATTGCACAGACCCCGGCTTTAACAGCATAGATAGCATTAGCGGTTGCCAGGCCGTAATCATTATGCGGATGGAAATCAAACTGCAGGTTTGGAAAACGTCCGACCATATCACTTAAACTGCTGAACACTTCATCGGGAGACATAACACCTAATGTGTCCGGAAGCATAAAATGTACAATGCCGGAGTCCTGAAGTTTTTCAAGCATCTGGTAAACATACTCAGGACTGTCCTTATAACCGTTTGACCAGTCTTCAAGGTAAATATTAACGCTTAGCCCCTGCACCTGTGCATATTTAATAGTTTGTTTTACATCGTTTACATGCTGATCTAGTGTTTTGCACAGCTGTTCTGAGCAGTGCTTTAAACTGCCTTTAGCTAACAGGTTTAATACTTTGCCGCCGGTATCAACAATCCAGTCAACACTTAATGTATGATCAACAAAACCTAATACTTCAATGCGTTCAACAAATCCTTCTTTCGACGCCCAGTTATTAAGCTTTGTTACCGCATCTTTTTCACCTTCTGAAACACGAGCAGAGGCAACTTCAATGCGGTCAATTTTTAGTTTCTGTAATAATGCTTTAGCAATGCTGACTTTTTCAGCTGGAGAAAATGAAACCGCCTGGGTCTGTTCACCATCACGTAATGTTGTATCCATTAGCTGCACAATGTTCTGTTGTGTCATTCCCTTACTCCACTTTTTACTCTGGTTTTAAAAGCTTATTGTAATAAGCGCTTCTCATTACAATATGTTTTCGATAAAAAAGGCGCAACAGGTGCGCCTTATTTTCACTTTATTGTTAAATAATAGTGATTAAGCGTTTTCCCATAACCACGGAAGACGTTTTTTCTGTGCCTGCTCATACTCAGAAATTTTATCTTCGTGCGTTAACGTCCAGCCGATGTCATCTAAACCTTCAAGTAAAGACTCTTTACGGAATGCATCAACATCAAAGTTAATCACAAGGCCGCCAGGCGTTGTTACTTTTTGCTCAGCAAGATCAACCGTAAACTCAACACCTTCATTTGCTGCAATTTCAGCCATTAATGAAGCTAGCTCTGTTTCAGTTACTTTTATCGGTAATATCGAGTTTTTGAAACAGTTGCTGAAGAATATATCTGCAAAACTTGTTGAGATAATAGTATTAAAACCGTAATCAGCAATTGCCCATGGCGCATGCTCACGAGATGAACCACAACCAAAGTTTTCCCCAGCAACTAAAATTTTAGCGCCTTGGAAAGCTGGTTTATTCAACTCAAAATCAGGATTAGGTGTTACGTTATCCGCAAGAAAACGCCAGTTATGGAATAAGTTGATACCAAAACCTGTACGTTCAACTTTTTTCATAAAGTTTTTAGGAATGATCTGGTCAGTATCAACATTACTGCGGTCCATTAGGGCCGCGATACTTGTATGTTTAATATATGGTTGCATTATCTAATTCCTATTTCCAGTCACGGATATCAACGAAGTGACCTGCGATTGACGCAGCGCCGGCCATAGCAGGAGATACAAGGTGAGTACGACCACCTTTACCTTGACGACCTTCAAAGTTACGGTTTGAAGTAGAAGCACTACGCTGACCGTCTTTTAGCTCATCGCCGTTCATTGCAAGACACATTGAACAACCCGGATCGCGCCATTCCCAGCCGGCTTCAACGAAGATTTTATCTAACCCCTCTTTCTCAGCTTGAATTTTTACAGGAAAAGAACCCGGTACAGCGATCGCTTGTACGCCGTCAGCTACTTTTTTACCTTTGATTATTTCTGCCGTGGCACGGAAATCTTCAATACGGCCGTTAGTACAAGAGCCGACAAATACGATATCGATATTGATATCGGTAATCTTTTGACCTGCTTGAACGTCCATGTATTTAAGTGCACTTGCACACGCCTGCGCTTTTACTTCATTATCAAAGTCAGATGGAGACGGTACAACACCTGTTACAGAGATAACCTGCTCTGGAGATGTACCCCAGGAAACTTGAGGTGCAATATCTTCAGCTTTAAGGGTGATCACTTCATCAAACTCAGCGCCTTCATCAGTTTTCATTGATTCCCAATATGCGACAGCCTGCTCCCAGTACTCACCTTTAGGTGCAAACTCACGACCTTGCAGGTAATCATAAGTAACTTGATCCGGAGCAACTAGGCCTGCACGAGCACCCGCCTCAATTGCCATATTACAAAGGGTCATACGACCTTCCATGGTTAGATCAGTGATTGTGTCACCAGCAAACTCCATTACATAACCCGTACCACCAGCAGTACCTGTTACAGCAATAATTGCTAATGCAATATCTTTAGCCGTTGAGTAAGCAGGTAACTTACCTTCAACTTTAACTAACATTGTTTTTGCTTTCTTCTGCTGTAACGTTTGTGTTGCCATAACGTGTTCAACTTCAGATGTACCAATACCAAATGCTAACGCACCAAATGCACCGTGTGTTGCTGTATGGCTGTCACCACAAACAACAACCATACCCGGGTGAACAAAACCATGCTCAGGTACAACGATATGGATAACACCATTTTGATCACTGTCCATACCGTAAAGATTGATTTCATTCTCTTCACAGTTAGATGTCATTGTTTCAACTTGTTTTTTCGCAATAGCATCAACAATGTTGTAACGATCTTTAGTTGGTACACAGTGGTCAATTGTACCAAGGATGCTGTGTACGTTACGCACTTGACGATTTTGTAAACGAAGACCTTCAAACGCCTGCGGGCTTGTTACTTCGTGCATCAGATGTCTGTCAACAAACAGAAGCGGAGATCCTGATTCTGGTTCATGAACCAAGTTCGCGTCCCAGATTTTTTCATACATTGTTTTAGTCATTATTTTCCTTACCACGCTATATGTTTTTTGCTATTACAATCTATCATCCTTTGATAGAAACCAAATGAGAATCATTCTCAGAGACAGGTTGTTTGGGGATTTCAAAAATAACATACTAATTGATCCCCATCAAACTCACAAGATAGCGACGGAAAAATCATCGTTAAAAAACGATTATTTATTCACTTAACGATAAATATTATGCAAATTCTACTAAGGGTAAGTAGGTACAGCAGTAATTAATAATTAAAAACTTAGCGAGTGTTAATATGAATGGATGATTTTCAATAAATTCCGTAAGATAGAGACATACATCAACCTATTTCTCAGGAGTATCCAATGCAATTTGAAATAATAACAACACAAGCACAATTGCATGCTTTTCTAGTAACACTCGACGATAGTCCTATCTCGCTTGATACAGAGTTCGTACGTACCCGTACCTATGTCGCTAACCTGGGCTTACTACAGGTTTCACAAAATAAGATAATTACCTTAATCGATCCTATTGCCGTAGGTGATCTGTCTGCTTTCTGGCAGGCCCTGGATAATAAAACCTGTATATTACATGCCAGCAGCGAAGATTTAGAAATTGTCCGCCAGCATAAAGGCGACCTCAATATTAAACTTTATGATACACAGATAGCCTGCGCATTTTTGAATTTAGGCGCTTCTCTGGGTTACGCAAAAATGGTTGAAAATATAGAGGGTATTATTGTTGATAAAGGAGAGTCTCGTACCGACTGGTGCGCACGTCCTTTAACTCCCAAACAGATAGACTATGCAGCGGCGGATGTTTTACATCTGCAGCCTTGCCTGGAAGAACTGCAGAAACAGCTTGCCGATAAAAAGATGACAGATTTCTTCGAACAGGAGTGTCAAAGCACGCTGGATCTTAAAATGAAAAAACAGGATCCGGAAAAGGCTTACAAATCTCTGAATAATTTATTTAAATTAGACCGGCAGGGTTTAGCTGTGATTAAAGCCTTAGCAACATGGCGCCTGCTGACAGCGCAGGAGCGCAATCTGGCACTAAATTTTGTAATTAAAGCAGATCATTTATGGTTATTAGCACATTATCGTCCGACCTCACTTGAAGATCTGCGCCGCTTAAACTTATTACCCAATGAAATTCGTATTCATGGACAGCAGGTACTGCATATCATCGCAACGATATTAAATCAGGATGAAAACAGTTACCCGCCACTTGTTTCACGTTTAGTAGATTTTCCGGCTTATAAGAAAACCCTTAAAACAATGCGTGATAAGATAACTCTATGTGCTGAAAAGTATGACTTACCCGTCGAATTAATCGCATCTAAACGAATTATTAACGAATATTTAAGCTGGTCGTGGAAGCTTAATGCAGAGCAGAAGAAAACAGCGGACAAACCAAAACTTCTGACCGGCTGGCGATTTGAGCTGATCGGACATCAATTCGAGCATTAGTCATTAATTATTGAGACTTATTTACAAGTCTCAATCAGCACCTTAACTCTGAGTATCCAATCTTTCCCTTTTAATTAAAAGCACTGTTGTTATGTCTAGTTCTGAGTCCTGGTTACAAAGCTGCAAAATATACCTTGAAAAACGGGTCGCCATTTTATTCTTTTTCGGCTTCTCTGCGGGTCTGCCCATACTGCTGGTGTTTTCAACACTGTCTTTCTGGCTCAGAGAAGCAGGAGTAAGCCGCGCCAGCATTGGTTTTTTCAGCTGGATTGCACTCGCTTATGCCTTTAAATGGATCTGGTCCCCTTTTGTTGACCGTTTATCCATCCCGATATTAACCCGCTGGCTGGGACGACGGCGAGCGTGGTTATTGTTATCACAAATTTCGATTATCCTGGCCTTAATTGGTATGGCGAGCAGTGATCCACAGCAGAATTTAACCCTGTTTGCAGTTTTTGCTCTAATTGTCGCCTATTCCTCTGCGACACAGGATATTGTTATTGATGCATTTCGTATTGAATCTGCTCCTGAGAAATTTCAAGCGGCCATGGCGGCGGCTTATATGACCGGATACCGCTTAGCCATGATTATGGCCGGTGCCGGTTCGCTGGCCATTGCAGCCTGGGCAAGCAGCAGTGATGCTTATCAGTTATCTGCCTGGTCAATGTCTTATTTTGTTATGGCAGCCTGCATGGGCGTGGGCATTATCACCACTTTTGTCTGTCACGAGCCTGCTTATCATGACCAGCAGACTGCAGTTAAAAATAAGATACAGAGCAAACTTGAGCATCAGCACCTTCCGCAGACTATCGCGCGCTTTTTAGCCTGGCTGGATATCGCTGTTATTGCGCCTTTTGCCGATTTCTTTAATCGTTACGGCAAACATGCGCTGCTGATTTTATTACTAATCGGCACATACCGGATTTCAGATATAGTGATGGGCATTATGGCGAATCCGTTTTATGTGGATATGGGATATACAAAAGGAGAAGTAGCAGCTATTTCTAAAGTCTTCGGTGTGGTGATGACCCTGTTAGGTGCTGGACTCGGAGGCGTTTTATTAACCCGTTACAGCACTTATTCAATACTGTTTCTCGGCGCTTTATTAGTCGTTATTACCAACTTGATTTTTGCCGTATTAGCATTTGTCGGTAAAGATCTTGTTTTGTTAACTGTGATTATCTCAATGGATAATATCAGTGCCGGCATTGCCACCACCGCTTTTATTACTTACATCTCCAAGCTCACCAATATTGAATTCTCAGCAACTCAATATGCATTATTCAGCTCAATGATGCTGCTGTTTCCAAAATTTATTGCCGGATTTTCAGGAGTCTATGTAGATAGTTTTGGTTATGTGAATTTCTTTGTCGGATCTGCACTGATTGGTGTACCCGTTCTGGGGTTAATTGTTGTACTCAAAAAGATTATTGAAGAGTAAATAGCCGAATGTTGTAATTAAACACTTCGCCTTCTTCGGAAGGCGAAGTGTTTTAGACTTGATATAAGTGAACTACAGTTCAAGTTCGAGAATACGCTGATTGTTCTCTTCGTATTCTTCTCGAGCAGCACTGATTTCACCCAGTACATTATTTACATCGGTTAGTTTATCAGACTCTGCAAACCTACCCGTTAAAACAGTATTACAAGTTAATAAGCCTGCTTCATATAATGCCCAGATTTCCTGACCATAACGACTGCCGCGTAACTGCGACGCAAATTGAGAATAATAACTGGTCATATTATTCACATCACGTAATAACATGCGCTTTGCGTTATTATTGGCGGCAGCGTCAACAGCCTGCGGCAGGTCAATGATCACAGGCCCCCATTCATCGACCAGTACATTAAATTCCGACAAATCGCCATGGATAATACCGACGTCTAACATGCGCACGATATAATTCATTATTTCCAGGTGATCTTCTAGAGCCTGCTCTTCTGACATAGATACATCATTAAGACGCGGAGCGGCAAACCCCTCTTCATCAGTGATCAGATCCATCAGCAGCACACCTTCAAAACAGCCGTAAGGCTGCGGAACACGTACGCCGGCATCCGCTAGTTTATAAAGCGCTTCAACTTCGGCATTCTGCCAGACCTCTTCCTGCTGCTCACGTCCGAACTTTGAGCCTTTTTCCATTGCTCGAGCACGGCGTCCGTTACGAACTTTACGTCCTTCATTGTACAAAACAGCCTGCTTAAAACTGCGTTTACTGGCTTCTTTATATACTTTGGCACAGCGGACAGCATCACCACACTGGACCACATAAACCGTTGCTTCTTTGCCGCTCATCAGCTGGCGTAACACGCTGTCGACTAAACCATCGTCAACCAGAGGTTGTATTCTTTTAGGTATTTTCATAGTGCGGTTATACATTAAATTTAAGCAATAATAAACACAGAATAAATATTGGTAGTTTTTAAAATGGATTAACAGCACTCTTAAGCATGTCAATATTATCTGCATCGGTAACATTTATGCTGAGAAATTCAGGCAGTTTTCCACATGCTGTAATTTTTTTCATATGGCTGGCTCGTAATTTTTTCCCTGACAAATGCACTTCACAGATCCCTGACTCTTTTATTATCATGCCGACATTGTCGCTATTGATACCTGCTCCAGCCATAACCGATAAACGCCCTGCACTCTGCTTCACCATCTGGTTAATAACAGCCCGACCGTCATAGGCATTATCGGCAAGACCCGAGGTTAATATCCGTTCACAACCGGCACTCATGACTGCTTCAACCGCACTGTGAACATCACGGCAGCAGTCTATGGCACGGTGAAATGTAACTCCTAAACCAGCTGATTCACGCATTAAGCTTTTAAGAATATCTTTATCTATCTGTGCATCTTCATTAAGTACGCCGAAGACCACGCCTTGAGCACCAAGCGAACGAGCGCTATGAATCTCTTTAAGCATCATTTCAACTTCAAAACTTGAATATAAAAAATCGCCGTCTCGGGGACGGATCATGGTATAAACAGGGACAGAAGCGTGCTTAACTGCCAGTTCAATCAAACCTGAACTTGGTGTCAGCCCGCCAAGAGCCAGAGAACTGCACAGTTCGATACGCCCTGCACCGGACTTTTGTGCTGTAAATAAAGATTCAATATTATCAATACACACTTCTACATTAATCATATGTCCCTTCTTCTATCAATTAGTCAAAAAAAAACCACCTATTAAGGGTGGTTTTATATCTTATATTATTATCTACACAAAGACTCTAATCATAAAAAAATAATTTAGCACGTCTTGAATTTTTTAAGGGTCGGTGCTGATCTCTTCACTTTCAGCCGCTTCCCCCTGCATAATCATTATCTCGACACGCCGGTTTCTGCGTCGTTCCGATTTGGTTTTATTGGTGGTCAGAGGTTTACTGTTTGCATATCCGACAACAACCAGTTTCTTATCACTAATCGCATTCACCTTTAACATTTCATGGGCAACGGAGACGGCGCGCTGTGCAGACAGATCCCAGTTAGAACGGTACAGTTCAGACTGCACCTGCTCATTATCGGTATGACCAGAGATTGTAATAACACCGGGTACATCAGCTAAAATCTTAGCAACCTTTTTTATAACCGGACGAAAACGCGGCTGCAGAAAAGCAGATCCCGACGGAAATGCACCTTTCTCTCGAACTCTGATAATCAGCTGCTGGCCAAGCGCTTCAATTTCAATGGCCCCGTCTTCAATTTCTTCCCTTAATTCCTGTGCAATTTTTTTCGCTAAACCGTGCTGTGCAGATACCCCCGGCGCCGGATTAAAATCTTCTAATTGTGTTTCTTGAGATTCACTGACAGTCTCTTGAACTGGCGCTTCCTCTTTCTGGCCATCCGCATCTGACTCAGAGGATGCATTCGCGGCTTCGGCTTCAGTTTCCTGCGGTGAAGCCACTTTACGAACTTTTACATTTTCCTGACCGCCAACTCGACTGGCATCCCCTTCCTGGAAATCCAGTTTAGCTTTGGTTATCTCTATGGTCTGCTGCATGATAACTTCAATCGGAGTGGGCTCAGGTTTACCAGGCCGAAACTCCTGCGCGATAACCGAGGTTCCCTTAGGGATATCTTTTACTTCTAACATCGACTGCACACCAAAAGCATATTTCATCGAACCGGCAATCTGTTTAAATTTAAGTACATCCATTTCCGAAAACGAAAGCAGCAGAACAAAGAAACACATCAGCAGCGACATTAAATCAGCAAATGTACCCATCCAGGCCGGCAGTCCTTCGGGCGGGCATTTGCATTCTTCTTCAGCCATGACTATTCACCGCCTTCATCGGTTGTTTCAATATCGCGTTTTGATTCCGGCAGATAGTTACGTAATACCCCTTCGATAACGCGCGGGTTCTGGCCGTCCTGGATACCTAAAACCGCATCAAGGATAAGACTACGGTTAAGTTTTTCTTCCGATGCGCGCAGTTTAAGTTTATCAGAAATAGGCAGGGCAACCATATTTGCGACGATTGCACCATATAATGTGGTCAGCAAAGCCACCGCCATTGCCGGTCCGATTGATTTGGGATCGTCCATATTTGAAAGCATCGCCACCAGACCGACCAGTGTCCCTATCATGCCCATGGCAGGAGCTACATCACCAAACTGTTTAAAAATATCGGCCCCCACTTCATGACGCTCGGACGTTAAACGAATATCATTTTCAAGTGTCGCCCGTACCACATCGGCATCATGACCATCAACCAGCATATCAACCCCCTTCTGCATAAAGGGATTACTGATTTCAGCCTCTTCCAAAGCCAGAAAGCCGCCTTTTCTGGCCGCATCAGCCATTTCCACTGATTTAGCGATTAGTTCAACAGGTGAATCAGTTTTGAACATGAACGCTTTCATGGCAATTTTTACAGCACCTAAAAATTGCCCTAAGTTGTATTTCATCATCACCACAAACAAGGTACCGCCAAATACAATCAATATTGACGTAACATCGATGAACATATCAATAGTGCCGCCCATCAGCATTGCCATAATTACAAAACCAAAAGCACCAAGTATTCCGAGCAGTGTTGCTAAATCCACAAAATATTCCTTTAAAATAACACGTTAAATAATCTAACTTCCCATATAACTGCAAAGTATAGCGTTTTCTCTTTAGATTGCAGTTAAACATTTATCATTTGAAACAAGGTTTTTGCGGTCATTCTGAATCAGCTCACAACTTCACTGTTTAGAAATTATTTATCAATGGATAGTTTGACTTATTGCCAGCTCACGGTACTCTTAAAAAAAATTTATTAAAGAGAATCAACCATGGCGTTAAAAAAACCTGAAAATATGCTTTACGAAGAAGCAACTGCTGAATTAGAGAGTATTGTCAGTCATTTAGAAGAGGGTGATTTACCTCTGGAAGATGCTTTAAAACAGTTTGAGCGTGGTATTTCTCTGGCCCGAAGCAACAGTCAGAAACTGCACAAAGCTCAGCAGCAGGTTAGTATATTAATGCAGCAGGATGCGCAGTCTCCACTTCAGGAATTTAATGATTAATCACACTTATCAGTATCCCTGGCCATCTTCGCTACCATTCGATTGCCTGCCGGGATAGTCTGATACTCAGTTCCTTTCATTAGACTTAAGTAACAGAATAATAAATATCTATGAAACAAATAACAGACACACTTAGTCAATACCAGAACCGTGTAAACACACAGTTAAGCACTTATATCGATATTAAATCTCCGATTTCAGAAGAGCTGAATAAGGCGATGGCCTACGGGGCTTTATTAGGCGGTAAACGCGTCCGCCCTTTTTTAGTTTATGCGGTAGGTGAGATGCTGGGGACTTCCCTGAAAAACCTTGATCCCATCGCCTGTGCTGTTGAATGTATCCACGCCTATTCATTAATTCATGATGATCTGCCGGCAATGGATAACGATGATCTGCGCCGCGGTCAAAAAACCTGCCATAAAGAGTTCGATGAAGCCACAGCCATTTTAGCCGGTGATGCCCTGCAGAGCCTCGCTTTTGATATTCTCTCTATGCCCAGTCAAGGGCTCGATGCGGCTACGCAGATTAAAATGATCAACCGTCTGGCAAAGGCGTCGGGAGATCATGGGATGTGTGCCGGTCAGGCATTAGATTTAGCAGCAGAAAACAAGCAAGTCGATCTGCGCACCCTGGAAACTATTCACGGGGCAAAAACCGGTGCCTTGATACAGGTCGCCGTTGAACTGGCGGCTTTAAGCAAAGCAGATCTTGATCCGGAGCATATGGCGCTGTTAAATACATTCTCAGCCTCTCTGGGTTTAGCTTTTCAGGTTCAGGATGATATTTTAGATATAACCGGTGATACTGAAACACTGGGTAAACCGCAGGGTTCGGATATCGCACTTAATAAATCAACTTACCCTGCCTTACTCGGTTTAGAACAGGCAACTGAAAAAGCACAAAATCTTTATCAAGAAGCGCTTCATGCTTTATCACAATTGCCCTATAATACCGAATTACTTGAATTATTTTCTCAATATATCATCAAACGAGATAGATAAATTTTAATACTCTTTCTTCACTGCTGACTGACAGATTCAGCAGTTTCTCTTTATTGTATTTATAAACGCGACTGATAATTATGCCCTTGGATTTAAAAAACTACCCGTTACTTGCAAACATCAATTACCCGGAAGACCTGCGCTTATTAAAAAAAGAACAGCTGCCTGCTTTATGTGATGAATTACGTCAGTTTTTATTAAACAGCGTCAGCAAGACCAGCGGGCATTTAGCTTCAGGGCTGGGTGTTGTAGAGCTAACAGTCGCTCTGCACTATGTTTACCACACCCCTTTTGATCATCTTATTTTTGATGTCGGCCATCAGGCATACCCGCATAAAATTCTGACCGGACGCCGCGATCAGATGGGCAGCATCCGCACATACAAAGGTCTGCATCCCTTCCCGTGGCGTGAAGAGAGTGAATACGACGTATTGAGTGTCGGCCATTCATCTACTTCTATCGGTGCGGCATTGGGTCTGTCTATTGCGGCAGAAAAAGAAAAACTGGATCGTAAAGTGGTTGCTGTAATCGGCGATGGTGCTATCACTGCCGGTATGGCGTTTGAAGCTTTAAACCATGCAGGTGCACTGCACAACGATATGCTGGTTGTTCTTAATGACAATGAGATGTCAATTTCTGAGAATGTCGGTGCACTGAATAATCATTTAGCAAAAATACTTTCCGGCGACCTTTATACGCAGCTGCGTGAAGGCGGTAAAAAAGTACTATCAAATATTCCGCCGATTAAAGAGTTAGCGAAACGCACTGAAGAACACCTTAAAGGCATGGTCTCCCCCGCTACTATCTTTGAAGAATTCGGTTTTAATTACATTGGTCCGATGGACGGCCATAATGTCATCGATCTGGTTGAGACCCTGCGTAATATGCGCGCTCATAGCGGTCCGCAGTTCCTGCATATTATGACAAAAAAAGGTAAAGGTTATAAACAGGCTGAACTGGATCCGATTCGTTATCATGCAGTACCGAAATTCACCCCGGATCAGGACCTGCCCAAAACGGCTGCCGGCTCTCCTACTTTTTCACAAATATTCGGCGGCTGGCTTAACGATATGGCCGATCAGGATGACAAACTGACTGCTATCACACCGGCTATGCGTGAAGGCTCCGGGATGGTGGAGTTTTCTAAACGTCATCCGGATAAATATTATGATGTTGCGATTGCTGAACAGCATGCGGTAACACTGGCTGCCGGTATGGCTATTGCAGGTTTAAACCCGGTAGTCGCCATCTATTCAAGCTTTTTACAACGCGCCTATGACCAGGTTATTCATGATGTCGCTATTCAAAATCAGGGGGTGTTATTCGCCATCGATAGAGCAGGCATAGTCGGTGCAGATGGTCCGACCCACCAGGGCGCATATGATTTAAGCTTTTTACGCTGCGTTCCGAATATGGTCGTTATGACTCCATCCGACGAGCAGGAATGCCGCGACATGCTGTACACCGGCCACCAGCTTAACAGCCCGGCGGCTGTTCGTTATCCACGCGGTACCGGCACTGGAGTTGAAATCAATAAGCAGATGACTCAACTAACTATAGGTAAAGCTAGAGTAGTTAGAGAGGGAGAAACCCTGGCTATTTTATGTTTTGGTACTCTGCTGCAGCAGGCTGTGGCTGTCGCCGAGAACCTTAATGCCACACTGGTTGATATGCGCTTTGTTAAACCGCTTGACAGCGTGCTGCTGGATCAGCTGGCCGAAACACATAGCCGCTTTGTTACCATTGAAGAGAACAGCATTGCCGGTGGAGCAGGCTCAGGCGTTAATGAATATTTAATGGCTGAGAAAGTTAATTTACCGGTATTAAATATCGGTCTGCCTGACGAATTTATTGAACAAGGTACGCAGCAGGAGATCTATCACCTGCTTGGTTTAGACAGTGAAGGGATTGAGCAGCAGATTAATCACTACTGCAGCTGATTATTGAATCAGCTGCAGTTTCTGCCAATAAGCAATACCGTTAACAGAAAATATATCCTGAAGGTTATATTTTCTGTCGGTCCCCCAAACTTTATTTTTAGAGAACAACGGGATAACCAGGTGTGACTGCTGCATTTTTTCAAAAAACACAGCCTGTTTCTCAAGTGAACCTTCAAGCTTTGCCTCTAAAAACCGTTCACTGAAAAAAACAGACAGATGACTCTCCGTAAATAAATTCTGGTAAATATTATCGCGGTCCATTAGTGCAGTCTGCCAGACAGACAAGCTGAAGTCATAACTTGAATGCAGCCTATTCCACTCTTCAGTACGATTAACTTCTGTCGTATTAAGCTTAATGCCGATTCTGCGCATCATATTCGTTAATGCCTGAACAACTTCATTAGTACTACCATTTCGATCAGCCATTACCAGCAGGCTTAACTGTTTCGGCATAGTAACTTTACTGAGCAGGGACTTGGATGTCTTCACATCATATCCTGGCAGCTCCGGATTAGGCAGAGGATTTTCAGTATGCTCCAACGGCCTAAAGATAGAACTAATACTTCCCATACCATGAATGATATGCTTAAGCATACCCTCTTGATTAATTGCCAGGTGAAGCGCATTTCTTGCGTTAGTGCTTTTAAAAACTGGACGTCTAATATCATTCATGGTGAAAAACAATGCATTAGATGACTCAGCCTGCACTAATAATTTAGACTCCGAAATTTCTACACTATCGGCGCTTTCGCTGGAGATGGACTCACTGATATCAACATCATCAGCTAATAATGCGAACAGCCTTGATGTAGCTGATTTCACCTTAATGAAATTAAGCTCTGCTAACGGTGCTTCCTCCTGCCAGTATTTTTCATTACGCACCACCTTCAGATGTAAAGCCGGATTGTATTCCTTAATGATATAAGGGCCGGTGCCGGATATCGACAGTGTCTTAGCTGGGGCAGTCAACATGCTCTGCCTGGTAGTCAGCGCATGTTGAGGTTTACTGTAGAATTTAGAGTCAAGCACAAAAAAGTGGGTTAAATAATCCAGCAGCTGCGAAGTAGACAAAGTACTGTAAACATCAAATGCAGAGCTGTTAACACGTTTAATAGAGGTTATATCTGCAAAAAAAAGTCTAGACTTCTGCTGCTTATTTATCTCGGAAAATGTCCAGACAACATCACGGCTGCTGAGCTTATTACCCGAATGAAATTTAATATTCTTTTTTAAATAAAAACGAGTAATACCGGGCTTTACCGTTTTCCATTTTTTTAATAAACGCCGTTCTAACTGCTGATTTTTCCCCCAGCGTACTAACGGGTCAAAAAACAAGTGACTGAACTGAAGAGCAGGAGCCGCCGCTGCATAGGGTGAAAAATAAACAGGTATCTCATCAACGGCAATATTAACGGCACCGGAAGAAATAGTATCTGCCTTGTTTTGCGCAGAGCAGAATAATGACACTGATAGTAGTATCAGCACCATATAAGCTCTGATGTTAGGCAGACAGTGCTTCATGCAGTTAGCCGTAAAAATGTATTAACAGCTGCAGAACAATAGCAGCAAAAACACCGGCAACAATGTCATCGATCATAATACCGAGGCCGCCGTGCACCTTTTTATCTAGCCAGGAGATAGGGTAAGGTTTTAAAATATCAAAAAAGCGAAACAAGATAAAACCAACCACGGCCCACTGTATGTTGAACGGCACCATTACCATGGTTATCCAGTAACCGACAAATTCATCCCATACAATCGCTTTATGATCGTGTACTCCAAGATCTCGACTGGTTACATGACAAATCCAAAAACCCAGCAGGCTGCTGACAACCAACACCGCAACATACATCTCTAGTGGTAAAAACGACATAAGATAATAAAACGGAATAGCAGCAACCGTACCAAATGTACCCGGTGCTTTATTCGCTAAACCGCTGCCGAAACCTACTGCGGCTAAGTGGACTGGATTACTTAATTTTAAACCTTTCAAATCATCACGTTTCATAATACTAATTTTGACCTTTAAAATGATCCCATCCCTGGAGAGAAAAATAGACAGCTTTATTGTCTTTAAATAATTGAACTAACGGCAGCTGCGGCTGCATAACCGAGCCTATCACAGAAACTGCGGCATTTTTTACTTTGCTTTTTTCGATAAGCTGATTTAACTGTTCAAGTTTAGCTTCGCTAATGGTAAACAGTAATTCATAATCATCTCCTCCGGTTAAAGCATACTGCTCAGCCTGGTGCTCACTAATCGAACCCGACTGTATTTCTTGATGCATAAAATCGGCAAGCGGCAGCTTATCTATATCCAGTCTGGCTGAGCAGCTGGAGGACTTTAAAATATGCTTTAAGTCCTGGGTCAAACCATCCGAAATGTCCATACAGGATGAGGCTAAACTGCGCAATAAAATACCTAATTCAATACGGGGTTCGGTCAGCTCTAAGGCATCAATAAAGTATTGTCTGTTTTCAGGAATACATTCATTTAACCTGCAGGCCAGGCCCAGTGCCCCGCTGCCTAACGAGCCGGAAACACAGATAAGGTCACCAGCCTGAGCGGTGCTGCGCTGTAATGCTAGACCTCGAGGTACAATACCTTTTACCGATACAGTTATCGATAATGGGCCTTTAGTAGTATCACCACCGACCAGCTGTACGTTATATTTATCCGCTAACTCGAAAAATCCACGTGAAAACTCCGCCAGCCAATCGCTATTATTGGCCGCTAATAAATTTTCAGGCAGCGTAATTGCCAGTGAAATCCACTTGGGTAAAGCCCCCATTGCAGCTAAATCACTCAGGTTTACCGCAAGCGATTTATAACCTAAGCGGTACGGATCCACATCAGCAAAAAAATGGATATCACAAACCAGGCTGTCGGTAGTTACCGCCAGCTGATAACCATCGGGAACATCTAAAACAGCACAGTCATCACCAATACCGATTGACACACCATTGTTTTCTGCTTTGCAGCTGCGTTTAAAATAATGATCAATCAGATCAAATTCGCTTAAACTCATTTACGCTTTAGCTTTAAGGTACGTTTTGCCGGTGTCTTTTTATCGTCAGCTGCTGTGCTGTTCTTATTAACAAATATTTTTTTCGGGGCTCGCGGATTATTCTGTTTATTCAAGCCGCGCGGACGAGTCTGTTCAGGACTGCGCTTTGCTTTCGGCTGAGCAGTATTCACAGCAGTTTTAGAAGAAGAAGAGACAGCCCGGTTGATTTCAGCCATTTCCTGTTCAGTTAAATTACGCCATTGTCCCGGTTTCAGTTTATCTACAGTCACCTTCATAATACGGGTACGCTTAAGTTTGGTTACTTCATAGCCCAGATATTCACACATACGGCGGATCTGACGGTTCAAACCTTGAGTCAAAATGATACTGAATACAAAGCGACTCTGCACTTTTACCGTACAAGGCTCTGTAATAGTATCTAAAATCGGTACACCACGCTGCATGCGCTCCACAAAACGTTCACTAAGCGGTTTATCTACTGTCACTAAGTATTCTTTATCATGTGCATTTTCTGCACGCAGAATTTTATTAACAATATCACCATCACTGGTTAAAAAGATTAAACCTTCAGAAGGTTTATCCAGGCGACCGATAGGAAAAATACGCTCTTTATGACCGATAGCATCAATAATATTACCGTACACATCACGTTCAGTGGTACAAGTGATACCAATGGGTTTGTTATAAGCGATATAGATACGGTCTGATTTATTTTCAGCAATGGCATTAATACGTTTGCCGTTGACAACAACCTCATCTCCCGGCTGCACTTTTGTGCCGAGCTCCGGTATCTGACCGTTTATTTTAACGCGATTTTGTTCAATTAATTTATCCGCTTCTCGGCGAGAGCAAAAACCTGAATCACTGATAAATTTATTCAGGCGTTTTTCACTGCTTGTGTTCACAATATTATCCCATTTGAATCATTTCATACCCAAGCTGCTTGAGTATGTGCGCGCATATTAAAGCATAATGAACGCGTCAACGGAAACGTTACTCTCTCTGAGAGTTAAAATTACCGGCGTGTCTGTTTAAACAAGTGAAAAGGCATGGCAGCAGAGGAGAATGAATGGTTAAAAAACAGATATCTGCTGGGATTACTTTGAGAGTAGAACAGCAGCGGCCTATGCGGGTATGGTTAATGTAATCTGCAGTAAAAACGGCTTAAGCAGTGCAGGCGCAGAGTCATAATGAGAAAACATATCCCCCCAAAAAAGACGGTAAAAAAACACCATACACTCGGCAGTAGGCCCGGTAACCAATAAAACGGCAAATGTAAGTGCCAAAGGTGTGGCGGTCAGCCCGCCAGAAATATCAGCACAGAGATTAATAAGTATTTACGACAGCATAAACTACATAACTTAATCTTTTGACTCTGCGTTTTCAGCCGTCTGTTCAGTCCGCCATAAAATCACCTTACACTGGGTGCAGGCATGATAGTGTTTTGTATTGTCTGGATTTTCTTTTTCTGATTTCAATAAACGCTCAACCGTTTCAGATGCACCACAATAACGGCAGCATAACTGACCATCGTCATTATGAGACTTTTCCAGCTCTTTATATTCACTTAATAGAGGCAGCGTTTCCCAGTCTGTCTTACGAGCGGGTCGATTACGGATTAGTACGAAATAAATTACAGCAATAATCACGAACAGGATCAGATATTCAGTCATGTTTTTCCTTAACGAAAAAGTTTTCTATTAAATAAATTTGAGAGAAGAATACGACATTTAAAAAACAGGCCGTTTGATCATACCCTATATTTCTAATATGACAGTATAAATAAGTCCGAATTCCATACGATCCACTTACAGCGATTTTCTTGAATTACAGTCCAATGGATACCGGACTGTAGTCCGCACTGCTCACTAACTCTTAAAACTGGCGTCCAACGGATATCGGCTAGGTCCGTCAATATGTACAAGAAATTCAGGCAAAAAAAAAGCTTCACAATAATGTGAAGCTTTTTTTTGAGTTAGTAAGCAATGAATGCCGAACTAACTCTTGAATTGGTGCCCGGAGACGGACTTGAACCGTCACGCTCAGAAAGCGAGGGATTTTAAATCCCTTGTGTCTACCAATTCCACCACCCGGGCGGTTGCTTAACTACTGTCAAACAAGTGAAGCGAATTGTATAGAATTTTTATTCAACTTCAAGTACTCAGCAGTAAAATATCGGCTAAAACAGTCTGACTGCTGAAAAAGAACACTATTTGCCGATTGAATAAGCAGTTGAAACTCAAAGCCATGATTTTCAATCAAAAGCATTGAGCTTTACTGTCTCAATAAAACACTACGCGGGTTTGACTGCAGAGTCATCCAGATTAATCTGCTGATCAATAACTTTCGCTGAATTGGTTTCTGCACCATGCATCCAGTCAATTAATTTATTCGACATCAGCAGTAAAAGAACACCGGCAACCGTCGCGGTAACTGCGATACCGGCAAAGATCTGCATTGGTCCCGTTTCACCTACATGAGAGCCGATAATACCTGCGACAAAATTAGCAAGCGCATTAAAAGTAAACCATACTCCCATTAGTAGGGATGCCAGACGCAGCGGTGCTAATTTAGTTACCATAGATAACCCGATTGGCGATAAACAAAGTTCACCTAACGTATGGAAGAAGTAAGCACCAACAAGCCACATCATAGAGGTCTTAACTGTTAAATCACCGCCCTGCTCATAAACAGCGCCGATCATAAATAAGAAACCGATAGCCAGCATAAACAAACCTAAAGCAAATTTTACCGGTGAGTTCGGCTCTTTAGGCCCAAGCTTGATCCAGAACATTGCCAGGATAGGCGCAAAAACAATAACAAAAAACGGATTTAATGACTGAAACCAGGTTGCCGGCACTTCAAAATTTCCGATCATGCGGTCCGTATATTCTTGTGAAAAAATATTCATCAAGCCGCCGGCTTGTTCAAATCCGGCCCAGAAAAAGACCACAAACATTCCCATAATCATAATCACTTTCATACGGTCACGTTCAATTTTAGTTAAAGGCTCTTTTTTTCCTGACGGGTTGCGCTCCGCATCAATATGCGCGGCCGGACGCAGGCCAACATCTCCCAGTAAGCGTTTAGCAAAAATAGACTGGGTAATTAAACTAATTATCATACCGATACCAGCAGTCAGAAAGCCCGCTTTCCAGCCGTAAACTGCAGATGCAGATCCTGCAACAATACCCGCAAGCAGTGATCCTAGGTTTATACCCATATAGAAAATTGTAAAAGCACCGTCGCGACGATTATCACCTTCACTGTATAAGTCACCTAACATAGTAGAAACATTAGGTTTAAATAACCCATTACCGATAATAAGCAGTGACAAGCCTAAATAAAAACTAACAAGAACCGACTCTCCAAGAAAGCTGTTAGGCAGCGCCAGGGTAAACTGTCCGACCGCCATTAATGCGCCGCCAATCATCAATGCTTTACGTTGGCCAATGAAATTATCAGCGATCCAGCCGCCGATCAACGGTGTAAAATAAACCAGTCCGGTGTAAATACCGTATAAACTCAACGCATCCTGTGTAGACCAGCCAAGACCACCGTTAATTGTTTTATCGGTTAAGTATAAAACCAGAATGCCGCGCATGGCATAATAGGAAAAACGTTCCCACAATTCCGTTCCAAAGAGTAAAAATAATCCCTTCGGATGCCCCATTAAAGTACCACTATTAGAATTATTCATAATTTTTTTAATCATCTTATATATCCATTTATTTCGACCTATATATATAAAGCAATCGTTTACCTGCTTCAATCCTCCAATCTGCGTATTAAAACCAGGCTGCCTTTGATTTTGTTTTTTAAATGACAATACGTCCAGGATGCGAAATTTATGATTTTGGGGGGAGTAATGCAGATATATTGTTTTATATTTTTTTACATTTATAATACATAAAGACCAAATTTATTACTCTGAACAAACCTATCATCTCCCATACAGAGGCCTCTGCAGAGCTAGCGAACACTTGCCGTGAATAATAGATAAACAACTAATGATTAAAACAAAAGCAAAATACAAGACAAGTGCAGCGGTTTTTATTTTTCTTTCTTTTACTGCGCAAAAAAAACACAACCAATACTGTTGTTAATGCCACGTTAAAAGCACGCCAAGATGTTAAAAATAATCATTGGTATTTAACAATGTCATTTTTGTAACATGCATTCATTTAGGCATCAATCAGTGTATTTTTGTATTCACTTGTTTGTATCTGATATTATTCATGACGGCAAGAAACACTTGTAATTGATTAAAAATTGCTGAATTTAATTGTTTTTTATTCTCAATAACAACATAAAGGCATAATTCACTACTCTCAGAGTGCACAAAAAACAGTATGCCGTGTACAAATAAAACACAACAACGTCCAGTTACCACCAGTCATGCATTGACATTATTCAGATTATTTATCATGCTTTACCTATATCGAGCGATGCAATAGCGCCTAATTAACAGAATAAAAGCAAAAAGAATAAACCGTATTTTTGGAGAAAAAACAAACGTTTTATTGATGTTATTATTTACAAACAGAAGCGTTTTATATAAAGCAGGAATTTAAATGCTATAAGTCATAAATAATACCAATTCCACTAATTAAATGATCTATTGAGGCGTAAGGAAAAATGGATGAATGCCAGGAATTAATTGCAGTAACTAGTCGTTCTAATTGCAAAATTAATAACGAAGCTAGCATTCATTTTAGCAAGCGTAAATGAATAGATAATTAATGGATTTGGTATAACTTAATTCAGGCTATTACTTTAATCTGTGCCGTACTAAGCCGTTAACAACATCAATAATTTTGACAAAAAAAAAGCTCCACGATCAGTTGAGGCTTTTTCTTTGAATTGGTGCCCAATAGGTGCCGGACTGTGTCCGCATTGTTCACTAACTATTTGAACTTGTGCCCTATAGATGCCGGACTTTGTTCGTTAATAACATTAGCAATTTTAGGAAAAAAAAAGCTCCACGATAACGTGAAGCTTTTTCTCTGAATTGGTGCCCAATAGGTGCCGGACTGTGTCCGCATTGTTCACTAACTATTTGAACTTGTACCCAATAGATGCCGGACTTTGTTCGTTAATAACATTAGCAATTTTAGGAAAAAAAAAGCTCCACGATAACGTGAAGCTTTTTCTCTGAATTGGTGCCCGGAGACGGACTTGAACCGTCACGCTCAGAAAGCGAGGGATTTTAAATCCCTTGTGTCTACCAATTCCACCACCCGGGCGACTATCTACGTGTTGCTAGATAAGTGATGCGCATTGTATAGAAATTTAATTTATCTACAAGCACTTATCTTGATTATTTGCTATATATCTTTAAAGATACATTGAAAGGTCAGTTATCACTCACTTACCGTTTAAAGCATGTGCTCATTGAGGTTTTATTATGTTTTCTTAGATTTATAAAATATTCAATCAGGAAGTGCCTGTAGATACCGGAGCAGATACGTCAATATGTACAAAATATTCTGGCAAAAAAAAAGCTTCACGATAACGTGAAGCTTTTTTTCGAATTGGTGCCCGGAGACGGACTTGAACCGTCACGCTCAGAAAGCGAGGGATTTTAAATCCCTTGTGTCTACCAATTCCACCACCCGGGCGGTTATCTGTATACTCTCAGATAAGTGCAGTGAATTGTATAGAATTTTTCTTGGATCACAAGCAGTTAAAGAGAATTAATTTACTAAAAGAGTTCAAGTGATTACAAATCCATCAAAACCGACAGAAACACTTAAAACTTATAACCAATTGTCAGTGATGACTCATTGCCGTCTCTATCTTGAAGATCCATAGCTTTAAAAGCTAAGTCGACATACCCCCCAAAATCTAATGTTGCCCGAATGCCGCCGCCATACTGCATCTCAGTTGTTGAAGAATTTGATAATGTATTTGATTCACTAAGATGAATCATTCCGATTAATGCATAAGGCTTTAAATCCCAGCCGTTAAAATCAAATGTATAACCAATATCGGAGGAGATTCTTGCATAAGTTCCGTCATACTTTAACCAGTCTTGATAATAGTCTTCTTCATAACTACTGCCGGAAATATTCACACCGATGATACGGTTAAATTCGTAACCATATTCAACCAGCACCACATTTTTTGGCAGATAACCACTGTCAACCATACCAATCCCAACACGATGCCCAGAAAAATCCTTTGCAAAAAGACTTGGGCTTGCAAGCAGCAGTGCGCTTAACGGATAAGTATATAGTTTCATATTTGAGACTCAATAGGGAATTAAGTCCAATAAGATATCCGAACTATATTATTAGATGCAATCATCTTTACACTTTCTAATAACTAACTCTTATTTTGATTCAAACTACGCCACACCCACGGCAGCACATAATTCAAATTTTCCCCCATATGATCAACATGCCCTCCGTCAAACTCAAACCAGTCAATATTAATATGTTTATCTTTCAATAACTGCGCAAAAGACTTTGTCTTATTAAAACATAAATCATGAAATCCGGCATCCATTGCCAGATTAATCCCGCTAAGGTTCTGACTATACTGCTCAAATAAGTTAAGTCCGTAAAGCGGGGTAAACTTATGCCAGTCTTCCTCATTAATGGGCAGCTGAATATATAACGGCGGACTTGCAGCATCCGGTAGAGCCTGCTGCGCAAGATTAACCAGCAGGTGAGCATAAATATCTAATGATTCAACCGACTGTTTACCCTGCTGCACTCTTATTAACTGTTCAAAATGACTAGTGTACAGCTCCACCAGCCAGTCATTGTTTCCGGCATACAACTGGGAGCAGCTCATGGCGAAAAAAGTGGAAAAATACCCCGGTTTTTTTAGTGCTAAGCGCAATACTGCATCCCCGCCGGAGCTGTGCCCTATTAAAGCTCTATTTTCAGCCCCCTTTAAACACCTAAACCGGCTCTCAATCTCACGTGTTAAATCAAAACAGATATAATCTAACCAGTTACCTTGAATATCATTATTATTGTAACCCGCACAGGTAAATCGACATCCGTTATCCGGTAAGACATAAATCATTTCCCCTATTTCTCCCTGAATATTCAGCTGCCTGGAGGTTAAGTGTAGTGTCGGATCTGGAAGCGTATCGGAAAACCACCTTTCGGCACTCTCCCCGAAACCATGCAGTAAATAGATCACCGGATAGTATTTATCCCTATTATGGGCATAACTGTCGGGCAGCAGTACTAATACATCACGAACAATACTGTCACCAAGACGGTTATTTTTAAGACTCGGCGCTTGAATTTGTATCACATCATAAACTGGCTTCATGTCTATTCCCTTAATAAAAACCAACATAATCGTAATTGTTCTGAACGGTCATAAAAGTTTAGTCTGTTTTTTGATATAACAACTTGAATACTGATTACATTTTTATACAGCGTGGCGCTTAGGAGGCATACTGTTATTACCTTAACTATATTAACTACGCAAATCATTCACTATTCTCAGTTAAACTTGTACAATCCCCTTTTTTAATTTCAGGCAAGAAAATGAATAACAGTAACGATCCCCTGCATGGTGTAAAACTAGAAAAGATACTAACCGACCTGGAAGCCAAGTTAGGCTGGAAAGAGATGGGAGAGTTACTTAATATTAACTGCTTTATTAATAAGCCCAGACTTAAATCCAGCCTCAAATTTTTGCGTCAAACCCCATGGGCACGCAGTAAAGTCGAGATTTTATATTTGAAAACCTTCTGCAGCGATCATCCGGCCGCGACTAAACTAATCAGAGGCGCAATCGAACGTAAAAGAGCTGATGCCGAGCAGTACAAACAAAAAAACACAGGTCATAAAAAAGACAGTAAAAGTGATCATAATAATGACGATACCTTTACCTGGCCGACGTTGAAAAAAAATTAATAACGGCAAGGCAGGACTAAAGTAAAAATACAATCTGTCACAACAAATTTAAACCTGCGGATAAAAGCCCTTTCATGTTAAAATCCGCGCATACTGTTTATTTTTTGAAAGATCAGCCGGGTTTACGCAGATAAACAGAAAAATAATAATTAATTAAGCACTAGGAAAACAACAAAAATGGCACAAGAAAATAAATTTGATTACAGCATTAAACAAGACGGCGAAAAGTGGAATGCAGAAATCACACGCCGAGTTAGCGCGCGTAGAACCACTGTATCAAAACAGAAAAAAGGGTTTGAAAGCGAAGAACTAGCACAACAATGGGCTAAAAAACAACTAGCAGACTGTATTGAAGCTTTACAAGCGGGTAATAAACGTAAAGCTGAAAAACGTACAGTTCGAAATGAATTAGCGGCGAAAGCTTTAGCAGAAAAAGAAGCAGCAGCGGCTTTATATGAAGAAAAACAAGCTGCATTTTTTGAAGCTGACGAAGATGAAGACGATTTAGAAGAAAAATAATTATCTATACCCAAACGACTCAAAGATCTATCTTGAAATAGTTTGGGTATATACCCGTTATCATTCAAGCTGCAATAAATCAGCAAGTCTTGAAGTAAACAGATTCTAGCCGTGAAGGTAAAAATCTAACGGGTATAAGTAGCTTGTTTAAATAGAACCTGCTGCTATACTGAATTAACTAGGATATTCAGATAGTTAATCAGCTAAGAAGTGAAGGATCACTTGTATAAATTTATTTTCCCCCTTATATTTTTATCTCTTTTCTGCCCAGCTCTGTTCGCCGAAGAAGAGAAAGATGACCCCTGTTTCAGTCAAACATCAGAAAGTGAATTAGTTGATCAAGCCTACAACTATCTAAATAGAAAATTTTGTCAGCCCGCATTATGGTTTGATGAATTTTTTGTAGATGACAGATTTACAGAAGATGCACGTGCAGGCACTATGGTTCGCTGGTACAACGACTTTAAGTTAGTTGAATCAGAGGGCTTTGAATATGATACGCAGTTAAAAGCGCGCTTTCATCTTCCTAAAGGCAGCCGCAAACTAAAAGTTGTATTTGAATCTGATGCAGAAGACCATCTTACCAACTTATTTCCCAATAACAGTGAAACGGCCAACAGCACACTCGGCTTACGTTATGACTGGTATGCTAAAGGGCGCAGTAGTTTTAATGTGAAGGTATCGCTAAGGCCAAGCATTGAAGCCCGCTATCGTTACAGCTACCCTTTTACTGAACAGACTGTCGGGAACTTTACGCAGCGAGTCTACCAGAAGAAAAAAGTAACAGGTGAAGTAACGGAACTGGATGTTGAACATTCATTTAATCCGATATTTTTATTGCGCTGGTCCAATTACTTTAAATACGAAAATGATGTTGAACATTTTGAACTCGGTTCTGGATTGACACTCTATCAATATATTTCCAGAAAACAGGCCCTCAGTTATAAAGCGAGTATGACCGCACATGACAAGCCTCATCACTTTATCAGCAACAGCC
This sequence comes from Psychromonas ossibalaenae ATCC BAA-1528, assembly GCF_000381745.1. GTDB lineage: Bacteria > Pseudomonadota > Gammaproteobacteria > Enterobacterales > Psychromonadaceae > Psychromonas > Psychromonas ossibalaenae. Next base: position 90,099 of record NZ_KB906977.1, on the reverse strand, counting down.
ACTTATCAGTGACATACAGGCATAACATCCTGCGAAAATGGTTCTTTTATGAATTCACCCCGGAAATAAACTGGCCTAAAGAGCATGACAGCAACCGGGAAAAAGAAGCTGCAGTAACACTACGTTTAGAGGTTTTCTTTGAAAATATTTAAGTCCTTTACCATGCATTAACTTGCAGGGTACTTAACTTAGTGCTTTGCCAATTTCAGCTAAAGATTTAGAGGCTCTTACTCCAGCATTAAGCAGAGAATTACCAGCCGGTTACTTCCCCCATGCATTAAACATAGTGCTTTGCCGATTTCAGCTAAAGATTTAGTTCTTTTCAGACCCGCATCTTCTAATGCTTTAAATTTATCTTCAGCAGTACCTTTACCACCAGCGATAATAGCACCGGAAGATGACAGACCCATACTGGTTTATAAACAACACCTACAGCCACAAAAAAGCCCCGTTAAAACGAGGCTTGTATATTTAGTCTTGTAGGCAAAAAACTACCAGCCGGTTACTTCCCCATGTACTTAACATAGCGCTTTACCGATTTCAGCTAGAGATTTAGTTCTTTTCAGACCCGCATCTTCCAGTGCTTTAAATTTATCTTCAGCAGTACCTTTACCACCAGCGATAATAGCACCGGAAGATGACAGCACCATGCTGGCTTATAAACAACACCTACAGCCACAAAAAAGCCCCGTTAAAACGAGGCTTGTATATTTAGTCTTGTAGGCAAAAAACTACCAGCCGGTTACTTCACGCAATGCTTTACCAATTTCAGCTAAAGATTTAGTCGTTTTCACACCCGCATCTTCCAGTGCTTTAAATTTATCTTCAGCAGTACCTTTACCACCAGCGATAATAGCACCAGCATGACCCATGCGCTTACCTGCAGGTGCAGTTACACCAGCAATGTAAGATACAACAGGTTTGGTCACGTTTGCTTTAATAAATGCAGCAGCTTCTTCTTCCGCAGTACCGCCGATCTCACCAATCATTACGATCGCTTCAGTTTCCGGATCGTCCTGGAATAATGCAAGAATATCAATAAAGCTTGAACCCGGGATAGGGTCACCGCCGATGCCGACGCAGGTAGACTGGCCAAAACCTTCGTCGGTTGTCTGTTTAACTGCTTCGTAAGTTAATGTACCAGAGCGGGATACAATACCGACTTTACCTTTTTTATGAATATGCCCCGGCATAATCCCAATCTTACATTCATCAGGAGTGATAACACCCGGGCAGTTAGGGCCAACCATCACAACACCAGACTGGTCTAATTTAACTTTAACTTCAAGCAGGTCCAGTGTCGGAATGCCTTCGGTAATAGTCACGATCAGTTTGATACCCGCATCTATTGCTTCTAATATTGCATCTTTACAAAATGGTGCCGGTACGTAGATAACCGTTGCCGTTGCGCCCGTTGCCTGCACTGCATCACGTACAGTGTTAAATACAGGAAGGCCAAGGTGAACTTGACCGCCTTTACCCGGCGATACACCGCCGACCATTTGTGTACCGTATTCAATCGCCTGTTCTGAGTGGAATGTGCCCTGCCCGCCGGTGAAACCCTGACAAATTACTTTTGTATCTTTATTAATTAAAATGCTCATTATTTGCCACCTACTGCTTTAACTGACTGCTCTGCCGCATCGCTAAGCGAAGCCGCCGCAATAATGTTCAGGCCTGATTCAGCAAGTTTTGCACGGCCTAACTCTGCGTTATTACCTTCTAAACGAACGATAACCGGAACTGATACGCCTACTTCTTCAACTGCGCCGATAACACCGTCTGCGATTAGATCACAACGAACAATACCACCGAAGATATTAACTAAAACAGCTTCAACTTTATCGTCAGAAAGGATAATTTTGAATGCTTCAGTAACACGCTCTTTGGTTGCACCACCTCCTACATCAAGAAAGTTAGCCGGCTTGCCGCCGTGCAGCTGCACGATATCCATTGTACCCATTGCCAGGCCAGCACCGTTAACCATACAGCCGATGTTTCCATCAAGTGCAACATAGTTTAGTTCCCACTGCGCAGCATGTACTTCACGTGCGTCATCTTGCGTTGCATCATTCATTTCATGAAGTACTTTCTGACGGTACATTGCGTTTGAGTCGATGCTGATTTTGCCGTCTAAACAGATTAAATCATCCTGTGCAGTAACAACCAGCGGGTTGATTTCCAGAAGTGCTAAATCTTTCTCATGAAAAATTGCTGAAAGCCCTAAAAATATTTTTGTAAACTGACCAACCTGTTTACCTGAAAGTCCAAGTTTAAAAGCGAGCTCACGTCCCTGATATGCCTGAGCGCCTACCAGCGGATCAATAATTGCCTGATGAATCAGCTCAGGCGTATCTTGTGCAACTTTTTCAATTTCCACACCGCCTTCCGTGGAAGCCATGAAAATAACACGCTGCGACGCTCTGTCTACAACTGCGCCTAAATAAAGTTCATTAGCAATATCACTGCAGCTTTCAACCAGCAGTTTATTAACCGGCTGACCGTTTGCATCAGTCTGATAAGTTACTAAGTTTTTGCCTAACCATTTATGTGCAAAATCGCGTAAGCCTTCTTTTGATTTCACAAGCTCTACACCGCCCGCCTTACCACGGCCGCCGGCATGCACCTGACATTTAATCACCCATTTGTCTCCGCCTAACTGAGACGCCGCATTGACTGCTTGTTCTGCGCTATCACAGGCAATGCCCTGTGGTACAGGTAAGCCATACTCTGTGAACAACTGTTTTGCCTGATATTCATGCAAATTCATGATTTTTATCCATTTGTTTGGTTAAACATAATGCCCATATTAACTAGGCAGAGGTGATGAAACAATACTACTCACACGTTCAACCTGTTGTTAAATAATAGTTTTAAATTAACAACAGGTTAACGTTATCCCTTAAACATCCAGCAGTAAGCGTGTCGGATCTTCAAGCAATTCTTTGATTGTTACTAAGAAACTCACTGACTCTTTGCCGTCAATTAAACGATGGTCATAAGAAAGCGCCAGGTACATCATAGGTAAAATTTCAACCTTACCGTCAACCGCCATAGGGCGGTCCTGGATTTTATGCATGCCTAAGATGGCGGCCTGCGGAGGATTGATAATAGGGGTCGATAATAGAGAACCAAATACACCGCCGTTTGTTACGGTAAAGTTACCACCCATCATTTCATCAACAGTTAATTTGCCGTCACGGCCTTTAATCGCTAATGCTTTAATGCCTTTTTCAATTTCAGCAACACTTAATGTATCAGTATCACGTAATACTGGTGTTACCAGACCACGAGGGGTCGAAACCGCAATACTGACATCAAAGAAGTTATGATAAACAATCTCGTCACCGTCAATCGCTGCATTTACTTCCGGAAAACGCTTCAGCGCTTCAGTTACTGCTTTAATATAAAACGACATAAAGCCTAAGCGAATACCGTGTTTTTTCTCGAAGACTTCCTGATACTGCTTACGCAGATCCATAATCGGTTTCATATTCACTTCGTTAAACGTAGTCAGCATGGCAGTAGAATTTTTAGCTTCCAGCAGACGCTCGGCAACACGTTTACGTAAACGCGTCATTGCCACACGTTTTTCACTGCGCGCGGCAACAGCGGCAACAATATCCACCTTAGCTTCAGTTGCATCCTTATTTTTAAGCTCTCTATGTTTATCAACATCTTCACGTGTTATTAAACCGCCTTTACCTGAGCCTTTAATATCACGAGCCTGAATATCTTCTTCTAACATTAAACGACGTACAGAAGGACTTGCATCAGCAAGCGTTGCACGCGTCTCAACTTCAATTTCCGGCTCTTTTACAGGAGCAGCCGCTCCCTCTTTTAGTTTTCCTAAGACCTGCTGTGAAAGTACAGTTGCCCCCTCATCTTCGACAATTTTATCTAAGATACCTGATGCCGTAGCGGGAACTTCTAAAACTACTTTGTCAGTTTCAATTTCAACAAGCACTTCGTCACGTTCAACAAAATCACCTGGTTGTTTATGCCATGTTGCAACGGTTGCATCCGCTACTGACTCTGGAAGTACTGGAACTAATATTTCAATCATAATTAACGCTTCCTACTGTAAAATTCTTTAAACTAAAATCGGGTTGTAACTAAACTTGTTGTAATTTTATTGAGGCTCTTCAAAACCAAGCGCTTCATTTACTAAAGCTTTCTGCTGCTTAACGTGCAGAGACATATAACCAACAGCAGTTGATGCTGAAGCTGCGCGTCCGGCATAATGTAATTTAGCGGGTTCTGGCAGTACACTGCGGAAATGATGCTGACTACAGTACCAGGCGCCCTGATTCTGAGGCTCTTCCTGACACCAGATAAAATCTTTTACATGCATGTAGTCTTCTAAAATATCACTCACTTCGTTAGTCGGGAACGGATACAGCTGCTCAATACGAATAATTGCGACATTAGTCAGATCTTCTTTACGGCGCTTGTCTAACAGCTCGTAATACACTTTACCGCTGCATAAAACCACACGGTTAACGCCCTTCGCATCCTGCTCGTCAACCTCTGCGATGGCGTTCTGGAAAGTGCCCGATGAAAGTTCATCCATGCTCGACACCGCCATCGGATGGCGCAGTAATGATTTAGGCGACATAACAATTAACGGACGGCGCATTGAACGAATTACCTGACGGCGAAGCATATGAAAAACCTGTGCCGGGGTTGAAGGTACACAAACCTGCATATTATGCTCAGCACACAGCTGCAGATAACGCTCTAAACGAGCCGATGAATGCTCCGGTCCCTGCCCTTCATAACCATGTGGAAGCATAACCGTCAGGCCGCACATGCGTCCCCACTTCTGCTCACCTGAAGACAGAAACTGATCAAAGACCACCTGTGCTCCATTGGCAAAATCACCAAACTGCGCTTCCCAGATACATAAACCTTTCGGAGCGGCTGTTGAGTAGCCGTATTCAAAAGCTAATACAGCAGCTTCCGACAGTACTGAATCATAAACATCAAAATGCCCCTGTTGTTCAGCAATATTTTTCAGCGGTACATACTGCTCACCTTCTTTCTGCTCATGTAAAACCGCATGACGATGGAAGAAAGTACCACGCCCAGAATCCTGCCCGACTAAACGAATATTATATTTAGAATCCAGCAGTGTTGCATAAGCGAGATTTTCAGCAAATCCCCAGTCACAGAGTTTTTCACTGCGGGCCATCAGCAGACGGTCTGCATAGATCTTTTTCACCCGTGAGTGCTGCTCATAAGTCTCCGGGTACTGGCTGATTGATTCTCCCAGCTCCACTAAACGTTGTTTAGAGAACTGCGGCTCATAGGGAGCATCCCAGTCATGTTTAAGGTAGGGAGACCAGTCAACAGAATGACGCTTCATTGCCTGCCACTCTTTTACCACACACTCACCGTTATCTAATGCGTCACGATAATCAGAAACTAACTGCTTACCGTATCCAGCACTGATAACACCTTCACTTTCGAGCTGTTCTACGTAGATTTCACGCGGTGTGGCATGCTTTTTAATCTTTTGATACATCAATGGTTGTGTTGCATTCGGCTCGTCGGCCTCATTATGGCCGTGACGACGGTAACATACCAGGTCAATCACTACATCGCGCTTGAATGTGTTACGGAAATCTAACGCAATCTGCGAGGCTAAAATAACCGCTTCAGGATCATCTGCATTAACATGGAAAATCGGCGCCTGTACCATTTTTGCAATATCAGTACAGTAACGTGTTGAGCGTGTATCTTCCGGATTTGAGGTAGTGAAACCGATCTGGTTATTAATAACAATACGGACGGTGCCGGATACTTTGAATGCACGTGCCTGCGACATATTAAATGTCTCCTGCACTATACCCTGACCGGCAATCGCAGAGTCTCCGTGTACCGTAATCGGCAGCACACTTTCTCCGATACTTTGTAAACGCTCCTGACGGGCGCGTACTGAACCTAGAACAACGGGATTAACAATCTCTAAATGTGACGGATTAAAGGCTAATGATAAATGCACATTACCTTTAGGCGTTTTAAAGTCGCTGCTGAAACCCTGATGGTATTTCACATCACTGGAACCGTTAACTTCACCATGCTTTCCTGCGAATTCATCAAATAAACGATTTGGTTTTTTACCCAGAACATTAACCAGTACATTAAGACGGCCGCGGTGAGCCATGCCTAGTACCACTTCCTGCGCGCCCTGTTCGCCCGCACGGCGGATTAACTCTTTAAGCATTGGCACAAATGAATCGCCGCCCTCTAAAGAGAAACGTTTAGCCCCCGGGAATTTGGAACCGATATAACGTTCCAGTCCTTCGGCTGCCGTTAACTCTTCCAGGAAACGGTTTTTAGCTTCTTCACTGAAGGAAGGTTTACTTTCGCAGGATTCAATACGATTCTGCAGCCAGCGTTTCTCTTCAGTATTGGTGATATGCATGTACTCAGCACCAATTGAGCCGCAGTAGGTACGTTTAAGTGATGCGACTAGATCCCGTAATATCATGGTTTCATTACTGGCTGCATAAGAACCGACATTAAAACTGGCATCAAGATCCGAACCTTCCAGGTCATGATAAAAGGGGTCTAAATCTTTTATACTTTCATGCTTGATCAAACCAAGAGGATCAAGTGCAGCAACTTCATGACCACGGTTACGGTATGAACCGATCAGCTGCAGTACTTTCACCTGTTTAGCATCGTTGTGCACAGCCCCCTGCGGCGGCGTAAAACATTTGGGCGCTTTAGCGGCATGTTTCATCTGTTCACGGATAACAGAGTGTGCTTCTTCAGGCTGCTCACTTACCTGCGGCAGTTCATCAAACACTTCACGCCAGTTGGCATCAACAGCAAGCGGGTCTTCCAGGTATAATTCATAAAGATCTTCGATGTAGGTAGAATTTGCCCCAGAAAAGTGAGATGAGGCTAACCATGTTTGCATAACATTCGTCGGCATTAAAATTCCTTAGTATTCTTTTTAGCTTGTTGTAATTTGATCTAAGAATTAAATCGCACGCTGCAGCAGCATTGATTTAATTTTACCAATAGCCTTGGTCGGGTTTAATCCTTTTGGACAAACACTGACACAATTCATAATACCGTGACAACGGAATACGCTAAAAGCATCATCTAAATTAGATAAGCGCTCTTCGGTAGCACTGTCACGACTGTCAATAAGGAAACGATAGGCAGCTAATAAACCGGCAGGCCCGATAAATTTATCCGGATTCCACCAGAATGACGGACAAGAGGTTGAGCAGCAGGCACATAAAATACACTCATATAAACCGTCAAGCTTTTCTCTTTCCTCAGGTGACTGTTTAAATTCACCAGCAGGCGGTTTCCTGTCGTCTGTAATTAAATATGGCTTAATTTTTTCATACTGAGTATAAAACTGCGTCATATCGATAACCAGATCACGAACTACCGGTAACCCCGGCAGCGGCCGTAACACTATCTTGCCTTTTGACAATAAATCAGACAGCGGCGTAATACAAGCTAAGCCGTTCTTACCGTTGATATTTAAACCATCGGATCCACATACACCTTCGCGGCATGAGCGGCGGAACGACAGTGTAGAGTCAGTTTCTTTTAATGCGATTAATGCATCCAGCACCATCATGTCCGAGCCTTCTGGAACATCTAAAGACATATCTTGCATATAAGGTGCATTATCAACATCGGGGTTATAACGATAGACAGAAAATGTAACATTCATAACAGGTAACCTTCTTAGTAAACACGTGCTTTAGGCGGGAAAGCTTCACGTAGCACTGGTGCCATATTGACATCACGTTTACACATACTTTCTGTTTCAGGATTAAAGATACTATGGTGCAGCCAGTTGGCATCATCACGATCAGGGAAATCAAAGCGGCTGTGTGCACCACGACTTTCTGTTCTGAAGTTGGCCGCCATAGCAGTTGAGAATGCAGTTTCCATCAGATTATCCAACTCTAAACATTCAATACGGTTGGTATTAAATTCACTGCTCTTATCATCTAATTTGGCATTTTGCAGACGCGCACGTAATACTTTAAGTTCAGCCAGGCCTTCAGCCATCGCTTCACCTTCTCTAAATACCGAGAAATTACGCTGCATGCAGTCCTGCAGATCTTTACGAATTTGTGTCGGACACTCTGTTCCGTCGCCTTTTTCCCAACGGTTAAAGCGCGCAAGCGCCGCATCCATATTTTCCTGAGTCGGCTCTTTTAGAGTGTTTTCTTCAGTTAATACTTTACCTAAATGTTTACCGGCAGCACGACCAAACACCACTAAATCCAGCAGCGAGTTACCGCCTAAACGATTAGCGCCGTGTACTGACACGCTGGCAATTTCACCTACGGCAAATAAACCTTTAACCTCGACATCTTTACCGTTTTCATCAAGTTTTAACACCTGACCGTTAACCGTTGTCGGTACGCCGCCCATCATATAATGGCAAGTTGGAATAATTGGAATCGGCTCTTTTACCGGATCAACATGGGCAAAGGTTCGCGACAATTCACAGATTCCCGGTAAACGAGACTCCAGAACATCTTCACCTAAATGATCCAGTTTAAGTTTAATATGCGTGCCCCAGGGACCTTCACAGCCGCGCCCTTCACGAATTTCAATCATAATTGAACGCGCGACTACATCACGACCGGCTAAATCTTTGGCATTCGGTGCATAACGCTCCATAAAACGTTCGCCGTCTTTGTTTAACAGGTAGCCGCCTTCACCACGGCAGCCTTCCGTCACTAAAACACCCGCTCCGGCAATACCGGTCGGGTGAAACTGCCACATTTCCATATCCTGTACAGGAACACCGGCACGCAGTGCCATACCTACACCGTCGCCGGTATTGATATGCGCATTAGTAGTTGACGCATAAATTCGGCCGGAACCGCCGGTTGCTAAAACCGTAGCCTGCGCTTTAAACATCACTACTTCACCGGATTCAATATCAACAGCAGTACAGCCGACAACATCACCGTCGTCATTTTTCACTAAATCAAGTGCATACCACTCAGAAAAAATAGTGGTTTTATTTTTAACATTCTGCTGATAAAGCGTATGTAATAGAGCATGACCTGTACGGTCAGCGGCAGCTGCTGTACGAGAAGCCTGCTCACCGCCAAATGCTTTAGACTGGCCGCCGAAAGGACGCTGATAAACACTGCCGTCTTCAAAACGGGAAAAAGGCAGCCCCATATTTTCAAGTTCACGTACCACTTCAGGACCGGTTTTACACATATATTCAATCGCATCCTGGTCACCGATATAATCAGAGCCTTTAACGGTATCGTACATATGCCACTGCCAGTCATCCTCATGGGCATTACCCAGAGCGACTGTAATGCCGCCTTGAGCAGAAACAGTATGAGAGCGCGTTGGAAAAACTTTAGTAATCAAGGCACAACTTTTGCCTTCTTGAGAAATAGAAAGTGCAGCACGCATACCTGCACCGCCGGCACCAATCACAATCGCATCAAATTCACGAATAGGTAGACTCACCTTAAACACCCCACAAAATTACGAAACCAGAAATAACATAGATAAATGCAGCCGAAGTTAATGAGAACTGTAAAAAACCACGTACCAGCGTGTTTTTCACGTAATCAGTTAACACCTGCCAGATGCCGATCCAGGCATGAACCAGCATGGCAATCAGTGCAAATAAGGAGAAAACTTTTGTTAGTGTTAATGAGAAGAACCCTGTCCATACAGCATATGTTAAATCTGCTGAAGCAATAAAACCAACAAAATAGAGAATATAGGCAAGCAGCACAATCGCACTTGCACGTAATAAAATGTAGTCATGAACACCGCTTCTACCAAAAGTGCCTGCAATTTTTACCATACTAAAATCCCCGCTAAAACAGACAATACAGCTGTTACTATAAATCCGATTTTTGCACTGACTGATGCACTGTCTAACTCTTCCCAGAAACCCAGGTCTTGAATCATATGACGTACACCAAATACAGCATGGTAAGCAAGACCCGTTAAAGCGCCCCACATTACAAATTCAAACAGGAAATTATCAAAATAACCAAGCACTCGTTGAAAATCCTGCTCTGATGCTAATGAACAATTTAAAAGTGTTAAAAATATTGCCAGGGCAATAAATACGATGATCCCGGATACACGGTGCAGAATTGATGCAGTTGCGGTTACGGGAAATTTGACCGTTGCCAGGTCTAAATTTTTAGGTCTGTCTTTACGCACAATTTATCTCTTTTTGTTAGCCAATAAGTAGGGATTACTTAACCGTTGTCATTGTTAGCATAATGTTAAAGCAATGTGACATTAATACACCTGTTATTTGCGCTGTAAACACAACAGAAAAGCAATTATGTGACAAATATTACAGATTTACTGCATCCGCTCAGAGACAGTTAATCCGGGCTATTATCAACACGTTATAGATCACCTTTGGTTACTTTTAAATCATCCTCTGTTGAGACTTTTTTACCCGTTTAACTGCTTTTTGTCACTTCTCAAAGTTGAGATGTTAAAATTGACAAGCTGAAATTTAGCCTGTAAAAATATATGCAGTGAAACTCACGTATATCTAAAAAAGTAAGGGAGAATCAAATGTCGGAGCAAAAAGCAATACTTCAATTGCCAGGGCAAGAGCCTATAGAGCTGCCAATTAAAAAAGGAACAGCGGGTAATGATGTGATTGATATCAGTAGCTTAGGTAAAACAGGTTACTTCACGTACGACCCGGGATTTCTTGCGACAGCATCATGCGAATCCGCGATTACTTACATTGACGGTGATAAAGGAATTCTCTTACATCGTGGTTACCCTATTGATCAGCTTGCTGAAAAATCCGATTATCTTGAAGTCTGCTACCTGTTATTAAATAGTGAATTACCAGACAAAGAGCAGTTTGATAAATTTCACCACGTCGTTCTGCACCACACAATGATCCATGAGCAATTAGCCAAACTTTATTCAGGATTCCGTCGAGATTCTCATCCTATGGCTATTATGGTTGGAGTTGTCGGGGCACTATCAGCCTTCTATCATGACTCCTTAGATATCAGCAATCCCGAGCACCGGGAAATTGCTGCTTACCGCCTGATTTCAAAAATGCCGACACTTGCGGCAATGAGCTACAAATATTCACATGGTCAGCCTTTCGTCTACCCTGATAACAGCCTTTCTTATGCCGGCAACTTCTTAAAAATGATGTTTGCCGTTCCCTGTGAAGAATATAAAGTAAATCCGGTACTTGACCGTGCAATGGATAAAATCTTTATTCTGCATGCCGATCATGAGCAGAATGCATCAACATCCACGGTCCGTTTAGCGGGCTCATCAGGTGCGAATCCATTTGCCTGCATTGCAGCCGGTATTGCTTCTTTATGGGGTCCTGCTCACGGCGGTGCAAATGAAGCCTGTTTAGTCATGCTGGAAGAGATCGGCACCGTTGATCGTATTCCCGAGTTTATCGCCCGGGCAAAAGACAAAAATGATCCGTTCCGTTTAATGGGCTTCGGTCACCGCGTTTATAAAAACCACGATCCCCGTGCAACCGTTATGCGCAAAACATGCCATGAAGTATTAAACGAATTGAGACTTAAAGATCCGCTTCTTGATGTGGCAATGGAGCTTGAGCGCATTGCACTTGAAGATCCGTACTTTATCGAGAAAAAACTATACCCTAACGTTGATTTCTATTCGGGCATTGTACTGCAGGCCATGGGTATTCCTCGTTCAATGTTTACCGTTATCTTTGCTATTGCCCGTACCGTCGGCTGGGTATCACACTGGAAAGAGATGTTCGAACAGCCGGGTCAGCGTATCGGCCGTCCTCGTCAGCTGTATACCGGTGAAGTAGATCTGACTTTTGATCATGTTAATGACCGCTGCAACTAATTATATAAATTGATTGTATTAATTAAGCCAGTGTTTACACTGGCTTTTTTGTATCTGAAATGTTCTGATGACTATTTACATTACCTCACTATCCCCTGAAGGCCTCGACTTTCCAAACGTAGAGCTGGCATTAAGCGAACCTGACGGTTTATTAGCAATGGGTGGAGATCTAAGCTGTGAACGCTTAATTGAAGCTTATCGACATGCCGTTTTTCCGTGGTTCAGCGAAGGACAGCCGCTTTTATGGTGGAGTCCTAAAATGCGGGCCTCAATAAACCCAGAGCATCCGTATATCAGTAAAAGCCTAAAAAAACTTATTACCAGGAAAACCTTTCAGATATCCGTTAACCAGGCTTTTGACGATGTTATCCATGCCTGCTCTTTACCCCGCGCAGCACAAACTGAAACGTGGATCACAGCAGCTATGATTGATGCTTATAAAAACCTGCATCGCAGAGGCCATGCACATTCCATTGAAGTGTGGTGTGAAGGGATACTTGTGGGGGGGTTATACGGCGTTTGTGTCGGCTCTGTTTTTTGTGGAGAATCGATGTTTCATAGGGCAAGTAACGCTTCAAAAATCGCTTTTGCGGCACTGTGTGCACATTTTGCAGAATACGGCGGAAAGGTTATTGACTGTCAGATGATGACCGAACATTTACAAAGCTTAGGTGTGCAGGAAAACAGCAGAGAGAATTTTATAATACAGTTGGAACAGTATCGAGATGCTGTTATCTCACCGGCGTGCTGGCAGAAACAGCTGCTCAGCCTATAAAGGCATAACCAGCCGATACACTGGTTATGCCGTCTTTTAGCAGACCTTAGCGATCTGTTTAGTCATAGCGGCTAAAACGTCTTTACGGGCAATTAGACCTAAAAAAATATTCTCTTCATTCACCACTGGATAAATTTTAGGTTTATCAACGATCATTTTTTGCGCTAAATCGACAATACTCATTGTTCCGGGCACAGTTAACGGTTCTTTAACCATAACATCTTCCACTAACGCGACTAATTCACAGTAATAACTCGCCTCAAGCATTTTTGCCAGACAATCCTGTTCAGAGAGCCAGCCGATTACCCGGCCGATATCATCAACAACCGGTCCGCCGATATGTTTGTCTGCAAGTAACTTTTCAACTGCAGTCTCTATGGTCATGTCTTTCTTAAAAAAAATACTTTTTCCAAGCATGCAATGTTCGACTTGTAGATTATTCATAAAATCCCCTTTTTCTTTTAGTTACTTAGAGCTTAATCTCTTTTATAAAAAAGTCGATTTTTGTATAAAAATAATGTGGTAAAATATCTCAAGTTCATAAAATAATTTAACAAAGGTATAACGATATGGCTTCATTACAAGACCAGCTGATGAAATCAGGACTGATCAATAAACAGAAAGCAAAACAGGCACAAACAGAAAAGCGCCGTAAAGCCAAACAGAAAAAGAAAAAAGGGTCGGTCGAAGTTTCAGATGTGCAGATAAAGATCAATGAGCAGAAAGAGCTGCAGAAAAAACAGGATTTAGAAAAGAACCAGCAGACCCAGGCTGAACTGGATGCCCGATCTGCACACGGTAAACTGATTCAGATGATTGCCCAGCATTGTGAGAAAAACTATCAAGGTGAAGTTGACTACCACTTTACTTACGACAACAAAGTAAAACGTATCGCAGTTAATGAGCAGACCCAGCAGGGTTTAATAAAAGGCCTATTAGCTATTTGTGTTTTAAACGAAGAATTTTATCTGATCAATAAAGAAGCAGCCGCTAAACTTGCCGAAATTGATCCGTCAGTTTTAGTCGCTTTACACGAAAAAGTGGAAATATCAGAAGTTGAGGAAGATGATCCCTATGCAGAATTTGCTGTACCTGATGATCTAATCTGGTAATTAGACTTTTAATAAAAAACAGCTTTGTTAATATGCGTAACAAAGCTGCTTTAAATATTTAATTAGTCACGGAAATTATTAAACTGGAATGCCTGATCCAGATCACTTCCTTTTATTAGCGCCATTACCGCCTGCAGATCATCACGTTTTTTACCGGTAACACGTAATTGTTCACCTTGAACAGCAACCTGCACTTTTAATTTCTTATCTTTAATCAGTTTGATTAATTTCTTCGAAGTAGGCTGGTCCACCCCTTCTTTAAATTTAACCGCTTGCGTCCATGTTTTACCACTGCTGCTTGGTGTTTCCAGAGACATTGCACGTGCATCAATACCACGCTTTATTAGATTAGTACGAAGCATATCCGCAAGTTGTCTTAGCTGGGAATCATGTTCAGCAGATAATTTAGCCGCGTCATTCGTGATCGAAAAACTCGCTTTTACACCACGAAAATCAAAACGCGTGTCTAATTCACGGTTAGCATTATCAACGGCATTTTTAACTTCAGCCATATCGATTTCTGAAACAATATCAAATGAAGGCATTTTTTATTCCTATAAATTAAAGTAGATTGCAATAATCTGCATAAGTTACCAGAAAACAGCCATTTCAGCTATAATCCGCCCTTCAAAATGATTATTAAGGTAAAGAAAATGTGGCAGATTATTGGAGCCGGTGCAATCGGCTGTTTATGGGCGGCAAATTTACAGCGCATCGGCCAGCAGGTTCACCTTATTACACGTAAGCCCTGTTCAGAAAGAACACTTCATTATCTAGATCTGGAAAATAGTCAGCATCAGTTTAATGTCAGCAGCAGTACAGGATTATTAAACGATCTCGATCCACTGCTTGTCTGCGTAAAAGCAACCCAGGTTAAAAAGGTAATACAAAAACATCTGATAAGCATAAAACCGCAGCAGGTTATTATCCTGATGCATAACGGTATGGGGTGTGCAGAGCAGGTACAGGCGCTTTTACCTGATAATCCCATAATATGTGCGACAACGGCTAATGCGAGTTTACTGCTGGCCCCTTTGAACATAAAACAGACCGGCCGGGGAGTTACCTATTTAGGCCCGTTTAACCCCGCAGCATGCTTACAGCACAAGCTTGCAGAATCGTTAAATTCAGCATTGGATGATACTCACTGGTGTGAAAATATTAACCACAAGTTGTGGCTGAAACTGCTTATCAATATAGCGATCAATCCACTAACCGCCATTTATCAGATTAATAACGGCCAATTACTGCAAGCGAAGTTTCAGAAGCAGATTAAAGAGGTAATTCGGGATAGTTTACAAATTGCCGATGCTGAAAAGATCCCCTTTGTAGAGCAGGAGTTATTAAACACCATTAATAGGGTAATTCAGCAGACAGCACAAAATTACTCTTCAATGAACAGGGATATCTTTTACCAGAGAATAACTGAAAATGAATATATCGGTGGATTTCTATTAAAAAAGGCATCTTTATATAAGATAAAGATACCTGCAGTTGAATCACTTTATAAAAAAATTAAGCAGCTCGAAAGTCATTACGCTTAAAATGATGGTGTATCACTGAGCAGTTCAACTAAATAATCTGCTATTTTGCTGTTAATATTATCCTGAAGGCGATGATTTAACTGCTCCTGCTGCTTAGCAGATACCTTTACCGGCCAGCGTTTACGACTGATTACCTGACCGTTTTCAGAAAGAGAAAGTGCATAGCTGCCGCGCAGCCAGTACCAGCCTTCCAGCTGAGCCGGATCGCTGATATCTAGATCTGCACTTACCTGAAGATCGGAGTTATCAACAATCGATACGCCTAACCCCGCTAAACCGGACTGTATGGTCTTTTTATGGGTCGCACTGTCAACATCAACACTCAGCTGCAGTGAAGCCAGTTTATCAGCAATTAATTTTTCAATTTGTGCGCCGGAAATATCTGCCGGCAGACCGCCGCGGCTTAACTGCTTGAGCTGCAGATTCGCCATATGGCGTCTCAGCTGCTGATCTCGCGCTTTACGTAATGCGTTTATTGATAAAATAGTATTCGGCGCCGTATTAGCACTGTAATCAATCAGCTGTGCAATAGAATTATCCAGCTCCATAATTGATTCATACAAAGTTTCAGCTGCCGGACGCTTAGCGAGTACGGCCAGGGCATAATACTCACCACTCGGGCTTAACCAGGTTTCTTTAATAATAACACCGCTTAACGCCTGGTCTGTTTCTGTCTGAATGCTTCTCTGCAGGTTAGTCGAACTTTCTGAAGATACGCCCAAAGCACTTTGTGTTTTTGTTGCTTCCGTTAAGGTGTGCGTTTCTGCCTTAACATTTACAAAGAATATTTCAGCCAGGTTAGCAACAGCGTTTTTCCCGGCCCGATCGCGCTTTGACGCCTGACCGACTGCTGTTAAATAATCACTTTCAGCATAACTGCCCTGCGCATTATCAATCCATGCAGGTCGTTTATCCTGCTCTGTTGAAGCGCAGGCGCTAAGAAAAACACAAATGAAAAGCAAAGCTAAATTGATTTTTATTTTCATAATAACCTTCTTGTATTAGTTTTGTTGATAATGGAATATCTGCTCGCTTAAGCTGTTAATCAGCACTAGATTCTGCGAACGGTTGGGCAGTTCAATTTTCTGCACATTATCAGCACTGTTGATAAGTACTTCATTTTCTGTTGTTTCCAGATATGCAAACTGGATATTTGACGGCAGCATATTCCAGCTGCGCAGATCAGCGACTTCAGTCACCAGGGTTGCAATATTTACCAGCAGGCCGATTAAAGAGTCTTTTTCATTGGCTTTATCAACCAATTCGTATTTTGCCAGCGCACGCGTTGTAGTCAGCAGTAGAATAGACGGGTATTCATCATCTAAATCATCTCGAACTAAAGTTTCTAAATTCTCAATCAACTGTGTGGTCAGACGCTGGTTTCCCTGAGTTATTGTAGCCCGCTGTGGACGTTTTTTCAGCGGCGGATAAGCCGGCATAGCAATTCGGATCAGCTGCTCGGCATCATGACTGGGCACCATAACCGCTTTTTCCTGTTTATTGCTTACCACACCGTCAAAATACAGCGTAAACAGCTGACTAGCCCCGTTCACCTCAGGTTTAGCTAATCCGGGAAACTGTTTTTTGTAAGCAGCATACTGCTCATCTGCTCCCAGCTTATAACTCATTCTTAATAGAGCTTTTTTTAGACCTAATGGTTGTGCTATTCCACGTTCTTTTAACAGTTCTGAAGCATGCTTGTAGCTGATTAGCGAACTAGAGCGTTCATCCAGCAGCTCATAAATAACGCCGGCTAATAAATGCACACTGGCTAATTGACCTCGAACTGACTTGCGCTGTGCAAGTTTTTTCATGGAAACATCAGCCTGGAGCATCTCAACTCGGGCACCATCAATATCCTGATTAAACAGGTAACTAAGTGCCAGCATATTATGTATCAAAACCCGATCAGTCGGATAGCCGCTGTAGCTTCGATATATTTCACTAACGGTGCCGGCAGCAGCCGTTTCACTTACAGACATAGCCTCTAACACGGCCATTTCTCGTTTAGCTAAAGAGAGCGTCGTAATCGCGCTTTTAAAATCGCCGTTAATTAACTGCAGATAACCGAGATTCAGGTGGTATTGCGCAATATCGCGATCATCAGGCTCATTTGCCTGCAGTTTATCAAGGACGTATTCAGGCCCCTGAGTATTTAATGAATTTGCTAAATTGTTAGTTGCCCGCTGCTGTCCGGCACACCCGGAAAGAACAACAATGCAAAGAAGACACAATATTTTATACATGCGTTTACCGCTAGAAAAAGATAGGCTGGTAAAAATCAGTCAGGCGCTGAATTAGCGCCTGACTGATAAACTCATTACTCGCGTAATTTACTGTTTTTAATTAGTTTTTTAATTTTCTTCTCACCGATCCAGACTTTACGGTTATCTTTAATGCTGACTAGCTCTAGATTAACCTGATAAAAGCGCACCTGCGTAGAGCCGTCCATATCAATAATGGTATTGATCTGTCCCTGCATCATAAAATCAGCGCCGTATTCCTGGCCCATCTCTTTACGTGTTGCTTCTGAGGCATTTAAGTCCTGATCTCCACGCTCATCACGAATCTCTTTGCGAGCAGCTGATGATGCGACAAACTGCACTTCACCTGAATTGATTAACTCTCGCTCCATGTTGGCAACAAAGGTATTGGTATTAATATGCTCGTGGCTTAAATTTTTAACTCGGCCGACGATAACAACGGGCTCCGTTCCTTCCTGTTTAACAAATTTAGTGATCCAGGCGCGAGATAACGCATCTTCAACCATTTCACGGGCCACTAATTGTGAATCGGTATCGTTCCAGGCACCGCTTAAATCAACCTGCTCCTGTGAATCCAGACGTTCCACTGAAGTCGAACATGCACTGAGCATCAATGCAGCGATCATCGCGAAGCAAAAGTTTGTTTTTATTTTCATTTTGTTCTCCAATATTTGACTTAATTCCGTGAATTATAAAGGTATTTATAATCAATATGCGAATACTATACAGCATAGTTTTGTATGAGAATGTATTAATCAGCGGTTATCTTCAACAGTAAATACATACTGCATACAAACAGGTGCCTGCTAACTGAGTAAAGTAGACAATACTATCTACACTGAAATTAATCTACCAAGCGGTTTTCCACCGACAAGATGCAGATGAATATGATAAACCTCCTGACCGCCGTCGCGGTTGCAGTTCATAATCAGTCTGTAGCCTGATTCTGCAATCCCCTCCTGCAGAGCAAGTTTTTTGGCTGCCGTGTAAAGCTTGCCGATCAGTACTTCATCTTCCGTTTCAATATCGTTTGCGGTGGCAATTAATTTGTTCGGGATAATTAAAATATGCGTCGGCGCCTGCGGTGATATATCACGGAAAGCCGTTACATAATCATCCTGATAGAGCATATCTGACGGGATTTCTTTATTGATTATTTTTCTAAAAAAAGTTTCTTCAGCCATTTTTTATTTCCTATCAATGAATAAAACCAGACAGCTGCATGTATCGTAAAACAGCAGGCAGTCTGAGTATCCGCTTTATAATTCAGCAATTGCCCCCTTGCCGATACCTTCATAGGCATAAACAGTCACAGTATCAGGGCCTATGCGTTTTTTAATCTGCTCACAGATAAACTCCGCCAGCTGTTCAACCGTTGTATCTTTCGGCAGGACCTCGGCACGGTGAGCCGGCATTAACAGCTCAAAATACCCCTGCGGCGCATGGTACGCAGTGCACAACTTATCAATATCATTTTTTATCACAATAAAAGACAGATCCGATTTTTCAACAATATCTTCCTGACTGACCAGGTAAATATCTTTCCAGCGGTTTGCCCAGTCTTTAACTAATTCTTCATTATATTCATCGTTAATAAATATATCGAGTTTAGAACGGTGGCCGTGAGCAATACGCTGACAGTTGCCATTGTGTTTTTTCAGGCCATGAGTGTAGTGATAATACGGCGTACTGATACTTTCATTTCGTAATTTTATTTCTAAGTCTAAAATATTTTCAGGTAGCTGCAGCAGAACAACCTGCTCAAGGTAAGTTTCCAGCAGCTCAATACTGATAGTTTCACTTTCTAACAGGCAGTAAGCTTCAGTTGGACACTTTAGTTGAATAACGGAGTTATCGTCGAGGGTAAAGTCAACTTGTGTGCGTTGTGACTCTATAATCACACTGCAGTTTTCAGAAGCGTGAGGTACAAGTAATTTATGATCAACTTCTGCATCGATAATCGCTTTAATCTGCTTTTTTACTAATGAAAAATCGAGAATCATCGACTGATCATTTAATTTTCCCTGCAGCGTCACATCTACCTGGTAACTCTCACCTACAAATCCGCGGGCAGTGTCTAAATATGTTGAGTCAATAACCGTTAAGTCACGTACAAATAATTTCATTCTTATCTCATCTCATAATTGACCGTCAGCGAAGCGGCTGACAGTCTTAATTTTTTACTTTTCAACGAGCAGTCGCGGCCGTCGACCCGCTAGGATATAACAAGGCGGGCTAAAGTAAATTAATTTCTAAAACGGAGGACTCTGGTCGTCCGACGGCTGTTCGTCATCAGCTTGAGAAAGCGCATCGCGTTTCAACTGTTCACGCAGATTAGGCGGAATGCCCTGGATAGTTAAAGTATCACTATCTGCGTCATAACGAACACGTTCGCCGAGGTGTTTTTGATCAAAACTAATGCTGACACCGCCTCCCTGTCCAACATATTTAGTCAACTTGCGCACCACGCTGCGGTCTGCCGGGAAGGTGTTTTCTAATTCATAATCTTCGCTGACAAAATCATAAAAGCTGCCTTCTAATTTCGGTGCTTCCTGAATCTGTTCTGATAAACTAGAAAGATCAATATCATCTCCCTGCTTTAACTGTTCTTTACAATACTCAAAGGCAACTTCACGAACTTCCTGCTTTTTAGCCACAGGCAACGCCTGCTCATCACAAAACTCTTCAACCGCTTTCATTAACACCTGATTCTGAACTTTTGCATCAAAACCTTCCTGAGCACCCATAAAGTCTAGGAAAAAATCAGCAACTGCACGTCCGACCCGGCCTTTAATAAATGAAATATAACGATTTGATTCTGGTTCACGTGCCAGCAGCGTTAAATCAATACGGGCCACAAGCTGTATTTTGCTGGTTTCAATATGCTGGCTTACCTGCAGCTCCAGGTTATCATTAACACTGATTGATTCATTATTCTGCAGCAGTGCAATTAGCAGGTAATCGCTGGCAGTCCAGCTGTACTTACTGACCAGTAATACGCCCTCTTCAGCAAAATCGTGCTTTTGTAACTCAGTGACTAAACAGCCGGCGGCCTGCTGCGAAAATCCCACAAAATCCAAATCATTAGCCATTTCTTCACGTAACGCATGCTGAAAAACCTGCGGTTTTTCAGCTTCATCCGCGAAATAAGCAAAAGCCTTATTGGTTTTACTCTGGTAAGTACGGTGTAGCTGCATTAAGAAGTCTTCAATCGACGGGGAAATCGGCAGTTCTCCCTCACGCATTTTACACTGCAAAACTCCTTCAGAGTTGTAATTTAAAGAGTGTAAAATGATATTACTGGCAGATATATTCATACTGTGGGCACCATGCTTAAATTTAGAGAGTTGTGAATTATACCCAAGGTGCTTATAAATGCGAGCAGCAAAGTGCAGACAAGCGCTTCATTACACTAAATTAATTTAAATTACGTACGATTAATAAAAATATTAAAATAAATCTCATTTATTATCTAACAAGATAACCTTTGTGATTGGTATAAATTCCGGAGTGCGTTATTATATGGCTCTTTATTTTACTACGGTCACTTATTTTACTATGCCAATTATTTCTAAATATTCCAGCCAGAAGATTGAAACTATACTTGATGAAGTTATGGACGTTCTGCATAAGAACGACGTTTCTGTCGATTTAAGCTTAATGATTCTAGGCAACAGCATCACCCATATTATTAACAGTCAGGTTCCTGTTAACAAACGTGCTGAAATCAGTGACAAGTTTGTAAAAGCTCTTTCTTCATCGATTAATAAAAAAGACGAATAAAAAATATGGTTGAAACTGGTCATAAATATCACGATAACGTCTCTCGATTAATCAGCTGGGGACACTGGTTTACTTTTTTTAATATGATACTCGTATCATTAATCGGCCTTCGTTATGTGAAATATGCCAGTTTATCTGATACTGCCGTAGGCATTGCCTATCAGTTTGTCAGCCTGATAGGGCATTTCAGCTTTCTAAGCGCGGTAATCTATGGTGCGCTTTTATTTCCACTGGCATTTGTTATCCCTTTTGCCCGCTTATATAGGCTTTGCGGGATTATTGCCAGTACGGCGGCAGTCACCTTTTTAATCATTGATACGCAGATTTTTAAAATCTATAACTTCCACCTCAACCCTTTAATCTGGCAGTTTTTACAAAGTCCGGAACAGGTTGAACAGATTTATTCTATTAACCTGCACTACATATCTATACCTATTATTTTTACCATAGAAGCGCTCATCTCCTACTTTGTCTGGAAGAAATGCCGTTATCTGCAGGCAAAAGCAATCGGCAAACCTATTGCTATCTTTCTGTTCAGTGCTTTTATCATCACCCATTTAACCTTTATCTGGGCCGATGCAACACAATACCGTCCTATTACCCAGCAGAAATCTATTTATCCGCTGTCATATCCAATGACTGCACGTACCTTCCTGAAAAAACAGGGCTGGTTAACAGACGATAAACTGCAGGAACGCATTAAGCGTCAGACATCTAACGGTGAAAATGAATTACGCTATCCGATAACACCGCTTACCTACCAGAAATCCGGGCCTGCTCCCCAGGCTGAAAATGTGCTGCTGCTTACCGTTGAAGCGCTGCGCGCTGATATGGTTAATGAAAAAAACATGCCTTATCTCTATCACCTCAGTCAGCAGGGGTTAAACTATACAAATCATTTCAGTGGTGCCAGCAACCGCCCTCAGGGATTGTTCAGTTTGTTTTATGCACTGCCAAACCGATACTGGTCAGAGATCACCCTTAATTATATTCCGCCTATTATGATTAACCGCTTAGCTGAAGAAAACTATCAGTTTGGTTTGTTTTCAAGTATTGGTTTTATACAGCCGGAGTTTCTTCAGAGCAGTTTCAGCCAGATTAACACACCTGAATTGAAGCGTTACTCACGTAACAACAGTAACAGTACTGCCACCCAAAAATGGCAGAAATGGATCGAAGCTCAGAACAACACGGATAGACTGTTCAGTTTCCTCTATTTACAGCAGCCGGACGCAGCTGTTTTTGAAGATTTTCCGCGACTAAGCTTAAAAGAACGCAGTAAACAACTTTCTAAGTATCAGGCACAAGTACTGAAGATTGACCAGCATATTAAAGAGGTGATTTCCACACTGCAGGCACAGGGAGAACTTGATAGTACCATAGTGATCATTACCGGTTCTCATGGTGCATCTTTTGAAAAAGAATCCAGTATAGAAGCGTCGATCAATAATGCACGTGTCCCTTTAATTCTTCTATGGCCGGGTCAAAATGGTCGGGAAATAACTCGAATGACCAGCCATGTTGATATTGTGCCGACTTTGATGGAAGAGCTGCTGGGCACTCGTTCCGATGCGAATCAGTACAGCAGTGGACAAAGCTTGTTTGATAATACTGAGCGCCGTTATGTGCTTTCAGGGGATCTGAAAAAATATGTTATTTATGAAAATAGCAGAATCACCGCCTTTTCCAACGATGGAGAGATAAACAGCATTAACTGGCTAGGCAAAGCATTAGATGATGAACAATTTGATGTAACCCTATTAATTGATGTTTTATCTAAACTTCGACGCTTTAACCACTCATAAATGTTAAGCCGGCAGCTTAAGGCTCGCCGGCTTAATTTCCCGATCAATTCATAATTAGAGCAGCTTCAAAATACGAGACTTTGTTAAGTGCTCACCTCCTGCTCTTATTCTCAAACAAACACTGCGTACAATTCAAGTAGGCGGATAAAAGCTTAGTTAAATCACAACAAGGTAATTGTGAAAAAATCATATCGGAAAGGAATTTTAAAATGACCCTGCCTGCATTTGAAGCGGCTCAGAAGCTGGAAAAACGGTTGAATACCACTTTTGAAAATATCTCCAGACAAAAAATAAAATTGCGGCGACAATAAGTAACTATCAAAGCGACAGGCAGGACACCCCAGTCAGGTTTTTACTGTTTGTAAATATTTCCTTCAACATACTGCTTATTGCAGGCCTTTATTACTGCCTTTGCTACCCCCTCTAAAAGCCCCGTACTAGCTGTATAACGACTGCCTGAGCAAAACGATTCAATATACTTCTTTAGGATATTTTAAACAAAAAAAGACTCCTCGAATAAGAAGCCTTTTTAAATGCGGCTAATTAAGAGAAGGAGAGATTCATAATCTCAAATATTTTTTTGTTAGCCTAGCAGAAACGAAAAAGCCCACTATAAATAGCGGGCTTTTAAATGTGGCTTAGTCGAGTGCTGGGGAGATTCATAATCTCGTGATATCAAAACTTAGCTTATTTAGAACGGAAAAAGCCTCTCATATGAGAGGCCTTTTAAACGTGGCTTAGTTAAGGGCAGGAGAGATTTAAGCTCTCATCAGCTCCTTGTAAAACTATTTTCGATATAAACGAAAAAACCCACTGCAAGCAGTGGGTTTTTAAATGTGGCGGAGGAGGAGAGATTTGAACTCTCGGAGAGCTATTAACCCTCGCTGGTTTTCAAGACCAGTGCATTCAGCCGCTCTGCCACCCCTCCGGAACGAGGCGCATAATAAACAAGTTTAAACAAAAAGCCAAGCACTTTTATTAATTTTTCTAATATTTATTGCTTTTATCCATTTGCCTCTTTTATTGCACAGCGGAAGCCTTTATATTTAATACTCTCAGATAATATTCATTCGCCATTCTTTGATCGTTTGAGCACTGCATTTATTTTAAGGTTTTATTTTATGTTTCAAAACAATCCGCTGCTTAGCCAATTAAAAGAAAAAATCCAGGAAAATATCCCTAAACGCCAGGGGATTGTCAAAGCAACTGACCGGGGTTATGGTTTTTTAGAGACAGATAAAGGCAAACGCTTTTTCATTCCGCCTAACGAAATGAAAAAAGTACTTCATGGGGACCGCATTAATGCATTTATTCGCGAAAACGGCGAAAAACCCACAGCCGAACCAAGTCAGCTAAAAAAAACAGAAACTGATATTTTTGTTGCCCGTTTATCTATTAAACAACAGCGCATCTCCGTACAGCCGAACAACCCGCTTCTTAAAGGTTTTTTTAAAATTAAAGGCGGCCAGTCTCTACTATCTCAAGGTTATCAAGACGGAGACTGGGTTAAAGTTAAATTATTAAATCATGCTTTAGACGGTAAAGGTTTTTTAGCGCAGGTTATTGATAAAGTAACCGATGCCAACGACCCTTTTGCATACCGTCTGGTTACTGTCGCAACCCATAATTTACCAAGCAAAGCACCTGAATTTGATCATCCCTGGAAGGTCATTGACCCGCAGTTACCACGCACAGATTTAACTAAGCTGCCTTTTTTCACTATTGACGGCGTTAATACCCAGGATATGGATGACGCGCTTTATATTGAAGAAAATGAACAGGGCTGGAAGCTCACTATTGCAATATCTGATCCCTCTGCCTATGTACCTGAAGACAGTGCTATGGACAGCGAAGCAAAACGCCGTGCATTTACCCTGTATTTACCTAATTTTAATGTACCTATGCTGCCTCGTGATTTAAGCGACAGCCTGTGTTCATTAAAAGAAGGGGAAAAAAGAGCGGTGCTATGCTGCAGCATACAGATTAATAAAGACGGGCAGCTTGACGGTGAAGCAGAATTTTACGGTGCATGGATAAAATCTCATTACCGCCTTAATTACACCGACGTATCGAATTACCTTGAAAACGACGAACAGGCGCAATGGAAACCCAATGCGCAACTGGCGACACAGTTACAAACACTGGATCAGGCTTCATTAAAACGTCTGCACTGGCGTTGTGAAAATAATGTTGTGTTCAAAAGTCAGCCGGATTACACCCTTAAGCTAAATAATAAAGGCGAAGTTTACGAAATTTTATGTGAACCAAGACGCAGCGCCAATCGACTGGTTGAAGAGTCAATGATTGCCGCTAATATCTGTGCCGGTGATTTCTTAGCAATACATAAACAGCAGGGTGTATTTAATACCCATTCAGGATTTGCTTCTGACCGTCTAGAAAAGGCAGTAACACTGCTGGCTGAATACGGGATTGAAAGTGACGTGGAATCATTAGCCACCCTGTCTGGTTATACAAAAATGCGCCAGCAGACAAACCAGCTGCATAACTGCTACCTAGATCATCGCCTGCGTAAACTGCTTGCTTATGCAGATACAAAAAATAACCCGGAAGCGCACTTCACACTAGGTGTGGACCACTATGCAACCTGGACTTCTCCAATCCGTAAATATGGTGATTTAATTAACCACCGTTTAATAAAATCTGTATTATTAAAACAGGCGCATACCGATGTCGATAATGAGATTGGTGTACAGCTTAATGATGCACGTAAGCTGCAGCGTCTTGCCGAACGAGACGTCAACAACCTGTTGTACAGTCAGTATCTTAAAGATCAGGAAAACTCTAACTGGCGATATAAGGCAGAAATTTTTGATATCGTCAAAGCAGGCCTTCGTGTAAGGGTTCAGGAAAACGGTGCAACTTTCTTTATTCCATGCAGTTTATTATGCAAAGACAGCAAAGATGCAAAACAGATTGACTGTAACCGTGAATTAGGAAAAGTTATTGTTGCAGAGCAGACGGAGATGCAGCTTGGTGATGTAATCGATGTCATGCTTAATAATGTTAAAGTCGAAAGCAGCCAGTTAATCGGTAAGCTTGCAGACCCCCTTATTATTTCCGAATAATATCCCCTTCAAGTTAATCAGATAAACGGACAAGTCATTTTAATGACTTGTCCGGCTCATATACTCACGTTACCTCAAGATATTTTGTCAAGCACTAGCTCGACTGCCACAACATGAACATACATATTGTCTTAAATTCATACACTTAATATTCCACATATTATTCGCGGTTAAGAAAGCGTCGCAGATAATTATTTCTTCTGTATAATCCGCCCTCTTTACCCCCATAACAAGCAAGTTAGGTTATTACAATGAGCGTTGATTTATTACAAGCTGAAAGACCCCTTTTCTCATATCCGCAATACCAGGCAAGGTCTGAAAAAGCAGCGCCATTTTTACCAATGTCCCGCAAAGAGATGAAAAAACTCGGCTGGGACAGCTGCGACATTATCTTAGTCGTGGGTGATGCTTATGTCGATCATCCAAGTTTCGGCATGGCTATTATCGGCCGCACATTAGAAGCACAGGGTTACCGTGTGGGTATTATTGCCCAGCCGGACTGGCACAGCAAAGATGCCTTTATGAAGCTGGGTAAACCAAATCTGTTTTTCGGCGTATCTGCCGGTAATATGGACTCAATGATCAACCGTTATACCGCAGAACGCCGTATGCGCCACGATGATGCCTACACTCCCAACAATGAGGGCGGAAAACGTCCTGATCGTGCCGTACTTGCTTATACGCAGCGTTGTAAAGAAGCTTATAAATCTGTACCTGTGGTTATCGGCGGTATTGAAGCAAGTTTACGCCGTATTGCGCATTATGATTACTGGTCCGATAAAGTACGCCGTTCAGTGCTTCTCGATGCTAAAGCCGATATTCTATTATACGGTAATGCTGAACGGCCATTATTAGAAGTTGCCCACCGTTTATCACAGGGCGAGCAGATCAAAGACCTTACCGAGATCCGCGGCACAGCTATTTTATGTAAGCAGGCACTGCCTAACTGGGATGGTATTGATTCACGTAAAGTAGATCAAATGGGTAAAATAGATCCGATTATTAACCCCTATGCCGATATTAACGTCAGCTGTGCAACTCAAAAGCTGGCAGATCCGTCATTAAATGAAGCTGCAGAACAAAATGAAGATCCGGCACAAGTTATTACCGTTCAGCCGGCTATGGCAAAAGCTAAAAAACAGAAACCCTGGGAAAACACTTATATTCAGCTGCCGAGTTATGAAAAAGTCAGCAAAGATAAAGTACTTTATGCCCATGCTTCACGCATTATGCATCAGGAAACAAATCCGGGCTGTGCACGTGCCTTAGCGCAGTTTCACAGCGAACGTTTAGTGTGGATCAACCCGCCGGCTTACCCGCTTACCACCGAAGAGATTGACAGCGTCTTTGCTTTACCTTTTCAGCGTATACCGCACCCGGCTTACGGCGATGCTAAAATCCCTGCTTACGATATGATCCGTTTCTCAATCAACATTATGCGCGGCTGTTTCGGCGGCTGTACATTCTGCTCCATTACCGAGCATGAGGGACGAGTAATACAAAGCCGTTCTGAAGATTCGATTATTAAAGAAATAGAAACAATTCGCGATAAAGTGCCTGGATTTACCGGTGTTATTTCCGACCTGGGCGGCCCGACTGCCAATATGTACCGTTTGAAATGTAAAAGCCCCAAGGCCGAACAGACCTGCCGCCGCTTAAGCTGCGTATTCCCTGATATTTGTCATCACATGAATACCGACCATGAACATACCATCAACCTATATCGACGTGCGCGTAAACTGTCCGGTATTAAAAAGATATTAATCGCCTCAGGTGTCCGTTACGACATCGCAGTAGAGGATCCTCGTTATGTAAGAGAGCTGGTCGAGCATCATGTCGGCGGTTACCTTAAAATAGCACCGGAGCATACTGAAAAAGGGCCGCTGGATAAAATGATGAAACCGGGTATGGGTACCTATGACACATTTAAAGCGATGTTTGAAAAGTATTCAAAAGCTGCCGGTAAAAAACAGTTTTTAATACCTTACTTTATCTCTGCGCATCCCGGCACAACTGATAAAGATATGATCAATCTTGCTCTATGGCTAAAAAGTAATAATTTTAAACTGGATCAAGTGCAGAACTTTTATCCGTCACCGCTGGCAAATGCAACCACTATGTACCATTCAGAAAGAAATCCTCTGCATAAAATCAGTAAAGACAGTGAAGAGGTATTTACGGCTAAGGGCGGACGCCAGCGTAAAATTCATAAAGCCATTTTACGTTACCATGTAGCGGAAAACTGGCCGCTGATTCGTGAAACCTTGAAAAAATTAGGCTTAGCACGAAAACTGATTGGTAAAGGTCCCAATCATTTAGTGCCCCCTGAGTCTCGTAATGAAAAACAGGGAATAGCGGCGCAGGGTAAATTTACAACCAATAACAAACCCGCGCAGCGTGCTGTCACAAGACACAGCGGCTCTTCGCAGTTTAAAAATAACAGTGACAACAAAACAGTTAAACAGGAAGGTGGTAAAGCAGGCAGACCTGGAGCAAATAAATCAGCTAAGTCCGGCAGTAGTAAACCTGTAAAATTAGGAGCCGGCAAGCCGCAGAGAGGCGGGGTAAAAAAAGCAGGTAAATTTACCACTAACAACAAAAAGCCGAGATAATTCATACTATACCGGCATTACACAGGGCGCATAACAGCGCCCTTTTTTTATTTTATAATTGAACGACCGGAGAACGAATGTGACAGTGTTGTGCTGTCGACAAACTCCAGCTCGCCGCCAACCGGCACACCATGTGCAATTCGGCTGACTTGAATAGAATACTTTTTAGCAATCTCGGCAATATAATAAGCTGTCGCTTCACCTTCAACGGTCGGATTAGTCGCTAAAATTATTTCACTCACATTACCAGCTGCAAGCTGAGTTTCCAGCAGCGTCAAGCCTAGCTGCTCAGGTCCAATACCGTCAAGTGGAGACAGGTGTCCCATCAAAACAAAGTATGTGCCGGAAAACAACGCAGTCTGTTCAATCGCCAGTACATCAACCGGCATCTCAACAATACAGATACTTCCATTTTGTTTGCGTTTCTCATTACTGCATATTTCGCAGTAATCCAGTTCAGTAAAAGTACGACACTGCTGACAATGCCCAATCTCATTAACAGCCCTTTCCAGTACATTACTCAATTTTAATGCACCCTGACGATTCTTATCTAAAAGATGGTAAACCATACGCTGCGCAGACTTAGGGCCGACGCTCGGCAGGCACTGCAGTGCCTGCATTAATTCATCAAGTAGGGAGTTTGAGCTCATAATAATTTCTTTTTATGTAAATTTAAAACGCTAAAAACCAGCATATAAAAGTTGAATGACTGTTGAATATCATCTGACATTAAGCTGTTAACAAAACAGGCATACTACATTAAATCGCAGACTTTTAACTATTTTTTTAACCGCGATTTTGTTGTGAGAAAATGCAGCTTTATCACTCAATATCAGTACTCGCACTTTAAACTTCACTTTTGCATCATTCTGCAAAAGTAAGTGATCAATTTTGACTCTGGAGTGAAACTGCATAAATCAGAGCCAGTTAAGCGTTTATCTACAACAAATGCTAAGCTGAATGTATGTGAGATACTAAGGATTTGACCATGTTATTTGGATTTAGCCTGTCTACAGCCGATTCAGGACAATAATCAATGAAAATATTATACAGCTGTTTAATATTATTAAGTTTATTTTCAATAGTAAGCTTATCTCAGAGCGCGCCTTTAAACGGCCAAACAGTCATATTCTGTGTAGAAGAAGGGGAATGGCCGCCCTTTAATTTTGCTAAACGAATAAACGGACAAAAAACATCAGAGACGATGGGATACGATGTCGACGTGATTAATATGATATTTTCTGATCACGGGATTAAAGCTGAATTTGTAATATTACCCTGGAAACGCTGCCTAATGCGCACCCGGAAAGGGGTTTACCAAGCGGTGCCCAGTGCATCAAAGAATCCGCAAAGAGAAAAAGACTATCTTCTTTCTGAAGCCTATTACACTATGACCCCGAGTTATTTCTACCTAAAGGAAAAACACCCCCTAGGTTTAACCATAAAAAATGCTTCTGAGCTGAAAAAACTGGGCAAAATCTGCGGACGTCATGGATATAACTACGTGAATTTCGGACTTGAAAACGATGATGTGTGCAAGGGGTCCAGAACGTATCAAAGTCTTGTTAATATGACTTTAATAGGACGCTGTGATATTTTTCTTGCCCGCTACGAAGCGTTTACGGGTTTGTCTTATATTGGACAAGACTTTATCTCTGACAGACGTTTCGGTCATGCCCCTATACCGAATGTAGAGCCGGAAAAATTTTATATCATGATTTCCAGAAATTTTAAATATGCTCATGAGCTCAAAACCATTCTTGATTCCGGTATATTTAAATTAAAAGAGTCGGGTAAGCTGCAGAGCACATTTGAAAAATACGTTCCCTCCCGCAACGGTTCAAGTAAATAAAACAATTGAGGGAGTAAAAGGTCTGCAGCAGATTAAGCCTGAAAGTTAGATTCTTTGTGTCGCTTGTTCTAACCAAGTAAGATCCGTACCGCTTAACAACGGGGAAATTTTGTCTTTAACTTGTGCATGGTAATCATTGATCCAGTTAACTTCATCTCTGCTCAACAAGGATTGTTCGATAAGATGCAGGTCAAAAGGAACAAGTGTTAATGTTTCAAATTGATAGAATGTTTTACCATCATGTCCCTCGCCTTTATCCACCACGTAGATGAGGTTTTCACAACGGATCCCGTACTCGTCTTGTTTGTAGTAACCGGGCTCATTAGATACCACCATTCCCGGCTCTAATGCTACACCGACTGAGTTTTTGGCAATACGCTG
This sequence comes from Psychromonas ossibalaenae ATCC BAA-1528, assembly GCF_000381745.1. Classification (GTDB taxonomy): domain Bacteria; phylum Pseudomonadota; class Gammaproteobacteria; order Enterobacterales; family Psychromonadaceae; genus Psychromonas; species Psychromonas ossibalaenae. Next base: position 59,020 of record NZ_KB906977.1, on the reverse strand, counting down.
CGGGCCTTCATGTACATTGAGGAAGCAGCCTACACCATGTCCAGTTCCATGATCATAATCATAACCCTGCTGCCATAAAAATTGACGCGCAAGTGAATCCAGCTGACCACCGTTAGTACCCGCAGGGAACTTCATTTGCGCTAATGCTATATGGCCTTTTAAGACTAAGGTGAACATTTTTCTATGTTCATCAGATGCACTGCCTACTGCAACTGTACGGGTAATGTCTGTAGTGCCGTCCAGGTATTGAGCACCAGAATCCACCAGGTATATACTGTCTATCGGCAGTTGTGCCGGTGTGCCGTTCATGTGGTTATAATGACACATGGCAGCATTAGAGCCTGCGGCAGAAATAGTATCGAAACTCAATTCTACAAAGTGCTCGTTACCTGCTCTAAAAGCGCTTAGTTTATCTGACAAAAATGCTTCATCATGCAGATTTCCCTGCGCAACTTCATTTTCTAACCAGGCAAGAAAACGCACTTCTGATGCACCGTCACGAATATGAGCCTGCTGCATACCAGCTAACTCAGTACTGTTTTTACAGGCTTTTGCTGCTGCCGCCGGATCAGTACCGGGGATAAGTACCGCGCCGGCTGCTTCTGCGGTTAACTGGCAGAATGCGTTTGATGTTTCTGGATCAGCAAGTATTTTTAAACCTTGTTCACCCAATGACTGATAAGCGGCGGCGGCCTCTGACTCTGCTGCTAATGTAACCCCTTCACCAACGTGTGCATCAAAACCTGACGGGATTTTAGCCGGATCAGCAAAGAAGGTCATTGAACCGTCTTTCATTAAGACGGCACTGCCTAAAATGACACAAAAACAGTGGATATCTTTACCGCGAATATTTAATAACCAGGCAATAGAATCAAGTGCACTGATAACAGCAGCATCAGCCCCCTGTTCTGCAATTTCAGCCCCAATTTTTCGGCGTTTGTCTAGGCTGCAGAGACCAGTATATTTCTGCTCTAGTAATAACCCCATATTTTGGGTCGGCTGCGGGCGGTCTGTCCAACTGAGATCTACTGGATTCTGCTTTACCGCGACAAGGTTTATTTGTTTTTCAGAAAGCGTTTTAACACTGCTTTTATACCAGTTTAAGTTATGTACTTTGGCATCAAAACCAACATTTGCATCAGTGCCAAGCTGTTCACTCAACCACTTCATATGCGGGGTATCGATAAGATGATAAAACTCAAAGCACTCAGCATTCACCTGCTGCTTAACCTGAATGGTATAACGGCCGTCGGTAAAAATAGCAGCACGATCTTTTAAAATAATAACTGTACCGGCAGATCCGGTAAACTCACTACACCACAGTAGACGTTGATTATGTGTAGGAACATATTCCCCCAGATACTCATCGGCGCGGGGGACAATGAATGCGTCAAGATTTGCGGCCTGCATGTACTGGCGAATAGCGTGAAGTTTTTGCTCTATGCTCTGAATCATAGTTGTGTCCATATTGGTATGCAGAAAAAACAAACAGCAGAGGTTTCTTTTTTCTTATCGAATTAGAATGCTACTGTACCGTAAATTTGGCTATGTTATTAGAGCTGTCTGCAAATTATTCAAGACCTTATCTTCCTCGAATCAAGTTAGAAAATATATATTAAAAAGCAAACTCTTAACTTCGCTACACGGCCCGGCTTGAATAGAGTTTCATGAACCAATAAAAGCAGTTAACCTCGCCAACAATTCACCTTTCAGTGACAACGTGATGAGAAGCGCTATTTTTTTCAGCGGCCTGGTATATTATTTCGAACTTAATGACGTAAGCATGGAAGTTTTTGACGACTATTCGATGATTACTACAGTACTGTATCTACAGACAGATTAAGTCAATGAAAGAAAGGAATATCCAATGCTGTTATCAGATGAATATGAATACCGCCACTTATTATTACGGGTATTACTTATCATCACCATTTTGTTTGTAAGCTTTTTCAGTGTTGTTAATTGGATGGCCGGGTATAAAACTTATGCATTGATTGAAGCAGCCGTTGTTTTCCAGTGGATTGTCATACTAAGTATTGTTAAAACGACCCGATACCTGCAGCAATGCTCTTTTGTCTACCTGCTTAGCGCTTATTGTATTATTCTGCTTGGTATTTCTCATACAAGTTTTCGAACCGGGTTATTTGCATGGATTTTAATTTTTCCAATTTTATCCTACCTGCTGTTAGGACGCAGAGCTGGAATGCAGATAACGACAGTGGGTCTTTTGGGGGGATTAGGCATTATTGGGTGGCGGGTATGGCGGCAGGATCCAGAAGTACACTGGATTGCACTGGCTAACTTTGGCTTCTGCGCAATAGCGATCTGGACAATGGCCCATATTTATGAATCTAAACGTGAAATCGTAGTTGGCCGTTTACAGATCATGGCAGCAAAGGATCCACTAACGGGATTATTAAATGTTCGAACTCTAACCCAAACACTCACTTATGTCTTACAAAACGCGAAACAATGTTCACAACCTGTAACGATTGTTTACATCGATATCAATGACTTCAAAGCAATCAACGACATTCAAGGTCATCAACGCGGCAATGAAATTCTGATTATTGTGGCAAAAGCGATTAAAAGCGTTACCAGATTAGAAGATTACCCCTTTCGCTATGGTGGCGACGAGTTTTGCATCATTTTAACTAATTGTGCAATAGACCAGGCGAAAAGCATTTTTGGACGACGCCTAAGCGATGAACTGCATAATAATGAGAAAGATCTTTCACTGAGCATTGGTTATGCTCAGACAGGAGAATCTGATTACTTATCTCCAGATTTACTACTCCATCAAGCAGATCAAAGTATGTATGCTGAAAAACGGGCTTCCAAACTAAAAAGTAAGATCAACTGAATTTATTCTGTTGCTCTGTGCTCACCAATAATAAATTCTACTCAAGTAGTGAAATCAAAAAAAGGATATCTGTCCACACTTTAATGGTTCAACATGCCATATATTATAGATATGAACTTACTAGCCGAATTAACGGCCCTATGGCTGGTGCACAAAGAATGAAAAATGCTAACACAGATATGACAACTATTCGCTTCCAGGATTTTGCGATTTCTTGAGCTGATCTGACAGCAAACCAATCACCAGAAGCAATTAACATCGCATCTTCTGTATCCTTAGCAGATTTTTTTCTATTTTTCCTGCTCTCATACATTCCCATGAAAGTAATTCCTTGTATCTAAAGTCATTTCCAAAAAATAATAATACATTAGATACCACATATTTTACCAGATGCTTTTGTGACAAATAAACACAATATCAAAAACAAACAATTTCAAAGCGGAGGCAGATAAATTTCTTCAAGAGAAGCTAAATTTAATACGCTCACAAAATAGAGTTCCAGATGCTATCGGATATAATGGAAAATGTTACCTGCAGCATTATCGTTTTATAGGGGGGAGTAGCAGAGTGATGTTTCCACCAACTTGTACCGTCTAAGTTTATGGAGAAGTTAACACCCTAAAAGGACTGAATGAGTGGAAACATTTCCCACAATGAATGATAAGGCTTTACGCTTATTTTAGAATTATTGCACCAATATTTATTAGGTTAAATTGAACTGTAAGAGCAGCTATAAGCCAGAAAAAATAAAGGGGCTTAATCAGGCCCCTTTAAAACTAAAAAAGCAACGTATCGCTTTAAAGTAAAATACCTCTAGAAAGGCATTTTGAAACCAGGCGGTAAGTCCATACCACCTGTTAAACCGCTCATTTTACTTTTGTTAACTTCTTCAACGCGACGCACTGCATCGTTCATTGCAGCGGCAATAAGATCTTCAATCATCTCTTTGTCATCTTCCATTAAGCTTTCGTCAATTTCAACTTTACGTACATTGTGATTGCCTAATAAGGTGATTTTTACAAGACCGGCACCAGACTCACCTACGACTTCTGTATTCGCGATCTCTGCTTGTGCTTTCTGCATATTTTCCTGCATCTCTTGGGCTTTTTTCATTAAGTCGCCCATTCCAGCTTTATTAAACATATTGTCTCTCTTTATCTTAAAAATAACTATTTACGAGTGTGGTCTGATTATAACGGTATGATGCTATTTTCATAGATCTTTGCACCATAATCACGTACGAAAGTTTGTATATTCACATCTTCTTTTATTGAGCGTTTAGCATTATCTAAATACTGCTGAAAAATTGCCAGTTCAGATTCAAATGCGGTCAGTTGTCCAGGCACATCCCCTACTTCAATATACATACTGACCTGTTCCCCAAAATGAGCCTTGAGTTTAGCCTGTAATTGTTCGCACAAATTGCTGTCATTAAGAAGGTGCTGCTGATCGGCTTTTAAGGTTAAAATGATCTGCTGATCAACTTTCTTCATCACACTATTTTTAGCTAACAACTTAACCAGTCCGAACAGCTGCATCTGCTGAATAGCCAAAGACCAGGGGTCTGTTAATTTATCTTCAACATATTTGGCAACATCAATTTCAGGTAGTTCAATCTGCTCATCAGTAAAAAACGGAGTTTCAGAAAAGTCGGCCGCCGAGCTGTTGTCTATCGGCACAGGCGGAATGCTGGACACTGCAGGAACTGGAATCGGCATCTGCTGTTCAGGCATATCAGCAGCAAAGGGCGGCGCTGAGTCTGCAAAATGGCTGGATGCAGCGCTCATCTCATCCTGATAAGTATCAAGCGGCGGCAGCTGATCACTATTCATCCAGCTGTCTTCACTTTGCTTCTCCTGAGAAGCAGGTTTAGCGGCCGGCGCAGGAGTCTGAACTTTCGGCGACACTTCTACTGTGGCTGTTTTTTCTGCGACAACATGTGGGGTACTCTGTTCAAGTGGTTTAGGCGTCTGTTCTACGCTTACCTCCTGCCTAATAGAGGTTTCCGGATTACTTGTTGTCGCCTGTAACTTTTTTACTTCTTCTCGCTTTAACCTGTGACTGCGAAGCATATTTCGAGAATGGGTAATATTTTGTAGCGGCGCACTTTGGAGAGACTCGGCCACAGGGCTTGTCGTTTCCTGCGTATGCGGCTCGGACTGTTCAGATTCGGTGGCTGACGGCGGTACGATACCGGCGGGTAGCTGTTCAAACTGTGGCGGAGCCGTTACAGAAGATACTTCAGGCTGTTCGAGTGGAGTTGTCAGCGTGCTGTGTTCCACCGGCACCGGTTCGGGCATTGGCGGCATTGTTGATGACGTCGTAACCGGGTTAACCTGACTCTGTTCAAGCGGCGCAGCAGCAGGCTCCATCGGCACCGGTTCAGGCATTAGCTGCGATAGCGGAGCTGGATTGACAGGCTCGGCTGTTAACGGCTCAACGACAGCGGGATTCACCGGCACCTGTTGAGGTGCAGCTGTTGAGACGGCAGGAAGTTCAGCCGGTTCAAGCTGATTTTCATCCAATGTAATATAATTTGCCGGCTTAAAAGCAAGCAGACGCATCACTGTCATTTCCAGCGCGATTTTACCGTTAGGTGCAAATTCATAATCTTTATAACCCTGCACCGCTATCTGATAATAAAGCTGTACTTCTTCCGGGCTCAGGCGCTCAGCTAATAACTGTACTGCAGTCTTTTCGCTGATATTAGCGGCATTCTGCAGCTGCTCAAGTGCGATTTCATGACATAAGCCTGCCAGTTCCTGATGAAGGCTGGCAAAGTCTGCGCCCAGATGGACAAACTCTTCGATTTTTTGAAATACTTTCTGCACGTTGCCCGAGGCGATAAAATGCAGCAGATAATACAGATGACTGTGATCTATTGTGCCGAGCATCTTTAATACCGACTGATGTTCAATATTTCCAGAGCCGAATGCTAACGCCTGATCTGTCAGGCTCAAAGCATCACGCATACTGCCGTCAGCGGCTTTGGCAATAACCGCCAGGGCGGCATGTTCAAAAGTTGCTTGCTCATGCTGCAGGATATGCACCAGCTGATTTTCAATTTCCTGCGGTAAAATCGCTTTTAAATGAAATTGTAAACAACGAGATAAAACCGTGATCGGCAGTTTTTGCGGATCCGTTGTTGCCAGCAAAAACTTCACGTATTCAGGCGGTTCTTCTAAGGTTTTTAACAGAGCATTAAAACTATGCTTAGAAAGCATATGTACTTCATCGATTAGATAAACCTTATAACGCCCCTGCGCCGGTTTGTACTGTACGTTATCAAGTAATTCACGCGTATCATCGACTTTTGTACGCGAAGCCGCATCGATTTCCAGTAAATCAACAAAACGCCCCTGGTCAATTGCCTGACAGTTTGCACACTGCCCGCAAGGCGTTGCAGTAACCCCCTGTTCACAATTAAGACTTTTTGCCAGAATTCGAGCAATCGTCGTTTTACCAACACCTCGGGTACCGCTAAACAGGTAGGCATGGTGTAATCTGTTTTGCGCCAAACCATTTGATAAAGCCGTTAATACATGCTGCTGACCGACCACTTCCTGGAAGTTACGAGGCCGCCATTTCCGTGCTAAAACTTGATAACTCACTAAATTTACTCGCCTTCAAATTCTACTAAAGAAAAATGCGGGACATCCAGCGTGTCTAATTTTTTAGCACCCTTTAATCCAGGTAATTCAATCACAAAAGCTGATTCAATGACGATCCCGCCTGAACGCTGGATTAACTTCACTGAAGCTTCAGCTGTTCCGCCGGTTGCTAACAAATCATCAACGAGAACCACTGTATCCCCTTCTTTAATCGCATCATGGTGGATTTGTAAAGTATCCGTTCCATATTCAAGTGCGTAGCTTTCCTGGATCGTATCACGAGGCAGTTTTCCAGGCTTACGCACCGGAACAAACCCTGCACCAATTGCAGCAGCCAGCGGCGCGCCGAAAATAAAACCACGGGCTTCTGTTCCGACGACTTTATCGATGCCCTTACCTTTATAACGCTCAACAAATAGATCAATGGTTGCTGCAAACGCATCACCATTTTCAATTAAACTGGTGACATCTCTGAAAATAATGCCGGGAAGCGGGTAATCGGGGATACTTTTTATGTTGTTTTTTATTAGCTGCAGTGTGCTTGAGGTCATCAGTTATTACTCTTATTGAAATTGTATCCGCTAAGGGTAAATAGTTGCATGATTATGTGCAAGCAGTTGTCTCAACTATTCGCCGTTGAGCAGGTTAAAATCAGAAATTTTCCTCTATTTTCTATGTAAATTGATTTTTACATAAATGACAGAGGAAAATAGGAGGGGGTAAAAGTGTTGTGATTATTCACAATAAGCACTTTAGTGGAAAATGTGTTCAACAACCTGATCGGCGACGCGTAATGAAAAACCTTTTTTCATGACATAATTTTTTGATGCTTTCCGTGCAAGTTCCCGCAAATGCTTGTTCAATACCATATGATCAAAAACGTCATGTAATGTCAGCTCTATCTGCTCTATACTCATGGTTTCCTCTCTGCTCATATTTGTTTAAAAATAGCCGTTGATGCTAATCAGCACTTACAGAGAAGTAATATGCATTCTTATCTGTAAGTCTTTACAACCTTAGCCAAGCATCAATTAAAAGCCAACTTTCTAAAAAAAACATGTTCTTACAAGAGAGGTTTGTGCATCTTATTGATTGTTAGGCACTTTCCTAATTTATCCGTAAATGTCATATTTTCACTTCAACAGCAGAAACAAAAACCGTGAAACATATCACACAAAAATATGGCACTACGAATCAAAACACAACGGCTAAAATACTGCAGGCCAGCTCAACTTAGGTACTTAACACCTTGATAATGTCAGTAGTAGACTTGATAGATCGGACTTGAACAAACAACTCTTCACCTTCGCTGTACTGCATAGCAATGTAGCGCAGCCACTGCTTAATCCGCTGCGGATAATATCTTTCTTTTGACCCCGTTGTTTCAAAATCACTGTATTTAAGCAGCTGCTGTTTAACCTCATGCCACGGCATCTTAATTTCGCCTTTTAACACTTTAGCTAAATTCGGGACAGCCACTGCGCCGCGGCCGATCATCACGTCTTCGCAGCCGCTTATCTCTTTACACTTTATGTAATCAGCCTTGGTCCATATTTCACCATTAGCGATAACAGGAATATCAATGGAGTCTTTAATCAGCTTAATATACTGCCAGTGTGCAGGCGGCTTATAACCCTCTTCTTTGGTTCTGGCGTGAACCGTCAGTTCTTTAGCACCGGCATCACGAATCGCCTGTGCAATCTCTACACACTGACTTTTACAGTCCCAGCCGAGGCGAATTTTAGCGGACAAAACCTGATCATCGGGAATGGCTTCACTGACCTGTTTGACAATCTGGTAGATAAGCTCCGGCTCTTTCAGCAATAAAGCACCGCCAAGGTTTTTATTCACTGTTCGTGCCGGGCAGCCGAAATTCAGATCTAAGCCCTGCGAGCCCATGGACACAGCCCGGTAGGCATTTTCAGCCATCCAGTTAGGATCCTGTCCCAAAAGCTGCACCCTTACCGGTACACCAGCTTCTGTTTTACTGCCGTTATGCAGTTCCGGGCACATGCGGCGGAATACTTTTCGCGGTAATAACTGATCAACAATACGAATAAACTCACTAACGCACATATCATAACCACCGATATCAGTCAGCAGATTACGCATAAAGGCGTCAGCAACACCTTCCATAGGTGCTAGTATGACTCTCACAAACATTTCCTTTAACTTGATTAATACCAATTCCATTAATTAGGTGATCTATTTAGGCGTAGGAAAAATGAATGAAAGCAAGGCATTGACTGTAGTAACTAGTTGTTCTAATTACAAAGTCAATAACAAAGACTAAAACATAGTTTTATGTCTAACTAGGATTCATTTTAACCAGCATAAATGAATAGAAAATTATTGGATTTGCTGTAAAGGCATCAGCACCTTTTGGTGCGCAGTATAACTGCTGCTAGTCAATTCGATAACATAAATTATTCTCACAAGCGGATAAAATGGGCTGGGGATAAACGCATAGGAAATACGGTTATTATCAGTATGAATTTAAAGCCTTTAGTAAACGGCCGATAATTATTTATTTATTTTAGCAAGATCAGCTAAGATGGCACTGCTTAACTCTATATTCCGCTGCGAGCCCGCAACAGCGGCTCTTGTATCTTCAGCTATCTGCTCAAATTTCGGCACCATACCGTCAACCAGGCCTAACTGACTGCCTGCACTGCCGGACATCTGGTTAATATTATCAAGTAATGCGGCAATTGACTGCATAACCACTTCGCTAGCTGCGTTATCCTGTTGACCGAGCAACGCAGTCATCTGCTTAGAAAAACTATTCACCTTAGCAGATAAACAGCTGCTCGCTTCCGATAATGAGGCGACTAACTGATTAATCTCACCTGCATGTTCGCCGGATTTATTGGCCAGATTCTTAACTTCGTCAGCAACAACTGCAAAGCCCCGCCCGGCCTCTCCCGCACGCGCGGCTTCAATTGAGGCATTTAAAGCTAATAAATTTGTCTGTGAAGAGATCGCAGTAATGGTTTTTGCCATCTCTTCAATTTTCATGAATTCCTCAGTAAACGCCTGTGTTTCAGATAATAAGTCTTCAGCCCAGCTTCCCGACTGTCTAAATTCATTCATAAACTGCGCCTGCTGCTGCTCAAGCTGTGAAAAGCTTTTATTCACCATCTCGATTCCCAGTAATGATTCCTGTGACAGATCTACAACCGAGTGGGATTCATCAGCCATTGATTTAACCTCATTCAGAGTCTCATCAACAAATCTGACCCGGGCTTTAGAACGTTGATTTACATCATTAGCATTCTCTGCAATTTCAGTTACTTTGACATTCGCATTTCCAGTGATTTCGAGCAGTTTCTCACAATGTTCCGGCTGCTGATTCTGTACATCTGCAGCTGCTGTCTGGTGTTGATTAACAGCACTTTTTGAACTAAAGAACGAGACTAAATAAGGAACTAAATAAGTTGTTGCAACCTGAAGCCAGTTAACAGATAAATCAGAAAACAACTGCGGGTACTGGTTAATCAGATTTAAAACAGTGCCGACAATTAAGGCAACCACAAATGATTTTTTATGTAATGAAGTCACTATTATTTCCAATTTATTAATAACTAAAGATATTCATTATCACTGCAAATAAAAACTTTGCGGAATTAGAGTTCACATTTTTATCGAATAATAAGTAATAATTATCCTTTACACTAAAAAATAATAGCGCTAAACCCCACAGATGGCCTATCCTTACGCTATTAATATTATTACATTCACTACATGATTTCACGGACGAAACATTACGCGAAACAAAGATATATTCTAGGAACATTATGTCATTACCCGTTTTAATTTGTGACGACTCAAAGCTTGCCCGCAAATCAATTGCACGCTCCCTGCCCAAAGACTGGGATATCACTATCAGCTTTGCCGAAAACGGAGCCTTAGGCATTGACGCTATCCGAGAGGGAAAAGGCGATATAGTCTTTTTAGATCTCAACATGCCGGTAATGGACGGTTATGAGGTACTCGAAGCAATTTGTAAAGAAGACCTTCCGGCAATTGTTATTGTTATATCTGGTGATATTCAGCCCGAAGCGCATAAAAAAGTGCGCGAAATGGGTGCCATTGACTTTATCCAGAAACCAATCAATCAGGAAGTACTTACCACATTACTTGCCTCATACGGCATTTATAAAGCCGGCAGTCATCATTCACTTGCTGAGGCCGAAAGTTCGGAAAATATCGGCCTGCGCGACGCACTGCAGGAGGTTTCAAATATCGCTATGGGCCGAGCAGGTGACTTACTTGCGCGTCTACTTGATGTGTTTGTTTTACTGCCGATTCCTAATGTAAACACGCTGGAAACCAGTGAGCTGCACATGGCATTAACGTCAATTGCCAGCAGCGATAATGTGTCAGCGGTCTGTCAGGGATTTATCAGCTCGGGTATCAGCGGTGAAGCTATTATGATTTTCCATGACTCCAGCTTCAATGACATGGCCAAACTGCTTAAGTACAACGAAACACTCAATGATCATATTGAAATTGAAGTAATGAACGATATTTCAAACATTCTAATCGGCGCATTTTTAAACGGGCTTGCAGAGCAGCTTGATATCAGCTTCAGTCAGGGACAGCCAAGTGTACTCGGACAACACCGCCGGGTTGAAGAACTGATTAAAAACAGACAGGACCACTGGCAGAAAACCTTAGCCATTGAAGTTAATTACAGAATTGATAATTACAATATTAAGTGTGATTTATTACTTTTATTTACTGAAGATTCGATCGACACTCTCACTAACAAAATAGGATACCTGTTGAAATAATGAGTACTAGTATAGAGCTTAAAGATATCCATTGGCTTATTGATATGGTTCAGAATATCGATGTGGGACTGGTGATTATCGACCTTGATATGAATGTTAAGGTCTGGAATGGTTTTATGGAAAATCATTCCGGGTTATTAACCAGCCATGTGGTGGATCGAAAATTAGTAGACCTGTTTGGTGATATTCCCAGTGACTGGCTGCAGCAGAAGATTAACAGTGTTTGTCTGTTAAAAAACAAAGCATTCACAACCTGGGAACAGCGTCCGTATCTGTTTAAATTTAAAAGCTACCGGCCGATTACCAGCAGTGCTGAATTTATGTACCAGAACGTCACCTTCCTGCCGTTAACAGACATCGTCGGCAAAGTAACACAAATCTGCATGATCATTTACGATGTCACAGATGTCGCAATAAACAGACAGGCCTTCGAGGAGGCGAATAGAAAGTTAGAGCATCTCAGCCATACAGACACGCTGACACAGTTAAACAATCAGGGTTACTGGCGTGAATGCTGCCAGCAGGAATATAAACGCCATACTAGAACACAGCAGCCGTCATCATTAATTATGCTGGATATTGATCACTTTAAGCAGGTTAACGATACTTACGGTCACCCGTTCGGTGATGAAGTGATACGCGAAGTTGCTAACTGTTTACGTAAAAACATGCGTGAAACCGATATTGCCGGACGCTACGGCGGTGAAGAGTTCACCCTAATTCTAGTAGACACAGATCTTAAAAGTGCCCAACTGGTTGCCGAGCGTGTTCGTGAATCAATAGAGTCATCTGAGTTCCAATATCAGGGCAAAGAGGTAAAAATCACAGCAAGCATCGGCATTGCACATATCACAGGTAATATTCCAGATTATCAGACATGGATTAAGACTGCTGATTTAGGACTGTATATAGCGAAAGATTCTGGGCGTAACCAGATAGGAATTAGTGAACATTAAAACTGCACCGATAATTCAGCCTATATATAGCGAAAGATTCTGGGCGTAACCAGATAGGAATTAGTGAACATTAAAACTGCACCGATAATTCAGCCTATATATATCGAAAGATTCTGGGCGTAACCAGATAGGAATTAGTGAACATTAAAACTGCACCGATAATTCAGCCTGTACATAGCTAAATATTTAGGCTGTAGCCGACCAAATTTAGTGAGCATTAACTTTCAATCATAGTTGATAAACTAAGTAACAAAAAAACAGCGCTTTTAAGCGCTGTTTTTTTGTTGTTCGATAAATTAATTCAAACCTAATTTAGCTAACTCTTTGGCTGCTATGCTTCCCGGCAATGGAATATAACCATCTTTTTTTACAATTGCCTGCCCCTGTTGTGACAGTATCATTTTTAAAAATTCAGCCTGCAGCGGTGATAAAGGTTTATTCGGGTGCTTATTAACATAAACGTATAAAAAACGAGATAACGGATATTTTCCTGATACTGCATTTTCCAGAGAAGCTTCAACAAAAGGCCCTCCTTTCTTAGACAGTGCAACAGCTTTAACGCCTGCTACCTGGTAACCAATACCTGAATAACCAATTGAATTAAGAGATGATGCAACCGACTGAACCACAGATGCCGATCCCGGCTGTTCATTTACAGAATTCTTAAAATCTCCCTTACATAAGGCTTTTTTCTTAAAGAAACCATAGGTACCAGAAACCGAATTACGTCCGAACAGCTGCATATCTCTGCCTGACCAGCGGCCGGTTAAACCAACGTCAGCCCAGCGCAGTACATTTTTAGGCACACCGCATTTATGAGTTACCGAGAAAATCGCATCAAGCTGTTTAATGGTCAGCCCTTCAATCGGATTGTCTTTATTAACAAATACTGCTAATGCATCAATAGCAACACGGACCGGGGTAGGTTTATAACCGTAGCGTTTTTCAAAAGCTTCAATCTCTTTGGACTTCATTTTGCGGCTCATAGGGCCGAACTGCGAGGTAGCTTCGGTTAATGACGGAGGAGCAGTTGACGAACCAGCAGCCTGAATCTGAATATTAATATTCGGGTAATTACGTTTAAACTCCTCAGCCCAGAATGTCATCATATTTGCTAATGTATCAGAGCCGACAGAGGAAAAATTTCCTGAAACACCTCTCACTTTTTCATAACTTGGCAGAGTCATCTCGGCTGCAGCGCTAGCTGTGAATAGTGAAGCTGCGCTAAATGCGGCTGCAGCTAAGGTCTTAAATTTCATGCCGAACTCCAATCTTTATAATACTTGCTTATACTTAAGGTAATACCAATTCCATTAATTTGATGCTCTATTTAGGCGTAGAAAAAATGGATGAGAGCAAGGCGTTGACTGCAGTAACTAGTTCTTCTAATTACAAAATCAAGAACGAAGCTAGCGGCCGTTTTAACAAGCGTAAATGAATAGGAAATTAGTGAGTTTGCTATAATATGCACTAACAATATGACACTTTAATGACAGCTAGTGTAGAACACTATTACATAGTAAGCGATAACCAGCTGTTGCTATACATTATGATACACAATAAAAAGTATTTTAAACCTGGCTACAAACATTCAGCTGTTTCTCAACTATTCTTGTCATAGCATCTGTTATAACGTCTTTCATTACCATTGGAGTATTTAATGTTACGTATTTTTACCGCTTTTTTATTAGTTTTATCAATATCAGCTTGTACCATAAAACCTGCTACTGACTATGTTATAGGTCATGATTTTTCTCAGTATAAAAACTTTGCATTTGCAGCCCCGCTTGAAGACGAAACTGTCAGTATTGACGGTTCACGCATAGAAAAAGCAGTTGCACTACAACTAAGCCGAAAAGGCATTAAACAGACAGGTCGACAGCAGGCAGATTTGTTAGTGGATTATCGTATCGACAGTGCGACTGAACTGGAATCATACGGCAGCAGCATAGGTATTGGCGTATCTCGAGGTAGAGGCAGAGGAGTAGGCACTATTGGCATGAGTACGCCCAGCCATTATCGCGAGCGCAAATACGGCAAGATAGTCATTGAGTTTTTAAATCCATTAAGCAGCTCTGTCGTATGGCATTCTATTTCTCAAAGCCAGTTAGGTGAGACAATGGGACCGGAAAAACGAGCAGAATTTATTAAGACCCAGGTTGAATTAATGCTGAGTACTTATCCTCCGCAGGAAAAATAATGACATACAAAAAAGGCTTGTTATGAATAACCATAACAAGCCTTTTTATTTTCAGCCCGGTTTCTTATTTACAGAAGCGACGAACCAATAATAACGGCAGTGCAAATAACCATAACCAGAAACCTGCTCCACCTTGACGGTCATAAGTTTCTTCTTCTGCGTTTAACAGATCAGAGTTCCAGCAGTTCGGACTGTCATTTGGAGACATACCAGCAGTAGGTGTCAGTTTAAACGATACCTGCTGTGCATTAACCATATTCTTATAGTCACTGGCATTCGGATACTCAAAACCTTCCGCTAATACTACACCGCTTTCATTAATCACACGCGCACTTCTAATGCGGTAATAAGGCGAAGTAACAACATCAGCCGTTTGACTACAGATGAGATCATTAACTCTCCAGCTTTCTCCACTGGTATTATCATATAAAAAAGCAGTTTGACCACGCGGAGAGCCGTCAACAACAGGTTTATCCTGATCGTAATCATCGGCTTCACCAACCACTAAACCGGCATTATTCATATCAAAACCACGGCTGTTAGCACCATACTTATAGTTACTTTCGCCCGCTAAACGCTGCTTGGTAGTCAGTACCTTTTTGTCTAGGAGAGGGAACTTAATCGCGGCACTTGTATTGTCATAAACAAAAAGTTCAGTGGGTTTATTGCTGCCTTTGGCATTATTATACTCACGGTTACCCATAATTATACTGCTGTCATTAACCGCTGATGCCCAGGTATTATATATACCCGTCTTTTGATCATCATCATCACCGATATCAGCAGTCGCCGCTGTTAAAGTAATCGGCTCGCCATAATTACCATCTGCATCAGGTACCATAATAATTGCGCGCTGACGTCCGGCATAATTGTATCTTTCATCTTCAGTCGTAGATACACCGACTGCAATACCCGAACTGTTGATATCTAACGCGCTGCCTGCGAAAACGACATTTCTATTTTCATTGGTCGTATTGCCATGCAGCCAGGTAGTAGCTAGTTTAAATCCTGTCAATTCCGCTTCAGAACCACCAGCGACTAATGTACTCACATCCCAGGCAAATGCCTGAGTATCAAATCCAGGGCAGTTGTCTAATTCATTATTGTTATAACGATCCTCTTCAGTCTCGCTGGCATAACAACGTCTAAAAATATCAGTGTTACCTTTAGGGTAAGAAACACTGGCTGCACCAACAACTAAGGTCTTAGTCGTGCCGCCTGAATAGGTAACTTCCTTTAATTTATAAGCACTAGTAAAGCCGCCTTTACTGCCCAGATGAGCAAACTCACCGTTACTATCACCAAGAAACTCTGGCAGTAAAGAAGTTACACTGCCGCCGCTTGATGATTTGATAAATGCACGGCGGACAAACTCGCGGTTACCGCTGCTGTCATAGGGTGCAGAAGAGTAACCGGTCAAAAAACGATCCCCAGAAATTTCATCGCTGGTATCAGTTACTTTCACATCGGTAGTATCAGTCCCCGTTGTTTCGGTGTACGGGTTCTGCGCCTGGTCGCTGCCGCTTAACAACGTATTACCCATAAAATAACTGCTGTAACTATTTGTTCTGTTTAATGAAACATCAGACTGAGCATTTCGCCATGCCTGATAGCCGTTTTCATAGCTTAAGTCACCCGCATTTTCTGACCCATAATAATCAAGGTCACAATAAACATCATCGTACTGACATTCACGGTTAAAAGTCAGAGGAAGACCGATATCAATATCACGGGAAAGGTTAGCTTTTAGTGAGTAAGTACCGATAAATTCATTATCAGCTGAAAGTGCAGACGGAAATGCACCAAAGCTGGCACCATCGGCGGGGGCTTCAGTGATTTTCTCTACTGTATAATAAGCGGCCTGATCGGCAGCCCAGCTGTTAGCAGCAAACAATACTGCCATGCCGGCTATTGTAACTTTATAATTCATTTAACTGTTTTCTCCATTTTGTAATTCTTCTAACTCTTCCCAGCGCATAAATGCCTCATCCAGCTGCGCTTCTGTATCAGCAAGCTCCGCTAAGAATTTATCCGCTTCAGTTTTATCTTTAGTAAAGAACTCAGGCGTATTTATGCTTTTCTGAAGATCGGAAACTTTTGTTTCTAACTCTTCTAAAACGCGCGGTAAACCGTCAAGTTCGAGCTGCAGTTTGTATGATAACTTTTTCTTTGCAGCTGCTTTTACTGGTGCTTTGTCTTTTTTAACTTGAGCTTTAGCTTCAGTAATAACAGGCTGACGCGCAGCTTCGCTTTGTGTTTTATGACGAACGGCATCGCTGTAGCCACCGACAAACTGTTCAACATTACCATTACCGTCAAAGAACCAAGTATGGGTAACAGTATTATCAACAAAACTACGGTCATGACTTACCAGCAGCAGAGTTCCCTGATAATTTGACAGAAGCTCTTCTAATAATTCCAACGTTTCGACATCGAGATCATTGGTAGGTTCATCGAGGATTAATAAATTGTTCGGTTTTAAGAAAATTTTGGCAAGTAAAAGACGATTTTTTTCACCGCCAGATAAAGCTTTTACCGGTGTACGCGCACGTACCGGGTGGAATAAGAAGTCCTGCAGATAACCAAGCACATGACGTTTTAAACCATTAACCTCAACTTCCTGTTTACCTTCAGCAAGGTTGTCCATCACAGATTTTTCAGGGTCCAGGGTATCGCGATACTGGTCAAAGTATGCAACTTCTAATTTAGTACCACATTTCACACTGCCGCTGTCAGGCTGCAGCTGATCTAAAAATAGTTTGAGTAAAGTACTCTTACCACAGCCGTTACGTCCCACTAAGGCAATTTTATCACCGCGCATAATAGTGGTAGAGAAGTTGCGCACAATACATAAATCATCGTAACTGTAAGCGACATTTTCAGCTTCAAAAATGATTTTTCCGCTGCGGCTGGCAACATCAATATTAATTTTAGCTTTGCCCTGCACATTCTGACGGGCAGCGCGTTCATTACGCAGAGATTTAAGTGCACGAACACGCCCTTCGTTACGCGTACGACGCGCTTTAATCCCCTGACGGATCCATTTTTCTTCAATCGCTAATTTACGGTCAAATTCTGAATTCTGCTCTTCCTCAACACGTAATGCTTCTTCTTTAGCAATCAGGTAATCATCATAACCGCCCGGCCATGAACTTAAATTACCACGGTCAATATCGATAATTCGCGTTGATAAACGGCGGATAAATTCACGGTCATGACTAATAAAGACAATTGAACCCTGAAAACTTATTAAAAACTGCTCTAACCACTCGATTGTACCGACATCCAGGTGGTTGGTAGGCTCATCAAGCAGGAGCAGATCCGGGTCATTTACTAATGCTTTAGCCAGCGCAACTTTACGTAACCAGCCGCCCGACAATTGATCCAGCATGGTATCCGGATCGATCGCTAAACGATCTAAAATCTGATTGATTTTACTGTCTAACTGCCATGCATCTAGCTGATCTATCTGCTCTTGGAGTTTGGTTAATTTATTTAACTGTTTCTCACTGCAGTCTTCAGCAATAACATGCAGCTGATGGTGATACTCTTTTAATACTTCACCCGCATTTTCCATACCCGACGCAACAAAATCGTAGGCACTCATCGTATTTGCGGTAGGCGGATCCTGCTCTAAACGCGCCACTTTTACATCGGTATTAATCAGAAGACTGCCGTCATCAAGCTGAATACGGCCGTCTAACACTTTTAATAAAGTTGATTTTCCTGCACCGTTGCGCCCTACTAAACAAACACGTTCGTTAGGTTCAATCACCAGGTTGGATTTATCTAATAATGCACTGTCACCAAAGGCGAGTTCTGCGTTATGTAAAGTTAATAATGCCACGTAAATACTCTTTTTTATTGGGTGTGAATATGAATAAAATCGTTCAGCTCCTGCAGGCTGAATGGCCAGTTAATGGTATTCCCGTTATTATCTTCAATAACAGGAATAGAATAACCGTATAAATCCACTAATCTCTGATCGTGGATAATATCGACTTTGGAATATGAACAGTTTGTTTGTTGTAATAATTTGACGGCATCATCACACAAATGACAGCCGTCAGTGAAATATAACAACAGATTTTTATCCGCCATTATTTTATCTCGTTATTACTTATCATGCTTAGTTAAAATCCAGCACTGATGGATTTTGCTGTTACGTTTAAAGTCTTCAGGAATAGATGACTGGCTGATATCTTTAACATAAAAACCTAATGCTTTAACCGCATCGTTATCTAATTTAAAGCCGCGTTTATTATTGGAGAAAATAATCTCGCCACCGGCATTCAAACGCTTACTTGCAGAAGTTAACAGTTCAACATGATCATCCTGGACATCAAACACATCTTTCATGCGTTTTGAATTTGAGAATGTCGGCGGATCGATAAAGATCAGATCAAACATCTCATGAGCATGCTGCAGCCATTTTATACAGTCCTGCTGGATAAACTCATGTTTACCTTTAATGCCGTTTTCTGCAAAGTTATCTTCACCCCAGGCTAAATAGGTTTTCGACATATCAACACTGGTTGTTGACTTAGCGCCGCCTAATGCAGCGTGCACAGAGGCCGTTGCGGTGTAACAGAACAGGTTTAAGAAATCTTTGCCCTGCGCCATTTTCGAGATGCGTAAACGGGTTGGACGGTGATCTAAAAACAGACCGGTATCTAAATAATCCTGCAGGTTAACTAATAACTTAGCCTGACCTTCACGTACCACTAAAGACTGTTTTTTAGTGTCGAGTTTTTCGTACTGCTGGCGCCCTTTCTGACGCTCACGTACTTTAATCACCAGCTTGTCATCGGAAAGATCCAGCATATAACGCACGGTAGAAACAACATCTAAGAAGCGACGGCGTACTTTACCTGCTTCAATCTCTTTCGGCGCACGGTATTCCTGAATAATGATGTATTCACCGTAACGGTCAATCGCTACATTATATTCAGGCAGATCGGCATCATACATGCGGTAACATTCAACATTTTCGCGTTTTGCCCATTTCTCTAACTTCTTCAGATTTTTAGTTAAACGGTTAGCAAATGCTTCAGAATAGATAGCAGGTTTAATCTGTTTAACTTCTTTAAATACCAGTTCTGATTCTGTTTCTTCGCCCATTTTCAGCGGATCATCATCACGACCCATTGTCCATGGGTTAAGCGGCTCTGACTTTTTCGATTCAACAACCGGCGCGACTTCTTCAACCTGAACTACATTTCGTTTAGGAGAAATACGGTAATTTTTAAGGACACACTCAATCGGACCATTAAAGAATTTAAAACTCTTGCCTGCACGCATTCCTAAACAACTAAGCAGTTCAGTATCCATAGCAAACATTGACAGATTCCAGCCGGCAAACGCATCTTTGAAATGGTAACCAAGTTCAGTGTACAGGGTAATAGTGTCGCTGAAACCGCCTAAACGTTCACCGTAAGGCGGGTTAGTCACCACCATGCCGGTCTCTAACTCTACCGGCGGCAGTACTTTTTTCGCATCGGCAACGGAAAACTCAATTAACTCGGCAACACCCGCACGCTGTGCATTTTTGCGGGCAATTTCAATCATATCTTTGCTTAAATCAGAAGCGTAAAAACGTGTTTCACACTGATTAACTGCGCGTTTACCATAAACCTGAGCAGAAGTTTTTAATGTCTGCCAGCACTCCAAGTCATGTTTTTTCCACTTTTCAAAACCAAAAGTCTGACGCAGTGAACCCGGTGCAATATTCAGCGCCATCATAGCAGCTTCAATCACAATCGTACCTGAACCACACATAGGATCTAAAAGTGCTTCGCCTTTCCAGCCGCTGCGTTTAACAATACCGGCGGCTAAGGTTTCACGCATCGGCGCTTCACCGGCAATGGTGCGGTAACCTCGCAGATGCAGCGGAGAGCCGGAAAGATCTAAATAGATAGTTGCTTTATCTTTCCATAAGCGTCCGTTAAAACGGATATCAGCATCACGCTTTTCAACGCTTGGACGGTCATCACATTTCTTGCGGAAGCGATCCACAATTGCATCTTTGATTTTTAGGGCGCCAAACTGGGTATTACGAATTTCATCGTTAGTGCCGGAGAAATCGATCGAGAAGGTGCTGTTTACATCAAAATGCTCTTCCCAGGGAATATTGCTGCAGCCTAAATACAAGTCCAGTGAGTCTATTACTTTAAACTCACTCAGCTTTAACAGTACACGAGAAGCAAAACGCGACCATAAACAAACTTTATAGCCCGCTTCTAATGTGCCGTCGAAAGTCACACCACCATTCATTTGTTTGGTATTTTCAATACCCATCTCCTTCAACTCAACTTCAAGTAGAGGGGCTAAACCTTTGGCGGTTGGAATAAAGTAACTTAACATATTGGCTCTCAAACGATTAATAGAAAATAAAATGAGGCGTATTATACCCCTTAACCTCTATTATCCCTACGTTAATTTCTGACTAGTTAAAAGAACAAATAAAGTATCTATTTTCATCTCCTTTAATTATCACTTAATAACTAAAACACTAGACTGGTACGATGCGCAATCCCCTCCAGCCCGGCATTGCAATTATGCTCACCATGTCAAAGCGGCACCATTCACTAACCACTCTTTCTGCAGCGGCTCAGTACCGTCATAAAACCACACTTCAATAAGGTAAGCAGATTGTTTATTCAGTCCGACAAATGAACTGTTAAACAAACCGTCCTGTAAAACGCCGCCAAGCACGCGGCTTGCCGCATCCGGATAATAACTGCCGGACTCCAGCCGCTTATATTTTCGATAAACAGAAACATATGCACGTTGATCCTGATGTTCACTTAAGTTCAGCGCCACCTGAATCTGCTTCTTGCTGGTGAAATTAAAACCGGGATCCGCAACCAGAGAGCTCATCTGCATTGCTGTTTTTTCAACTTCCACTTCAACAGATGTATCTGCGCTAGCAGCCTGCACGTTGCTAGCGGAAGCTACAGCAGGCACAGCGGCATTTGTTTCCCCGCCACCGGAACCACCACAGCCCAAAAGGACAAAGGAAACAACTAAACCAAGCGTAGTTTTTACCTCTATATTAAACATATGATCACCTCTAATAATTCAATTAATGATTGATACCCGTTATCATTCAAGATGCAAAAATCAGCAAGTCGTAAGGTAAACAGATTCTAGGCGTGAAGGTGAAGATCTAACGGGTTAAATCGAGACTTCACAACAACGAAGATGATTACCTTACGCCTTGCCCTGCGGGTCGCCACCTCGAAAACCAATACCGCGTTGCAGCATTCGATAAGGGCTGACCATTGTCATCATGCTGCGCCTTGTCTTGGTGTCCAAGCTGGCGACTGATAAATGCATTTTGATTGGTAACGGGTATAACTTTAAAATAGGCTCTGCTGTACAGCCTGGTCCGGTTCAAACCAGTCACTGCTTTCCTGCCCTTGGGATTCAACAAAGGATTGAAAATAGGGATACGCCTGCAGCAGATCCTTCCTTTCACTGGGCCATTGCCACTGTTCGACAATTTCTAAAGCCCAGGGTAAATTGTTACTGTTTCGAAAGTAGCGCCCGGACTGAGGATCGCTGCTGTCATCGGCTAAGCCGTAATAACTGCTGTTGAATTTCTCCGTCGGAGCATGGTCAACTAGATGAATTTCTAATCCACGCCCAGGATGAGAGCTAAAAATGTCGCCATGATAAAGTCCTTCTGTGGCAAATATAAAGGGATCGTAAGGAGCAGCACCTGCACTTTCTAAATCAACTGGCGTTATAAATGGAATACTCACTTCAAAATCAAAAACCTGCTCTTGAGCACAGCCGGTTTCACTGCGGTAATAAAGGCACACACTGGAGACCTCTTTCCATAAATCCTGACTTATCATAATAACCGCACTGCTGTTACCACTTTCAAGGATCTCATAAGTTGTCGCCCCGTTAGAACCACTGTACTGCTGCTTGATATTGTTATGCAGTAAACGAAGTGTCTGGCTGTTGACATTTTCTGAAGCAATATTTTTCAACTGCACAGCAAAACCATTATGATAATCTCCCCCTAAAGCCAGCAGTTCGCCGAGAATATCAATACGAACAATTTTGTCGTCACGGATAACTTCCACCGTACGATAGTGCATAACCACATCGTTCATATCGTAATCATCACTTACCGGCCATTGGTCTTCATAAGCCAGTGTCAGCCAGCTGTTTACTCCGGGATAATAACGATAGGTTAAACCGGACTCGCTGATAGTAATCGCGTGATCTTCAACTTCACCACTGCTGCTGCCGCCGCTGTAATCAAGCCCGCTCTGTTTACTAAAACGAAAACGACTCCAGCTGTTACCTGCGACTGCATTTTGCGGCACACGTAAAGAGACGCTATTAAAACCGCCGCTTAAGTGGACATCTTTAACACTTTGTTCACCAGCATCATCAAAATCACCGTCACGATTCCAGTCAAACCAGGCACTTAAAACACCATCGCCCGATGCATAAACACTAACCACGGAATCCAGACCAATTTCAAAAGCCGTTACAAAATTAATGCCGTCTTCATCATCATAACTTTGCAGATTAACTAAACTACTGTCATCGGAGTCGGCACCAGTGTATCCGTCGTAATCACCATCCGGCGGCGTTAGTCCTAAATAGGTTTCACCATCAAGCAGGTGGCGCGGGCCGTTATCTGCGAGAGTTGTAGCGTAACTTGCCGGCGCATCCCCAAAATCAATATTTGAGGGTGTATCCTCATCAATTAAAGGCGCACTCGCACAACGCGCACCGTCATTCTGGCTTGAGCTGGGTCCGTCAGAAAATTTCACCGCACTGACGTCAATAGAGGTTAACTGCTCGATGCTGCTGTTTGAATCTAGAGAAGACAGATCGATACGATAAATCTTTCCATCCTGATTGCGGGAGAGGTAGAAATAACCATTAACATCAAAGTACATAGCCCCGAATGTTCCCGTTTCACCACTATCTCCCATTGCCAGGGAAGCCCCCGTATCAGGATCGATTTGGTACAAAATACCGCTGCTGTTATCAACGCCATAGAGCTTGTTAGTATTCGGATGAAAAGCGAAATCGGTTAAGCGGATACTACTGCTGGAGGTAATTAACTGAGCATTAAGCTGTGCATCGACAGACTGATCTAAAGGACTAAGGTCCACTTTATATAAACCAGCCCCTTTGCGGTATAGATAATAATAATGCTCAGCCACATCACCCACAAAAAATGAAGTGTTTTGCGGCAGTCCGCTAAGATTCAGTGTTTCAACTTGAAAATCCCCTCCCATGCGCACCATTTGTAAATGTGTGGTATTAAAACCGTACAGGTACCTGTCCTGTTGATCAAAACCCAGGCCGTTAATATTAGCGTCAATGCCCGGATTATCTTCAATTAACTGGTAACTTCCGGTAACCAGGTTTACGCCGTAGCTCGCCACCGGTTTACCTTGAAATAAAAAAGCTTTACTTGGACAAGTGCTGAACGGCGCAGCATAAAGCGGCTCTGCCGTATAACTCAACAGCAGTAACAGGACATAAAAGATACGGCTGTTTTTTATCTGGAATGGCAAACAAAGACGCTCATTATGTCGGTTATCACGGATGTTATCTGTACAACTTGTACGCTTCATAATATGACTCCCTTAAACGAAATTTAACCCGTCACAGTCCCGCTTTATAAAAGTGAACTTATAGGGTTTATGCAGTAACAGCTCCACTGACTTATTGCAGTAACAGCTAGACTGACTATTTCAATTCCTGTGCCAATTCAGATAAAAAACAGTCATTATCCTGTGCAGAGCAGGCCAGAGCTGGACTGGCAGATACCCGCTGTAGGTACGGGAGATGTTTTTTCTTTTCTAAAAGCACTCTATGTACAGATGCTTTTGCATAATAATTGCAATCTGCAATGCGCACTGCACCGCATACTTTCTAATAAGCGCAGCTTTTTAAACTCACTCGGCGTCCTGCTTACCTCGGCCGCGCTAGAAACAGCGCCCGTCGCTGACTTTGATAAAACCATCAAAAACCTAACAGGCACCAAAATTGCACCAGGCACAGTTAAAATTCGTTTATAAAATGAGGCTGTAATGAAAAAACAGACAATATGGTTACTTCTAGACAGTAGTAAAGCAGGCGGAATAGAATCTCATGTTCTGCAGCTGGCTGAAGGTCTGCATCAACATGGTCAGGAAATAGTCGTTTTTTTCCTGACTGACTACGGCAGACATCCGATGCGGGACTTGTTACTCAAACAGGGTATAACCACTAAAACCCTAGACGGCTCTTTTATTACACTTTACAAAAGACTGCGGCGTGAGCGCCCTTCTGTACTGCATACCCATGGTTATAAAGCCGGAATATTCGGCCGGCTCTCTGCCTGGTTAACTAAGATTCCGGTCATAAGCACCTATCACGCCGGCGAAATCAGCAGTGGCAGACTTGCATTATACGATTACCTAGACAGACTCACCTCGGTCTTTGCCGACCATGTTTACGCAGTCAGCCCGCAGATAGCGCAGCGTCTATCGAAAAAAGCTGAAGTTTTTAATAATTTCGTGAATACCGCCGGCATAAATCATTCAAATGGCGGACAGACTGCATTTGTAGGGCGGGTAAGTATAGAAAAAGGTCCAGATCATTTTATGGCTCTGGCGAGGCGCTTTCCAGTATTAGACTTCCATCTCTACGGCGACGGTCCGCAGCTGCCGCAACTACAAGAATCCAGCCCCGCTAATCTGCATCTTCATGGCCAGCAGGACGATATGAACGCGGTCTGG
Organism: Psychromonas ossibalaenae ATCC BAA-1528; assembly: GCF_000381745.1. GTDB lineage: Bacteria > Pseudomonadota > Gammaproteobacteria > Enterobacterales > Psychromonadaceae > Psychromonas > Psychromonas ossibalaenae. The sequence continues at coordinate 33,831 of NZ_KB906977.1, read as the reverse complement.
TCACAGATTGCTTTACTGGTCATTCCTTCACGATACGAAGGTTTGCCTATGGCCGCATTAGAAGCAATGGCAAGAGGTATTCCGGTGCTGGCTTTTCAGGTCGGTGCGCTTGATAAGTTAATCACATCGGGCAGTAACGGCTGGTTAGTTGAACCGGAAAATTTTGCAGATTTAAGCCGGCATATCAGCTTATGGAATAATATCAGCGAACAGAAAAAAACAGCTCTACAGTCTGTAGCTAAGAATACCATCGCAGATAACTTTTCCAGTGAAACAGCCATACCGAAACTTATCGCCGCTTACAGGAAAATATCGAGCTGTAAATGAAAGCGGCCTGTTGTTAAACAGGCGGCGGCAGTAAGGCGCAGCCTGTAATAGTTGCAATCTGCAATGCAGGATAATAATAAGCGCTATAACAACATCTTCAAAATACACTTTTCACCTCTATTTACAGCTACATTCCCTTAAATTTCAATCTATTAACAAGTCTGGTTCAGCTCTTGCAGTACTCAGCATACCGATTCAGCAATAAGAGCATAACAGCCATGCATAAACTTAAAATGAACCAGGAAGCAGATACCATTCTCTTTACCCATTACGGCGATAACTGGATACGCGGCAGTGAACGCTGCCTGCTGGATCTTATTCAGCATCTCGATAAAAACAGATTCACTGCGGTTTTGTGGTGCAACCAGCAGGTAATGGCAGATCAGGCTAAAGCACTCGGCATCACAGTTTACTGTTCAGATTTCCCTTTACTGCTTGGCTGGCGCAGCCCGCACTTTCATACAAGCGCTTTTATCGGTCTGATCAAGCAGGCCGTTAAACTAATACAACTACACAATATCAAACTGCTTCATGCAAACAGTGCAGCTCCCTGTCAGTGGCTCAATTTTGCAGCGCGCAGATGCGGCGTCCCATTATTATGCCATATGCACTCAATTTACCAGCTGCGCGACAGACTGACGCTTGGCCTCTATCAGGTCACCATGGCGGTTGGTGTCAGCAGCTATGTTATCGAGCCTTTAGTTAAAGATAAAATGCCCAACACCCGTACCGCTGTTATTGCCAACGGCATTGATACGCAGCGCCTGCTGAGTCAGAAAATCATTAATCTTCGTGATTCTTTAAAAATAGGCGCTGGTGATTTTGTTCTGGCCGTCGTCGGCTCCCTGATCCGCCGTAAAGGAGTAGATCTGATTATTCAAGCAGTTGTTAAATTATTAGAAAAACAGGTGCCGGTTCATCTTCTTGTGATAGGTCAGGGTCCCGAATCCCATAATTTAAAACTGCAGATTGAGCAGCTCGGCCTGCAGCGTCAGGTAACACTGCTCGGCGAACAGGATAATGTTATCGGCATACTGCGAGGCAGCACAGACTTGTTTGTCTCCGCAGCCAGAGAAGAAGCATTCGGCCTGGTATTTACTGAAGCCGGCCTTGCCGGGCTTGCGGTAGTCGGCCCTAAAACAGGCGGCATTGCCGATGCTGTTGTCGACGGCAGGACTGGGCTGTTAGTGCCCTCAGAAGATGTCGATGCACTTGCGGCTGCCGTTCATAAACTCTATCTCAATCCGACACTGAGCAGCAAAATGGGAAAAGCCGGCCGCAAGCATGTATTAAAGAACTTCACCATAGAAAAGAACACCAGACAGTTTGAACTGCTGTACGACAAACTAATTGAAACGCCTACCGTCTATCAACCCTGGTATAAAAACGATTCTATCTATGCCTCTTTAAGTAACGGGTATAAACGGTTCATTGAAAGAGGATTAATTCATGACAGATAAACGCCACCTTATCGTTATAGACCCTACTGCATTTTGCGGCGGATCTAAAACTGCCACCGAAAGCATACTGCGTCAGCTTGATAAAAAGCAGATCCGTATTACCGTACTGACAGCAGACAAACATTCATGGAAATATTCTGCGTTAAAACGCGTACGCTTATATGAGCCTAAATGGCTTACTGAAAAAGAGCAGGGTTTGAGCTATTTTTTCCGTCATGCGCTTATTGCCCTTAATTTACTGATTACTCGTTTACGTTTCGGACGTTTTGATATTGCTTTAGGGGCCTCTGGACCAGGGGTTGATTTAGCACTTTATCTGCTCAGACCGCTGTTGACGATGAAAATTATTCAGCTCATTCATGGCCCGGTTGCCCGCTCCCGTACCATTGCCCGCTGCCTGAATGCAGCTGATCAGGTTCATTATCTAAGCAGCAGCCACGCTTCGTTACTGCAGGCTCTGTCAACCATCAGTCCGGCACAGACCGAAATACCCGCTCATTTTTATTTACTGCACAATGGTCTTTGTGATCAGCAATGGCCGACACCTTGTCAGTCTCAATACCCGGTTATTTTCTGGGCAGCATCACTTTTAAAATGGAAAGGACTGGAAACACTGCTTAATGCATTAATCCAGATCGAACCAGAGATGCGCCCGCTGACTCATATCTGTTATATCAAACCGCAGGGCACTCAACTGCCGGTCAGTCAGGCACCCGTTGCTATACAGCAGGTCGACTGGTATGAAAACCCGGTCAATATTGATCAGCTGCGGGCCAGCGCTAATATTTTTGTCTCCACCAGCAAAAACGAACCCTTCGGCCTGTCAATTCTCGAAGCGATGGCGGCCGCACATTGTATCGTGATCCCTGCCGACGGAGCGTATTGGGACCGCACATTAAAAAACAATAGCGATTGTATTAAGTATCAGGCAGATGATCCTGAAGATCTCAAAGATAAACTGTTAATGATCAGCCGTAATATGCGTCAAGTCATTGAACTGGGGAGACGTGCGGCAGAAATCGCACAGGATTACCGAGCTGAAAAACAATACGCAAATATTAAAAACAGCATTGAACAAATAGATACACAGCTAGATAAAAAAAGTCTGGTTAGGAGATCAAGACTATGAAACTGCAGCTTAATAACGGAATTAAACAAAGCATTCTCTACGGCGCCAGCATTGCCTTAATGAAAGGTGTTTCATTACTGGTACTGCCCTTTGTTGCTAATCAAATATCAGCCCAGGAATTCGGACGCCTTGAAGTGATCAGCACAATCGCAGTAATCGGCAGCATTCTGGTCGGCATGGGACTCGAAGATACCTTGTTTCGTTTTGCAGGCCCGGCTCAGACAGAGCAGCAGAAACGCAGCATAGCATCTGAAATTTTCAGTTTAACCCTGATAATCGCCTTAGCTGCACTTATTGGCGGATGGTTTGCAGCACCTTTTGTTGCAGCCTGGATGCCGGGAAATGTACAGGTTTATGAACTGCGCTTAGTTTTAGCCGTACTGGCATTAGAGGGCTGTATTGCTGTTCCGCTAGGCTGGCTGCGTATGAATAACCGCGCAATAAGCTTTTTCTTTGCCACCACCGGACGCGCACTGCTGCAGGCGCTGCTGGTTGTTATTTTACTTTATTCCGGCAGAGGTGTAGCGGGCATCTTAGAAGCAGGACTGGCGGCAGCGGCGGCCCAAACACTAATACTCAGTTATCTGCAGATCCGAGATACGAGGCTCAGTTTCAGCCTAAGAACCGGCAGACGCGCATTTATTTACAGCCTTCCGATAGTCGGCAGCGGTCTGGTCGCCTTTACGCTGAACGGACTGGACCGCTGGATTTTAGCAGATAATGCCTCCTTAACCGATGTCGCGGAATTCGCTATTGCAGCCAAATTTGCTCTGGCTGCCGTACTGATATTCCAGCCATTCGGTATGTGGTGGTCCCCGCGCAGATTTGAGGTAATCAATGAAGCTAACGGCAGACAGAAAGCGGCTGATTTTATTGCAATGGGTGCCAGTCTGGCGCTGCTGACAGCTGTTGTAGTCGGTTTACTTGCTCCCGCATTGATCAGTGCTTTACTGCCGCCAAGCTACCAGGAAGCGGGAAAATATGCACTTGCTCTAGTGCTGGTTATGTTATTAAAAGAGCTGGTAGAACTATTCAATATAGGCTGTTTCAGCGGTGAGACCACAAACAGCCAGCTGCTGATTAATTTAACCGGTGCAGCCGCCGGCATCGCCGCCATGCTGTGGTTAACCCCCGACTATCAGGTATGGGGAATTATTTTTTCTCTGCTGTTAGCGCAGTTTATTCGTCTGGTGCTTTTTTATAAAATAAGTCAGTATTTTCTGCCTCTCAACTACCCCGTCAGGCCGCTTATGGTGCTCTTTACTATTAGTATGCTGTGGCTGCTTATCGGCTCACAAACAAATGCTTTGTGGCAGTTGATTCTAGCCTTGTTCAGCGCATTCATAACGATTGTGCTTAGCGCGCAGCTGCTTAAATTAATCAACCTGCCGATCAGCTTATTTGCCAAGGCAGCAGAGCAATGAATCCGGAGCGCAATAACCACAGCAGGCAGATAGTAATGCCGCTGTTTGTGTGCCTGTCAGTTTGTGTGCTGATTAGTCTGGCATGGCGGTTTATACCGAATCCGTTGATCATGATAGTTATCGGACTGGTGCCGCTTGCAGTGTTAATAGTGCTGCGCCAGCCTTTCTTTTTTGTGCTGTTATTTGTTATTTTCTCCTTTTTCCGTATTCATGAAGTCTTTCCGCAAATCTATAATTTTAAAATCCCGTTATTATTATCGATGGCTTCACTCGGGGCCCTGTTATGGCATGTCGGGTTAACCCGTAAGGTGGATATTTACTGGCGTTCGGAACTAACCGTTATCAGTGTGTTTTTTACGCTGGTTGTAGTCGGGGTATTACTGGCAAGCAACCGCCCTGTCGCTATTGAATATTTTAAAGGTATTTACTGGAAAATAATCATTATGACTTTTGCGATTGCCTGGCTTTCGCGCAGTGAAAAAGATTTTGCTTTAGCCTCAAAGCTGATCACCTTTTTCGGCATGCTGGTTGGACTAGTCGCTATCTCCAACCAGATTAATGCGATTGGTTTAGTCGAAGGGACACGTGTCACCATCGGCCGGGATATAGGATCTGTTCTGGGCGACCCTAATGATCTCGCACTGGTACTGATGTTTCCCGTTGCATTTGCCGCCAGCTTAATAATGACCGCAAACGTCGGACACGGAGCAAAACTGTTAGGAGGGGTCAGTGTGCTGATCCTGTTTTTCGCGATTATCGCCACCCAAAGCCGCGGCGGTCTGCTCGGCATGATGGCTATCTTCGCAGTTTACGGCTACCGGCGCATGCACTCTAAAATACTGTTTATTACTATTGCAGTTATTGCCGCCTGCGCACTTTTTGTCTTTGCCGGCATTTCCGACCGCGCTTCAGGGGGCGCAGCTGAAGCGGGTATCGACGCTTCCGCTATGGGCCGTTTATATGCATGGGAAGCCGCATTCGGTATGGCAGTGCACAACCCGTTCAGCGGAGTCGGCATCAATAATTTTTACTCTAATTATTATTACTACAGTCCACACTGGGACGGACTCAATCATGCGGTACACAGCACCTGGTTCGGCGTGCTTGCAGAGACCGGATTTGTCGGCCTGCTGGTCTTCATAATCACCATGACTCAGCTGATTAAAACAGCAATGCGCAGCCTTAATAGAATTGAACAAAATATCAGTGAGGTAAATCCTGCTGTACATGTGGCGGCTCAAGCAGTATTTGCGGGTCTGGTCGGGACAATTGTTTCAGCCACTTTTTTAACTCAGGGGTTCACCTGGCCGATTTATATTCTAGCTGCGCTGGTCGTCGCGATTGCACAGTGGTGTGACAACAACCTGCCGCAAACGCTGACTGTTAAATAATACTCAATTCGCATTCTGCGAATGCACTTTGCAAATCATCTTAAACTGCACGCGTTAACAGCACTTAAAAAACAACTAACCCACTGATTTTTATCAATATAAAAACTTGGCTTGATCTCTGCAAACACACTGATACAGATGACGTTTTTATTAATAAGTTAAAAACTGTGGAGTGCTATTTTATGAAAACATTCACTTTAAACCAGACTAAGCAATGGCTGAAAACCAGTGATAATCCACTGGCTAAAATTCTCTTCAGGCAGCTTAAAACTCTGCTTAGTTTTGAGCTGCCGGCGCCTAAATTTCTGCTCCGTATTTTTTATTCTTTGTACCTGCTGCTGCGCACACTGCTGTCGACACTGATGCGCATCCTGTGCTGGACACCTTTATTAAAAGGCCGCTTACAAAGCGTCGGGCGTAATCTTAACCTGTACGGCGGACTGCCCTATATCAGCGGCCCGCTAGTCATCAGTATTGGAGATAACTGCCGAGTCTCAGGACAATCGACTTTCAGCGGACGCAGCTGCGCGCAGACGGCCCCGGTTTTAGTGGTCGGCAATAACGTCGATATCGGCTGGATGACTACCATAGCCGCAGGCTCCCGTGTTGAAATTGGTGATAACGTGCGTATTGCCGGGCGGGCTTTATTAGCGGGTTATCCCGGCCACCCGTTAGACCCGCAGGCGCGTGCTCAGGGTCTGCCGGAGAGTGATGACCAGGTTGGAGAGATCATTCTTGAAAAAGATGTCTGGCTGGCAACCGGCGTCTCTGTCATGGCAGGGGTCCGCATTGGTCACGGCTGTATCGTGGCGGCCGGCAGCGTAGTAACACATGACCTGCCTCCGCTGGTGCTGGCCGGCGGTATTCCCGCCTGCGTGATCCGCTCTATTGAGCAGGCAGACACACCTGACCTGGAGGATAAATAAAATGACTCATGATCTGATTGTATTTGCTGAAGACTGGGGTGGATTACCCAGCAGTACTCAGCACCTGATAAAACAGCTGTCTAAAACCCGTAAAGTTGTCTGGGTTAATTCAATTGGTTTACGCCGCCCTACTTTAAGCCTGCATGATCTAAAACGTCTGTGGCATAAATTAACCGCCCCTAAGGTCTGTTACGATAAAACGGAGCTGACCAGCGCGCCTGAAAACAGCGGCTTTCATATTATTAATCCGCGCACACTGCCTGCACCGCGCAGCCGGACGGCACGATATATTGCAGTGCAGCTGCTGCTTTCACAGATTAAACCAGTGATAAAAAAAGCAGGGTTAAACTCCCCCATACTTTGGACATCTCTACCAACTGCGGTTGACCTAGCGGGTCATTTAGATGAAGCTGCACTTGTTTACTACTGCGGCGATGATTTTTCCGGGCTGGCCGGCGTGGATCACGATACCGTCGTTAAACGCGAAAATGAACTGCGTGATAAAGCCGATTTAATAATGGCGGCCAGCAGACACCTGGAATATAGTTTTCCAGTATCTCGCACACACCTGCTCACTCACGGTGTTGATTACTCACTGTTTTCAGCCCCGGTACAACGCGCGCCGGATCTGCCCGACGACGGTCGTAATATTGCTGGTTTTTACGGCAGTATTTCCGAGTGGTTAAATATTGAATTACTGCGCAACACCATAAGGAAAATGCCCGACTGGCATTTCGTATTTATCGGTAAAGTAGTTGTAGATGTCAGCAGAATAAGCTGTTTTGACAATGTCAGTTTTTTAGGTGAGCGCCCTCATCAGCAGCTGCCGTCCTACAGTCAGCACTGGACAGCCTCATTATTACCTTTTATCGACAACGCGCAGATTCAGGCATGTAATCCGCTCAAATTAACCGAGTACCTGGCAGCCGGCAGTCCAATTATCTGCACCTCATTTGCTGCCGTTGAGCCTTACCGCGGTTTAGTACAGACAGCCAATAACAGCGACGCTATGGTTGAAGCTTTATCAGCAAGTGAACACCTTCACGACCTTGCCCTTTTCCCAGATGTGCTGCGCAGTACTGTGATCACAAAAAGCTGGGAAGCACGCGCAGCAGAAGTGTCAACATGGCTGGAAGCATTATGAACAGCCTGCAGCAGCGCTTTTACATTATACTGGCAGGCACGTGGCGCAGACGCTACACCATTCTGATACCGGTATTAATACTGCCTGTTTTTGCTGTATTAATGAGCATGCTGAGTGCAAAAAATTATGCATCTCATACCAGTATGCTGATTCAGGAAACAGCCAAACTAAACCCGTTTCTAGAAGATCTAGCGGTATCTTCAATGCTCAATGAGCGTATCAACTCTCTGAAAATACTGCTTCACAGCCGTCATATTTTAGGGGCGGTTGCACAGGAACGCGGCTTAGTTAACAGCAGCACAACAGCAGAAAAGCATGATCAGGTCATAAATCAGCTGTCCGGCGCACTGACCATTGTGATGCTCGGCAAAGATCTTATCCGTATTGACTACAAAGCAAATAATCCTGCGGGCATGAAGGAGATGCTTGAATCGGTCAGTAAGCAGTTTGTTGAACAAGTTCTGGCTCCCGAACGTTCATCCATGACCGATTCAAGTAATTTTTTATCTAAGCACCTGCGCAGTCGTCAGATAGAACTAGATAAAGCAGAATTAGCGATGGCCGATTTTAAAGACAGGTACGCATCGGAATTACCTGAAATGCACCTTACTAATATTTCTCGTCTGGCGCAGATGAAACAGCGCCTTTCAGAACGGCAGGCGGAAATGGCCGGTGCCAGCCGCAGTCTAGGAGGCATAAATCAGCAGCTGTCAAAAACGAATCCGGTTGTCGGACTTATCGAACAGAAAATTATTAGACTACAGGGCGAACTGGCGTTACTTAGAGCCCGTTACACCGATCAGCACAGTCTAGTGCTCGGCGCACTGAAAAACCTTGAACGCCTGGAAGAGGAGAGACAAAGCCTGCTCGGCAGCAGCGATGAAAATTTAAGTATCGAAAAACTCTGGGCTATCGGCAGTAATTACCAGCTGAGCAGTGACCCGAAGAAGCAGCCGCTGTTAATTTCCCAGCTTGAAAATATGCAGCGGACCAGCGGTAAAGTCGACGGACTGCGCGAAGAGGTTAACAGTCTGCAGAGCATGATTAATGAGTTAGAAGCACAGATGTCCGGATACGGTGCGAATGCCAGTGTGTTATCCAAACTTGAACGCGATCTTGCCGTAAAACGGGATCTCTATGACGACATTTTACTGCGCTATGAAAAAGCCAGTATTACCGCCTCATTAGGCGTTTTTGAGCGCGACAAACGCGTTAAGGTGATTGATCGCCCCTTTACTCCCAGCTCACCTTCCAACAAACCTTTAATTCTATTTCTAATCAGCGGTCTGTTAGGCGGGCTGCTGCTAGGATGCGGACTGGCAGTTATCCAGGAAGTCTGCGACAGCACACTACGCAGACGTGACCACCTGGCAGCACTGAGCGGCGTTCCGGTTTTAAGCCGCATTCCCTACATTCTATACCCGACAAGTTCAGGAGACGCTTTATGAAAACAGTGATACAAGTTGTACAGCACCTGCGCCCCGGCGGCATCGAGATTATCGCCCTGGATCTGGCTTCTTTTGCGCAGGCAGACGAAAAAACCATCATTATCAGCCTCGAAGGTGATCTAAAAAGCGCAGTCGCGGCATGGCCTAAATTAAAACCCTTTGCCAGGCAGCTGATATTTCTTAATAAACAGCCAGGCTTAAGACCGATACTGGTGATGCAGCTGCTCCGTATCATCAGCAAAACCGGGGCGGACGCCGTGCACACTCATCATATCGGCCCGCTTTTATATGCGGGTCTAGCGGCTCGTCTGGCAGGTGTTAAACATCTGATTCACACCGAACATGATGCCTGGCATCTTAAAAACAGTAAACGCCGTTTTGTGCAGCGCTGCGCAGTTAATCTTCTACGCCCGATACTGGTCGCCGACGCGCAAAACGTGGCTGATAATATGAGAGTTTTTCTTCAATATAAGAATGAAATAACCATTATCCGCAACGGTATTGACAGTAAATACTTTACTCCCGGCAATAAAATAATGGCTAGAGCTTTTTTCAGCTTACCGGCAGATGTACAGCTGATCGGCTGCAGCGGGCGAATGGAAAAAGTAAAAGGACAAAGTGTACTGATTCATGCTCTGAGTAAATTACCCCTGACTGTTCATCTTGCCCTTGCCGGCAGCGGCAGTACGGAAACCGCTTTGCGGACCTTAGTTGATCTGCTTAGGCTTAATAACCGCGTCCATTTCCTTGGTCATATTGATAATATGCCGACCTTTTATCAGGCATTAGATCTGTTTTGTCTGCCTTCATTAAATGAGGGGCTGCCGCTTTCTCCACTAGAAGCACAATCCTGCAATATTGCGGCTTTAGTCACCGATGTCGGCGGCGCAAAAGAAACACTCTGCCCGGACAGCGGTGAATTTATAGCCGCCGATGACTGCACCAGCATGGCTGAAACACTGTTGAAAATGCTCCACAACCCCAGTAATAACAAACCTCGTGCTTTTGTTAAACAGCATGGCGATGTGCGCGCAATGGCCAGATCCTATGCTGGATTACGCGGGCCGTTGGTCACTTCAGGAGAATACTATGAATGATATCATTGTGATCAGCATCACCCTGCTCAGCGGCTTTTTAATTATCTATCATCACTTCGGATACCCGCTGATATTACGCGCCTTTCATAAACAGCAGCCGAAAAATACGCAGCCAACCGCTCTGCGCCATTATACAAGTTCGCCGCAAGACAGCTCCCTGCCGTCAATCGCGATTGTAATACCGGCTTATAACGAAGAGCAGTGGATTGCAGAGAAAATCCGTAACCTGGCTGCGCTCGATTATCCGAGTAACCGTGTACAGATAATTATCGGCTGTGACGGCTGCAGCGATCAGACTTTTGCAGCCGCATCCGCTGCCGTTAAAGAGCCGGAGTGCGCTCACCTGAGAGTTAAAATAATTAATTTCAGCGGCAACCGAGGCAAAGTTGCAGTGCTTAACGAGCTGATAGCCTCACTCGACAGTGAGTTAATCGCATTGAGTGATACCTCTGCCCTGCTCTCCATTGATTCTCTTCTGATTGCCGCACAGCGTTTTGAAGATCCTGATATCGGCGTGCTTAACGGACACTACCGCCTGCTCTCACCCGGTTCAGCTGGAGAAGCTGCTTACTGGAATTATCAAAGCAGCATAAAAGCCAGCGAAGCAGCACTGGGCTCGACGCTTGGCGCACATGGCGCTTTCTATCTTTTCCGACGAGCCTTGTTTGAGCCGTTAGCACCCGACACTATTAATGATGATTTTATCTTACCGATGAAAATTGTGGCGGCAGGTTACCGCGCTGATTATGAAAACAACATTAATGCGCTTGAACTAGAAAAATCCAGCAGCAGTCAGGACCATCTGCGCCGCCGTCGTATTGCAGCCGGTAATTTTCAACAGCTGCTGAGATTAAAACAACTGTTTTTACCACGTTACGGCGGCGTCGCATTTGCTTTTATTTCCGGGAAAGGACTGCGGGTTTTAATGCCGTTTTTAATGATCAGTGCGCTGCTGGGCAGTCTGCTGCTGGCGGCAGATTATGTTCTTTTTACACTTCTGGCGGGCCTGCAGCTGCTCGCTTATTTACTGGCATCATGGGAGCTTTTATACAAACCACAACGAACTAACAAGATCAGTAAACTACTCGCCTATTTAGTCGGCGGACATATCGCCGGACTGATCGGCACACTGCGCTACGCCTTACGTCTGGATAAAGGCCGCTGGACAAAAATCAATTAAATAAGGAACAGATCATGTCTGCAAATATCTCTGAAACAACTGTAAATAACAGTTATAAAAGCAATGCCGGCGGTTATATTCACCCGACGGTAAAATATGGAAAACGTTTATTTGATGTAGTTTTCTCATTAAGCGCAATGTTTGCGCTGCTGCCTTTACTGCCGTTTATTGCGCTGCTGATAAAAATAGACAGTAAAGGCCCGGTTTTCTACCAGCAGCAGCGCTTAGGTAAATCCCGGCTCGGTTTTCGCCATCAGTTCAGTATTTTCAAATTTCGCAGCATGTATACAGATGCTGAAATTGACGGCGTCGCACTGTTAGCCGCAAAGTCAGATCCACGCATCACCCGGGTCGGTAAATTTTTACGCAAAACAAGATTTGATGAAACACCGCAGCTGATTAATATTTTATCTGGTGATATGTCGCTTATCGGCCCGAGACCAGAAAGGCCAGAATTAACCAGCGAAATAGAAAAGAAAATGCCGTTTTTCAGCGAAAGAACCTATCAGGTATTACCCGGCCTAACCGGGCTTGCGCAGATTAACCAGAGCTATTTAGGCAGTGTTAATAATCTCGATCAAAAGCTCGCCTTTGATCATGCTTATTCCCTGGCAATAAGCACACCTTTATCATGGCTGAAAACAGATGCGCAGATTTTTTTAAAGACGATATTAACGGTAATAAAGTGCAATGGTTAAAGACGCAGAGGTTAGCCGGTCTCTAGCGGTCCGTTATGCTTTTTACCTGCTTAACCTTAGCGTTTTTATCCTGCTCCTGATGCCGGCCCTGTCAGCCGATATTTCACTGTGGTGGTTAGATCAGTCTGCAGCTGCAGTGGTCCTTACTGGCGATAGTATTAATACTAATAAATATCCAATATATGCACAGTTCTACACTGCCCTGTGCAGTTTTATATTTAATGATAATCGCCTATAACCAGCTGCCGTTATACCTGTCATCTAAAGCACAGCAGCAGAATCAACTGTTATCTAAAATGACAGCGTTAACAATTGCGCAGTTAAATCTCCGCTATGAAAATCCGCATCTGGATATGCTGATATCAACATTAAGCGATCCTGATTTTGATCTGCTGGTAGTTCAGGAAGCAGCAGATCATCAGCATAAGCAGATAAAGGCTCTGTCACAATATTATCCCTACTCGTTCGGCATAGACCCTTTAGAGTCCACGCCTTCCGGTCTGGCACTTTTCTCAAGGTGGCCGATTGTTGAAAAAAAGATTCATAATTTAGGTTATAAAGGCGGTCATATTCTTGAAGTTATTATCCAAAGCCCGAAAGATGCCGCACCTGTGCAGATCTATGCGCTGCATCCGGCCTCCCCGCGCACAGAAAAACTATGGCGGCTAAGAAATGCCGTGCTTACTTATGCAGCTGAGCAGGTCTCCGCTTCCTCTTTACCCTATAAAATTGTTATAGGCGATTTCAACAGTACGCCCTGGTCCGGTGAATTTAAATCTTTACAGCAAAACAGTCGTTTAAAAAACAGCGCCGAAGGATTCGGCTACATTGCCAGCTGGTCCTACAGCAAGGATAATTATGTGATGCACATGCTTAGCAGCGCATATATCGATCACTGCCTGATCAGTAATGCATTTATAGTTTTAAACAAACAATATAAAACGATCCAGGGTTCAGATCACCTGCTGCTGCTGACTGAATTAGCTATACCCGTTACCAATCAAAATGCATTTATCAGTCGCTAGCTCGGACACCAAGACAAGGCGTAACATGATGACAATGGCTAGCCCTTATCGAATGTTGCAACGCAGTATTGGTTTTCGAGCTAGTGACCCACGGGGCAAGCCGTGAGGCAAACATTTTCGTTGTTGTGAAGTATTGATTTAACCCGTTAGATCTTCACCTTCACGCCTAGAAACTGTTCACCTCACGGCTTGCTGATTTTTGCATCTTGAATGATAACGGGTATATCACTGAGCACTTTGCAAAAGGATTTGCATTATGCAAAAAACTTTAAAAAAAACACCACAAACACACATAGAAAAACAGGTAACAACTTGTTTTAATTAAATAAAACAAATTAGGCACGAACTCTGCAATAACTCATATATCTTCTCTGAAAATGGATGGAATTATGAATATTGAACAGTTTGATACAACTAAAAATAATCTCATGATTAAGTTAAGCGGTGAAATGGATGCCCTCGGATGCAGTAAAATACGTCCGAATCTGGAAGAGATAACCACTCTGGCGCATCGCCATATAATTCTCGATATCAGCAGCATCAGCTTTATCGACTCCTCGGGTATCGGCGCCATTGTATTTCTGTTTAAACGCCTTAAAGAACAACAGCGTTCAATGGAAATCATCGGCGTGCAGGGCCAGCCGCAGGAATTAATGAAGTTGCTGCGTATTGATTCTGCAATCCCTCTATCACTGGCCAATGCACAGCAGGAGAGCATAAGATGCGCGCATTAATGACCGTTTTATCTATGGCTGCATTACTGGCGGTCTCAGGCTGTACAAGCAGCCCCCCGAAAGGACAGGGAGGTTTTGCGGAGCATAATTTGAGTAATATGCCTGAGCATCCGGTTGGTTTAGAAAGCGCACTGTATTTTGAACAGCAGTTAAGCCGCAGACATTTAGATGCACTGCTGGCAGCCGGCGCAAATATCTGCTTTCCGGCAGCGGTGCGCACCGCACAGATACGCCAGACGCGTATTGCACGAGAACTACAGGGAGGGCTAGACAGCGATGCCGCCGACGATTTGATTATACAGCGCGATAAGCTGAACCGTCTGGAGCGCCGCCTTAATTACGTGCAGATGCAGGAAACCTGCCTGCCGAACCAAAAGCAGCCTCAGGAGACAACGGATTTTGTACAGGCACAAGCCCTAAGTAAAGAGCAGTTGGAGCTGATAATGTCATTATTGAATAATAACAATCAGTTCGTCTTTAATTCATCACAGCTTAACCCAAGATACATTGCTCAACTGGCCGAAGTGACACTGATGCTTCGCGCTCACCCGCAATATCACCTTAAACTCACCGGTCATGCAGATTCACAAGGCAGTAAATCCGCCAACCTGAAACTGTCCCTGGAACGTGCCAGCCAGGTAGAGCGTTATCTGCAGATATTCGGACTGGCCCCCGGTAATATCCTGGTTGACGGCAGCGGCGCGGCGGATCCGTTGTTTGCCGGCAGTGAACCACAAGTAAGACTGGTTAACAGACGAGTCAGTATTGAGTTAATCAATACAAATAACTCACAGCAGGAGATTCAACAATGATTATTCTGAAGCTAAAAAGCTGCTTACTGCTGATTGCTGTGCTTATTCTGCAGCAGAGCGCATCGGCCGAGACACTGGATTACAAAATTCAGAACGGCGATCTGCTGCAGATTTCCCTGCCCGGAGAAGAGACATTACAAACACCTTTTCAGGTGGACAGGCAGGGACGAATTATCCTGCCTGAAGTTGGTGCACTACAGGTTGGCGGTTTGTCGATCAAAGAGATCACCTCTCTGGTCAGTAGTAAATTAGATAAGCTGTTTCTGGATTTAGACAACCTCAATATCTATCTGCTTAAAAAGCAGTTAATAATTAATGTACGCGGCTATGTGATTCAACCCGGAGAATTCACACTGCAGTCCGATGCCTCGATACAGTTAGCAATTTATGCGGCCGGCGGACTGCGCAGCGGCGCCCAGCTGGACCGCATACAGTTAATACGCGGTCAAAACACCACGGTATTTAACTATAAACAATATCTGGACAGCGGGGACAGAACACTGCTTCCGGAGCTTAAATCGATGGATGCCCTGTTTATTCCCGCTTCTCCGATGACCGGCAATGTGGAAGTTGAGTTTAATCCGGCAGACATGGCTAATGCCGGAGACTCCGCCAATAACAGTGATGCGATTAAAGTGTTCGGCGAAGTTAACCGGCCAGGTAGTTTTGCTTATCGCGAATCAATGGATATTGTTGATCTGCTGATGGGATCCGGCGGCGTTACACGTTACGCCGGTGTTGAACAGATTCGCGTTATTACCCAGGGCAGACCAGCTCTGTTTAATCTTAGAAAATATCTTGATACAGGCGATCAACAGCACCTGCCTAAGATTACGGCAGGCGCCACTATCTTTGTGCCTAAACAGCAGGAAGAGATTAAAAGCGGTGCACATATGGTTTATGTGATGGGCGAAGTCGCTAAACCAGGCGCTTACGAAAGTAAAAACGGCGCTACATTTATGGATATTCTGGCGAATGCAGGTGGCCCGACTCGCTTTGCCGAATCCCGCCAGATCCGCATTATTAAAGCAGACACCAGCATTGTTGCTTTTGACCTTAGCGCTTATACCGAAGGCGGCAGGGGCAGCAAACCACCAGCGATTTCTCCTGGTGATGCGATATTTGTTCCCGAAAAAACCGATATGAATGAAAAATCCTGGCTGAAAGTAACTCCCAACCGTGCAGTCAGAGTGCTCGGGGCAGTTGTTCGTCCAGGCCGCATTGAGTGGTCCGATGAAATGTCGCTGCTGGATCTGCTCGCCCACGTTGGAGGCCCGACACCACGTGCGGATACTAATAATATTGAGATTGTTATTCCACAAAATAACGGCGGCAGTAAAGTTTATAACTTTGACTTAAACGCATTTCTTAAACAAGGACAAAGTGATCAGGATCTGCCTGTTATCAAGGCCGGCAGCACTATCATGATCCAGGAGCTGCCGCAGGACCCGAGCAACAACAAATCTCAGTGGGTCCGCCAGTCATCTGAAAAATCGATTTATATCTTCGGTCAGGTCGGTGCACCGGGCCGCTATATGTTTTCCAATGAAATGAACTTTCTGGATATTCTCGCTGCGGCAGACGGCCCCACTGACCAGGCCGATCTGCGCAATATTCGTATCAATCATCGTGATGATATGCAAAAAGGGGTGAGTAAACTAGACCTGGCACTGTATTTTGAAACCGGTGATGACCACTTACTGCCTGTCGTGAAAACCGGCGATACCATCTATATCCCGGAAAAAAACCGTATCTGGTTAGATCAGTCAAAGGAGAGCACGGTACGGGTACTCGGTGCGGTTAATAAACCGGGCCGCTACCGTTTCGATGACACAATGACCCTGCTGGATCTGCTCGCAGAAGCCGGCGGTACAGTGGAAGATGCACATATTGAAAATATTACCGTGGTTAATTTGTCCTGCTGTAAGGATCAGGCACGCAGCTTTGATCTCGGTGAATTCAGCCGCAGCGCCGCCTTTGCTGATCTGCCTGTTCTACGCGCAGGAGACACAGTATATATTCCTTACCGCAGCCAAAGTACTTATGAAAAAATCCGTAACGGCCTGACTGACGTGATCCAGGTTGTTGCACTCGGTGCATTAATAGGACTTCTGTAATGAATATACAATGCCGGAATATAAAAAATTCGGAAGCAGCACTGATTTACTCAGCATTTACTAGCGGCTCAGAGCCGGCAGCAGGAGTGCTAAAATGAATATACCTTACCAGAACATTGAAATAGAACAGATTTACTCGCAGGTTCTCGGCACTTGCAGACGCTCTATTGCGGTCTGCTCTGCGGAATCAGGAGAAGGAGTAACCAGCCTTGCCTGCGCATTAGCACAGCGTAATCTGCTGGCTGGACATTCAACACTACTGGTGGATCTCAACCTCTATCGTCCTGCGCTGCAAAGCCTGCTGGGCATTGAAAACAGCCCGTTAAACCTCTCTGACAGTCGGGAAATATCAACTCAGCCGATAAATACAACACTGTTAACGGCGCCGCAGCTTATCAGCACCAGTCAAAGCCCTGTTGTTCTGACTGGTATTACTGCACCGCTGAAACGTGAGAATATTATTAAACTACGCCAGACGGGTGCGCTTGAACAATGTATCAGCGCCTGGCTGGAACACTACGATACGGTGATCCTTGATACCTCTCCAATTAACCGCATTAACGCACAAAACATTCCCGCAGAGCGCGCGGCAGCCGCCTGTGACGGCGCCGTTTTAATTGTACTTGCCGGCAATACTAATGAAGCAGCGGTAAGCAGCGCAGTGAATAAGCTCAATACAGCAGGTGCACAGCTGCTGGGATGCGTGCTTAATGACCGTGATAATCCGTCATTAAAAAATGAATTACTGCGTGAAACTCAGCGGCTGCCGGCACTGTTCCGCGGACTGCGATGCCGTTTGAAAAAATTTATTGTTAACAACCGTCTATTAACGCTGGAAATCTAACTCTATGGATAATCTTCTATTAGAAATGCAGACATCCGTTACCCGGGAAACACCGCGTCAGCTTCGTCATGCCCTGGAAGCGGTAATAAAAGAGTCTGTTGCACATGCCTCAATCGGTCAGCATATGCTGCTGTGCCTTTCTGAACACGTAACAAACCTGCTGTTTCATGCACAGCCGATCCCCTCTAAAATCAGCATGACTTTCAGCAGTAATACTAAAGGCTGGGTGCTGGATATTTTTGATGACAGCCGGGCATGGGATCCGACAGAAAACCTCAATGATGCTCTTCTAACCGAATTTAGTGAAGTAGAGCAAGGCCGGGGCATTGCTCTGATCCATGCTCAGAGTGATAAAATCAGCTACATTCCAGGGCGGTATGTTCAAGGTGACGGCAATCAACCCAATCAGCTGCGCCTGCTGTGGAAATATCCTAGACAAAATAAACAGCAGACTATTCTGATAGTAGAAGACAATAACAGCCTGCGTTCACTCTATAGCGCTTACCTTGCAGATAAGTTCAATGTGCTGACTGCCGCTAACGGTTATCAGGCTATTGAACAGCTGAATACCCAACAAATAGACTTAGTATTATCCGATATAAAAATGCCGCAGATGAACGGATTATCTTTACGTAAGAAAATTAATCAGCAGAGCCGCTGTGAATTAATTCCTTTTATTTTTCTTACCGGGGAAGAGGATGAAATGATTCAAGAGCAGGCTGCTGAACTGGGTATTGATGATTACCTGATAAAGCCGGTCAATAAACCGCAGTTGATGAAAGTTATTCAGCGGATTCTAGGACGGTCAACACAGGTCTATCAGCGCCTGACCGAGCGTATTGATGAACGCATCAGCGCTTCATTAAAACCCTGCCTGCCCGAGAGTTCTCACGGCTGGCGCTTACAGGCGGCAAGCCGCGACACCGGTTCCGGTGGTGGAGATCTGCTCCTGCATAAGCGCTTTGAAAGTAAAACTCAGCTGCTGTTAACCGATATTATGGGACATGACGACAGCGCAAAATTCTTTTCTCATGCATACGGCGGTTATATGCACGGGTTAATCCAGGCGATGCACAGCAGCAATGGTCCGGCGCGCCTGCTTGAACAACTGTCTAACTGTGCGATGCGCGATCAGCTGCTCTCACAGGTGACATTAACCTGCTGCTCGGTACAACTTTCTGCAGGAGGCAGTATAAGTGTCGCCAGTGCAGGACACCCTGCCCCGCTGCTTATCTCGCCGCAAAAGATCACTGTACTGAAAACAGCGGGCATCTTACCGGGATTACTTGCAGATGTTCATTATAAAAATACCGAGCTGACCATTAATCCGGGCGAACGTATTGCCCTGTATACAGACGGCCTTTTTGAATCAGCAGACAGCAGTGAAACACGGAACAGACTGCAGGCTCGAATAACCGAGGCTCTGTTAGATACACTTCATATTCCTATTGCACAGGCGCTGCAGCAGGTAATGAAATTATTTGACCAGATAACAGATTCGCAGCCCTGCGACGATGCCCTGTTACTTTTAATCGAACCCATTGAGTCTTAAATATTAAATATAGATCAAGTGTTTACCAATGGTTAAGGAGCAACTATGCTGTTTAGAAATAATAACAAAAAAGTACTTATCATTGATGATGATCGCACTCTGCTAAGACAGATTGCTTTCCACTTGAAAAAGTACAAAGGGTTCGATATCGTCATTTCAGATAATGGTGAAGACGGGTTACTTGAAGCTGTCAAGCAGCGTCCAGATTTGATTATTCTCGACTGGACACTACCGGATATTCAGGGAATCGATCTGTTAATTACGCTTAAAAAAGCACCAAAGACCAAAAACATTCCTATTCTGATGCTCACCGGGCACAACAAAATCGGTGACGTAGAAGATGCCTTCGCACGAGGCGCCGACGCTTATATGTACAAACCCTTCTCATTACAGAAGCTGGGTGAAAAATCAAAAGGATTAATGAAATAACAGGAACTTCCAATAGATTAAAAAATAAGCCATAAAAGGATGTCACCATGAAAAAGATTATTTTACCCTTTTTTCTGCTGCTTTATTCGGCCTTCATTAGCGCACAGCAAAGCCTTACCTTCGGTATAGTACCGCAGCAGTCAGCCAGTAAACTGGCGCAGCTTTGGAACCCGATTTTTGAAGAAATCAGCCGTAAAAGCGGTGTAAAAATACATTTTGCCACTGCGCCGGATATTCCCACCTTTGAAAAACGCCTGGCAGCCGGTGAGTATGATATTGCCTATATGAATCCTTATCATTATGTTGTTTTTAATAAATCTTTTGGTTATCAGGCATTAGCAAAAGCACGAGATAAATCGATCAAGGGCATCATTGTTGTCGCTAAAAACAGTGACATCAAAACACTCAATGATTTACAAAAAAGCACCTTAGCCTTCCCGGCACCGGCAGCTTTTGCAGCCACAATACTGACTCAGTCTGACCTGGCTGCAGATCAAGTCACTTTCACTGCAAAATATGTTTCTTCACATGATTCTGTTTACCGCACCGTTGCTAAAGGTATTTACCCCGCAGGCGGCGGTGTTGTACGGACATTTAAAAATGTTGCGCCGGAAATACGCGAGCAGTTAAGAGTTATATGGACAACTAAGGGTTATACACCGCATGCAGTCGCGATTCATCCTAGAGTAAAAGCCGAAAATGCACAAAAAATCCAGCAGGCTTTAACAGCAATGGAGCAGCAGGAAACGGGTAAAAAATTATTAAACACTATTAATATAAAAGGTTTTGAAAGCGCAGAGGATTCCGACTGGAATGATATCCGCGCCCTGAAACTTAGCCTGTTAAGTTATTAATATGAGCTTCCGCTTAAAAACAATTCTCGGCATAGCATTGATCGAATCAATGCTGCTTATTGTATTAGTTTTTAGCGGCCTGAACTTCCTCAGCGTCTCTAACGAAGAGCAGTTAATACAACGTGCAGAAACAACCTCGATACTGTTCAGCAAAGCAGTTAAAAATGCGGTTCTTTCTACCGACCTTGCGACACTGGAGAGCTTTGTTGAAGATATCCTCAATACACCTGATATTGTCTATACCAGGATCAGCAGCAACAAGCATATATTAGCAGAAGGCGGTGACCCAGAATCCCTGTACCGCCTACATGATCCCGACAATCGACTTGCCGATGTCACGGACGGAGTCTTTGATATCAGTATTGAAATAACAGAAGGCAGTAGCGTCTACGGTATTGTTGAAATAGGACTGTCCACTAAACCTATTGAACGTACCCTGTCAAAAGCGCAGCGCTGGGCTGTCGCAATTGCCAGCCTCGAAGTTGCACTGGTTGCCATCTTCTCATTTGTACTGGGTACCTATCTGACCCGGCAGCTGCTGCAGTTAAGAAAAGCATCAGAAACCATTGCCCAGTCAGGTCCCGGTCATCAGATAAAGGTCGCCGGCAGAGATGAAATAGCCGAAGTTGCTCATGCCTTTAACAGTATGTCGTCAACCCTGGCTGTAAGTTACTCAGAACTGTCCAGAAGTATCGAGGCAGAAAGAAAAATGAGCACGATAGCCAACAGCAATCAAGCAAAAAACAATGCTATTCTCAGAGCTTCTCTGGATGCCTTAATAACCATTAATGAACAAGGTAAAGTGTCTGACTACAATAAAGTCGCTGAACATATTTTCGGCTGGTCTTATGATGAAATATTCGGACAAAATTTAGCGGACTTCATTATTCCCGCTGACAAGCGCCATGCTCACCATAAAGGTATGGAGCGCTACCTTATTACTAAAAACTCATCGATTCTAAATCAACGATTAGAGCTGACAGCACTACATAAGTTCGGTCACTGTTTTCCCATTGAAATTAATATTTCCCCCATCGAAACCGATCAGGGTACTATGTTTACCGCCTTTATTCGCGATATCAGCAGACGTTTACAAGCTGAAACAGAATTACGCCTGGCGGCTCAAACCTTTGAATCCAGTGAAGCGATCTTTATCTGTGATGCTGCCGGCAGTATTATCCGCACCAACCATGCTTTTACCCGTATAACCGGTTATGACAATGCAGATGTTGTAGGTAAAAATCCGCGCATTTTATCCTCCGGCCAGCACCCGCCAGAGTATTATCAAAAAATGTGGGCTACCTTAGCTGAACAGGGTAAATGGAGCGGCGAGATTTATAATAAACGTAAAAACGGTGAAATATATCCAGAGTACCTGAACATTTCTTCAGTAAAAAATACAGCAGGTACACTCACTCACTATATTGCTCACTTTATGGATATCAGTGAACAAAAGCAAAACGAAGAAAATTTACGTAAAGCGCGCCTTGAAGCAGAAGCAAGTAATGAATCCAAAAGCCGCTTTCTAGCGGCGATGAGCCATGAAATTCGCACCCCTATGAATGCCGTGCTGGGTATTCTTGGACTGCTCAAAGATACAAGTCTGAGCGGCAGACAGCTAGAGCTGGTTACAACAGCACGCGACTCCGGCGAGCTGTTACTAACCATTATTAATGATATTCTCGATTTCACTAAAATGGATATTGATAAACTGCAGCTGGAAAATAGCGGATTTGATTTACATCTGTTACTGGCAAACTGCAATGAACTGCTCCAGCACCTTGCAGATAAAAAGTCATTGCAGCTGACCCTGCAGCAGTCTGCAGATCTTCCACAGTTTGTAAAAGGCGATCCGGACCGGATAAGACAAATTCTAATCAATCTGATTAATAATGCGATTAAATTCACCGTCAGAGGCAGCATCAGTGTTGCCGCCTCTGTTGATTCAATCTGCGCCGAAGTAATCATTCTACGCTTTCAGGTAACTGATACCGGCATTGGTATCCGGGAAGAAAACCAGGCCGCGTTATTTGACGAGTTCACCATGGTTGATCAGACCCATTCCAGAAAGTATGAAGGAACAGGCTTAGGTCTGGCTATCTGCAGACGGCTAGTAACACTGATGAACGGCCATATTAAAGTCAGCAGTGAGCTTGGAAAAGGCAGTACCTTTGAATTTACTATCGAACTACAAAGCGCCGATAAAGACGACAGTAAAGATACATTAATACAAACGCAGATACAGCCGCGGGCCAATACCCGCATCCTGCTGGCCGAAGACAACCCGGCTAACCAGATGGTCATTAAGAGTATTCTTGAGTTTGCTGATCTTCAGGTCGATGTTGTCTCTAACGGCTATGAAGCTGTAGAGGCGGTACAAAACCTGCCTTACGATATTGTTTTAATGGACATCTCTATGCCGGAAATGGACGGCATGACAGCAACAGCAGGGATCCGCAAACTAAAATGTGACGCATGCAGTATTCCTATCGTCGCACTCACTGCACACACCTTAAGCGGCGATAAAGATCGTTTTTTACAGGCCGGCATGAATGACTATCTAAGCAAACCGATAGACAGAGCCGCGGTCTTAAGTTGTATTGCACACTGGACCGAGAGCATAGCAGCACAGCAGCAAAGCGGCTCTGACAGCGAGACATCCATGCAGGATAAGCAAAATGATTATGTGGATCAAGCCGTACTGGAGCAGCTGGTGCAGGATACCAGTGCAGAGATAGTGCCGGAATTAATAAAAATGTATATAGAAGACAGCCAGATAAGAATGAAGCTGATCCTGGAAGCTCTCAGTAAACAAGATTTCAGCACCTTAGAATTTGAAACACATACCGTCGGCAGCAGTGCAGCCGCACACGGCAATACGAAGCTGCACTCGTTGTGTCGAAACGTTGAACAACTTTGCAGGAACCAGGATTACCAGCAGGCAGTTGAGCAGGCAATGCTGTTGTCAGAGACGGCAGATAAATCATTCAGCCGGCTGGCAGAGTGTGCCCGGCAGGGATTTTAAAATAACTTAAGCATACAGGCGGTATTAATGAATGATAAACCTAAAGTATTAATCGTAGAGGACTCGGCTCCCCAGGCAAGGCTGTATGAACAATATTTAAAAAACGAGAACATTGAACTGTCGGTAGTGTGTACCGGTCTATTGATGCAGGAGTTTATTAAAGAAACACCGCCGGATCTAATACTGCTTGATTATAAACTGCCCGACATGGACGGGCTGGATATTCTCAAATGGATGAAGCAGGAAAAATTTTCCTGCTTTGTCATTGTTATCACTGCACACAGCTCTGTTGATGTCGCTGTCGATATGATGCGCAGCGGAGCCGATGACTTTCTGGAAAAACCGGTCACTGCCGGCAGACTGAAAACCTCCGTGAAAAATCTGCTTGAACAGGCGCGTCTGCAGAGTCTGCTGAATAACTATCAGAGTACATTTGAACGTAAGAATTATCACGGCTTTATCGGTTCCAGCCTGCCGATGCAGGCCGTATATCGAATCATTGATGCGGCGGCGCCAAGTAAAGCCACGGTATTTATCACAGGCGAAAGCGGCAGTGGTAAAGAGGTTTGCGCTGAAGCTATTCATGCACAAGGGCCGCGGGCTAAAAAACCGTTTGTTGCATTAAACTGCGGTGCAATTCCACGCGACTTGATGGAAAGCGAAATATTCGGCCATGTAAAAGGCGCGTTTACCGGTGCATTTTCAGATCGCCAGGGAGCAGCATCGCAGGCGGATGGAGGAAGTCTGTTTTTAGATGAAATCTGCGAAATGGATTTAGATCTGCAGACCAAACTATTACGCTTTGTACAAACCGGCACTTTTAAAAAAGTCGGCAGCAATAAACTAGAAACAGTGGATGCACGCTTTATCTGCGCCACTAACCGTAATCCTCTGGATGATGTCAGCAGCGGACGCTTTAGGGAAGATCTATACTACCGCCTGCATGTACTGCCACTGCAGCTTCCCCCTTTACGAGAGCGCGGTAATGATATTATTGAAATTGCATCCAGCTTCCTGACTGACTATGCACAAGAGGAAGGCAAAGCATTTGCTGCTTTTTCACCTGAAGTCAAAAACTTCCTAGTCCATCAATACGATTGGCCGGGTAACGTCCGGCAGCTGCAGAATGTCATTCGCAATATTGTCGTTTTACATAACGATCAGATGGTTAATTTAAGACACCTGCCCGCACCTTTAAATACGGTGCAGGATAAGGGCATTGTCAATAAAATCTCGCGGTCCTACGATAAAAGTGAAATTAGCGATGATAATTCGTTTTCAGCAGTCAAACCGCTGGCGGATGTAGAAAAAGATGCAATAGAAAATGCAATTAATTTTTGTGACGGGAATATCCCAAAAGCAGCCGCCCTGCTTGATGTCAGCCCGTCGACAATCTATCGAAAAAAACAAGCATGGGAAGGTTTATAACCAGGCGGTCTCAATATACAAAAATCAGCAAGACTATAAATACTGAAATCTAAGCAGAATAATAAAGTAGGACAACAGCAGCTAAATAATGAGTTTTCATTATTTAGCTGCTGTCCATAGAACAGGAATGATTAATTTTCAACCATAAGTTCGTAAGAAAAAGTAACAAAGCCCCCGAGTATGTAAACAATTGTAACTTAATGAATAACATGATAACTCCATCAAAAAACTGTTTTTAGCTCCGATATACTTGCCCCACTAAATTTATAGACGTTCAATTTTACTAAAAAAACTAACTGGAGAGTTGTTATGAACATATTTGGAAGTTTGCAAAAAGTAGGGAAGTCATTAATGCTTCCTGTATCAGTACTACCGATAGCTGGTATTCTGCTGGGTGTAGGTGCTGCTAAATTCAGCGTATTACCGGACGTTGTTTCACAACTAATGGAACAAGCCGGCGGTGCTGTATTTGGTAACATGGCATTATTATTCGCCATTGGTGTTGCTTTAGGTTTTACAAAAAATGACGGTGTTGCCGGTCTTGCTGCTGCGGTAGGTTACTACATCATGATGCAGACAGTTGAAACACTTGCACCAGGTGCAAACACAGGTGTACTAGGCGGTATTATCGCTGGTGGTATCGCGGCTGCCATGTTCAACCGTTTCTACAACATCACATTACCTGATTACTTAGGTTTCTTTGCTGGTAAACGTGCGGTTCCAATCATGACCGGCTTATCAGCTATCATTATGGGTGCTGTTCTTGCTGTTATCTGGCCTCCAATCGGTTCTGCTATTGCATCATTCTCTGACTGGGCTGCACATCAGAACCCAACGGTTGCATTTGGTATTTACGGCGTAGTTGAGCGTTCATTAATCCCATTTGGTCTTCACCATATCTGGAACGTACCTTTCTTCTTTGAAGCAGGCTCTTGTACAAGTGCAACAGGCGAACAGCTTAACGGTATTTTAACTTGTTACCTGTCTGCTGATGATACAACCCGTGCTGCGGGTAACGGTTTCGGTCAACTAGCCGGTGGTTACATGTTCAAAATGTTTGGTCTTCCTGCCGCTGCAATCGCAATTGCGCACGCAGCTAAGCCGGAAAACCGCGCTAAAGTAATGGGTATCATGGCATCTGCCGCGTTAACTTCATTCCTGACAGGTATTACTGAGCCGATTGAATTTGCATTCTTATTCGTAGCACCAGTGTTATACGCAGTGCACGCTCTACTTGCAGGCTCTGCATTTGTTGTAACTAACATGCTGGGTATGGTTCACGGTACTTCTTTCTCACATGGTTTAATTGATTTCTTAGTGCTTTCTGCAAACGCTGAAAAAATGATTTACTTCGTTGTTATCGGCCTTATTTACGCAGCTGTTTACTACACAGTATTCCGTGTTGTCATTAAAGCGCTAGACCTTAAAACGCCAGGCCGTGAAGAAGAAGAAGCTGAAGAAGCTGTACAACTAGGCAGCTCTGAAATCCCGGTTCTTCTTGTTGCGGCATTCGGCGGTAAAGCCAACATTGAAAACTTAGATGCATGTATTACACGTCTACGTATCAGTGTTCACAATATTGCCTTAGTTGATAAAGCTGAGCTGAAGAAACTAGGTGCAGCTGGTGTTGTTATCTCTGGTAACGGTGTTCAGGCAATCTTCGGTACTAAGTCTGATAACTTAAAAACAGATATGGAAGCTTACCTAGCAACCATTGGTAATGAATCAGGCAGCTTAAAAGCAGACGCTAAACCTGCTTAGTAATAAAAGAATATAATAAGCCGGGTTAATTCTAATATTAATCTGGCTTATTTTCAGGGTAATTATCATCATACACAGTCGCCCTTTCTGATATGGTAATTCCCTTTCCACTGCTTATCTTGTCCAGACAGTATTAATTTCCAAAAGTAATTAACCATCCCCCTTTTAACACCTGAAACAGGTGATACCATTACTGTAATCCATACACAGTCATTTTAAATACAAATTTATCACATAACCTTTACACCCAGGAACGGACTCTTAATTTTCAAAGTATACTAACTCTACGATGGCAACAGTCCCATATTAAGCTATGATCTGATGAATAATAGATAAGGTGCTGAATATGCTGCGTATTACTATATTATCTCTGTTCTTCTTGTGCACTGCACAAGCTCATTCCCGTTCTGATTTCTGGCGCCTTGAAGAATACTGGCAGAAATACCCATATCAACAGGAACTCAGCGAATCATTTTCAAATATAGTCGAAAATCCCCCTACTCCTTTATCTTTTACACAAGATAACCCGGTTTTTATCTACTTTATCACTCCCAGTCGTCAGCTTTCCGATTACTGGCGCCGAAGCAGAACGGCTTTTACAGAGCGTCTGGACGAGCTAAGCATAAAATACAAAATAAAAAGTTATGATACAAAAGCAACCAGTCAGGAAGCGCAAAAACGTAAGCTAATGCAGCGGGCCCTGGCAGAGAACCCTGACTTTCTTATTTTGACGCTGGATACGGCTCCGGAGCATGACTTTATCCGCAGGATTCTAAACCAGAAAAAGACGCGTATAATCGTTCAGAATGTGACTAATCCAGTAAAATCCTGGCATGAAAATCCACCGCTGCTTTATGTCGGGTTTGACCATGAAAGCGGCACCAAAATACTTGCAGAATACTTTAAAAAAACCTTTCCCGGCAAAACTAAATATGCCGTTAACAATTTCTATCCTGGTTATATCAGTGATGTACGCGGACATAGTTTTATTACCATGCTGGAGAAAAATTCCCGTTTCGAACTGCTAAGCCACGTTTACACAGATGCTACTCAGGGCTCAGCGCGCAGTAATGCTTTGAATTTGGTCGATCTTTACCCGAAACTTAATTTTATTTACGCCAGCGCAACCGATATTGCTATCGGCACAAGCAAAGCGCTGCAGAGACTCGGCAGAGAAGATATTAAAGTTAACGGCTGGGGAGGCGGCTCAATGGAATTACAAGCGTTAGCTAAAGGAGAATTAGATGTCACAGTAATGCGCATGAATGATGACAACGGCGTCGCGATGGCAGAAGCTGTCAAACTTGTACTTGAGAAAAAAGAAGAGTTAGTTCCAGTGGTCTATTCCGGTGAGTTTAAACTGGTCACCTCAAAAACCAGTCCATTAGAGATAGAAAAGTTCATTAAGCATGCTTTTCGCTATTCTGACCCGCATGTGAAATAATATCAGCCCGCTTAAATATCTGCTCAGCCTTACTGCTTAAAATTAATGCTCGTTTCGTTATTTTCAATCTCAATAACCAGCGATTCTATTTGACTAACAGTACGTGGTGCAAAACAAACTAACGCTTTGCTTATCGCTCAATCAGACGTCTTGCTCTTATTCATTTCCCCTTCGTAGTTTAAGACCATTAATAATAAATCGACGAGCTTTACTTGAAAGCAAAGAGATCGATTTACTAAATCAGCTTTCTAAAAACTGAACTAATAAACTCTGCATGGCAAAGTTTTTGATTTTGAAGGTATTCTATAAATTGGTTACGAAAGCAGAATTTATACCGATGACCTTTGCTAGTGTTTATTAAGAGCAGAGTCCAATGGCGACTCTGCCAAACTGAGGAGAAAAGTTAACAGTCCTTCACTTCTGTATCAAGTAACCTGATTCTCTGTATTTGCTTAATTTCACCAGCTTAATGCTAGCATTATTCCCTAATTAAAATCTGTTCAACTGGAATACTAAATAGTGAAATTAAAACAAAGCATATTAGCCTCTTTGCTGATTGCTCCATTTGTCACAGCTCAGGAAGAGTCATTTTTAGAAAGGGGTAAATTGCTTGGTGATGTAAATGGGCACAGATCTGCTGCTGAGAATAAAGGTATTAAACTAGACGCTGAATACACTTCTGTTTACCAAGGTGCTGCATCAACTGATGAAAGTGGTGACAACTTTGGCCGCTTTGATATTTTTGCAAGTTTTGATACGGAAAAGCTCGGACTTTGGAAAGGCGGTTCTTTTCATACTCAAATGCAAGCACACCATGGTCAAAGTAATGATTTTGACTACCTAGGCACCCCGTATATTGCCCCTAACACAGCAGGGTTTATGGGTGAAGACCTGTTTTTATCATCACTTTATTACCTGCATCAGTTTGAAAGCGCAGGACTCATGATTGGTAAAATAGATGCATTTGAACTATTAAAAAATGCGGACTTCTACGGTGGTGCAGGACGATATGGCTTCATGAATCTAGCCTTGGCGGCTCCTCCTAGCGGCGTTGTTCCCCCTGCTTTTTTAGGTGCTTTAGTTAACTGGCGTTCAGAGAGCATAAACTGGACGTTTATGCTTTTTGACCCTAAAGACCGCTATACCGATAGCGGGTTTTCCGATCCTTTCGCTAATGGCCTAAATATGTCATTAACCGCTTCACATACAAGGGACATCGCAGGCCGTAAAAGTAACATATCTTTAAGCGGGACATACAGTACCTCTGAAGGGCGAGACTTAAGTAACCCTACCGATACACAAGCGATTTCATCCGGTAAATACAACCTTCGTGTACAAGCTTCACACAATATTTATCAATCGGAAACAGATCCAAGTTTGGCTTGGGGTGTCTATATGCGGGCGGCGGTCGCTGATGGTAATCCGAATGCACTAAACGGCACGTTTAGCGCCGGTATTGGTGGTAATGCCCTACTTGCTTCTAGAGCGAATGATCAATGGGGAGTGGGGTATTTCTATAATGATATTTCTGATGATTTTCAAAGCGCGATTAAGCAGCAGAACGCTAATTTTGAGCTTGCTGACGAACAAGGTGTTGAAGCTTATTACAGCTATGCCTTAACACCTGCTGTAAGCATCACGACTGATATTCAGTTTATAAAACCAGCTGTTAACCACGATGATACAAATATTCTGATGGGAATTCGCAGCAATATACGCTTCTAATATTTGCATAATGGCATTTTTAAAACTGCTCTGCTGACGGTTGAGCAATTTTGTACAAAAAATCGGAGACATAAGTAATGAAAGAACATGAAAATATCAATACGAGTAGACGTTCAATATTGAAACTAGCAGGGCTAGCTGCGGGTAGTGCTGTCATTGGTGCTGCATTACCAAATCAAGCAGAAGCAAGCAATGCTGTCAAAGGTAATGAAAACTGGAATGAAGGCGATATCGCACATATTATTCCAACCTCTAATCATAATCGTTTTTTAATCAAAGTATCGTTTAATAGTCGCCGTAAAAGCGTGCCTGAACTGAGTGTTGGAGGCCGTCGAATCTTAGGTGAGCAAACAGATCCCATTGGCCGATTCTGGCGTTTTGATGTGCAGGGATTAACACCAGATACCCGTTATAATCTGCAGCTTATTGACGGAGACGGCAGCGTTCTATGCGATGCTTGGCCGTTAAAGACATTCCCAGCAGCAGGTACTCTTCCTAAAAAAATGACTATCTTGGCTTATACATGTGCTGGGGGAGATGAAAAAATGTCACCTATTCCAGGTAAAACAAGTTGGCTGGATATGGGGGCACGTCGTCAGCTCTTAGACAGAGGCATGTCGTTCAACCCCGATGTTGTCATCGCCAACGGTGACCATATATATTGGGATCTTAAAACCTTTTTAAATAAAGAGTTTGCAGCTAACTATTTACAAAAAGAGTTTTGGCCTACATACGGTGCACCGATTGATTACTCAAAACCAATGTTAGCCGAAGAGAATAGAGATACCTTTTTAGCAATATGTGATTATCAGATCTGTGAACTCTACGGCGTCTCTTTGCGCTCTACCCCCTCGTTCTTTATTACTGATGACCATGATTATTTTGAAAATGATGAATATACAAATGATCTCGCCGTGATGCCACCAGATGATTATGGTTTACGTGGCATGATGGAAACACAATCGTTGTATTACCCTGAATTTTTGCCTGATACTAACCGCCCAGAATGGCTTCAAGGCGGTAATGACGCACATACAGTGAGGGGCGCGAATACCGTGTGCGGCACCATTCGCTATGGCGACCTAATAGAAGCGGTTCTCTATGATTGTCGCCGCTACGCTGATTACAAAGGAAACCATGCCAAGCTGTTACCGCAATGGACGGAAGACTGGCTGATTAATAGAACACTGGCAGAAGACACGAAGCACTTTATGCATTGCCCCTCTTTACCTTTCGCTTATTCAAGTGGCAAGCTTGGTGATTGGTACCCTGACGTATTAGATGCCCAAGCAAACCGCCTAGTTCTGTATAAACAAAAAATGGGCTGGCAGTCGGGTTGGTTTGCTCAACACCAACGTCTCATTGAAGCAATGAGCAAGCAAAAACAAAGAACACCACTAATCGTACAGGGGGATTTTCATGCAAGTGCCGCCGGTAAAATACATCGTAGTGGAAGCTTAGATCTGTCAGATAACCCTGTACATGTCATTACATCGGGTGCGTTAGGAACGGGTGATCTCGGATACCCTTCTTTCCAGCGTAGTATCGAAAGTCAGTCTTCTGGGTTGATTGGTATAGACAGTGCATTAGATCCTACTGAAAAAAATGGCTTTACTATTATTGATATTACTCCAGATAAACTGACTTGTTCAGTGTATACCTGGCGTCCACCACAGGATGTAAGAGAAATAGATACAATGAAACCAACCATTATTTACGAAGTCCCTGTTAAATAATGGCTAGCAAGTCGTGAGCTGCAGGAGGTCGATGCTTTCACTTCAAAACGAACAATGCAGCTAAGGGCAGTTTTAACCAGCAAGGATGAACACCTTTTTAGTTTCATTGTTAATAAGGTGCACTCAATATTTAGTGCACCTATTTTTCCCAGTTTAGGTAAGCAAATATGAGTTTTCATAAATTAATAATGGTATTGCTCACAATGACTTATTCAGTGACAGTGATGGCAACGGGTTATCAGTTTATCAGTGAATTTGAGATGCAAATAGAAACATGTCTAGCAGCTGAAACAGGGAATGGAAGCCAATGTATTACAAACGCCATTGAAGCTAGATTAGGCGAAGAAAAACCTGTCTTTACTACTCCGCAGTTAAAAAAACAGTTAGATGAATGGCTAAGAGAAGGACATGTAATATCAATAATGTCCATGTCAACGAAAGAACTGGTTAGAGGGTTGATAATAGATAAAACATATCGAATCCTCAGTAGCAATAATGCGATGGCCGTTTTGCAGCTAAATTCATATAGTGTCGATAATATTTTCTATATCCGTTCCTTTGATATAATCGTTCAAGACGAACAAGTGGTTAGTACAGTTTGTAATGACGCCTGTCATTAAATTCGATTAAAAATCTTATTAGGGGAATGTTATACTGCTTTTTTGAGTCATAAATTAGGGCATCATTGTGGTTGATAAAGATTTAAATCTCTTGCGTTTATTGATGGTTTTAAATGAACAGCGTCAAACTAAACTAGCCGCAAAATACCTTCGATTAAGCCAACCAACAATCAGTGCAA
Organism: Psychromonas ossibalaenae ATCC BAA-1528; assembly: GCF_000381745.1. Lineage (GTDB taxonomy): Bacteria > Pseudomonadota > Gammaproteobacteria > Enterobacterales > Psychromonadaceae > Psychromonas > Psychromonas ossibalaenae. Next base: position 1,322 of record NZ_KB906977.1, on the reverse strand, counting down.
TGTTAAAAAAATTACGTATTGAATTTAATGACGAGCTTTTTCTTCGCAATAAAAACCACCTTGAACCCACGCCAAAATGCGAAGAAATTTTATTGCAGCTTCCCGGTATTTTCGACCAGATATCAGCTTTATATTCTTCTAGAGCAGATTGGAGTATCGCGAACCTTTCGGGTGAAATTCAGCTTTATCTACCCGCCCCTTTGATCGACATTATTGCCCCCCTTCTTATAAACAAACTCTGTACACATGCTCCTAATTTAACCGTAGAGTGTGCAAATTGGACATCAGATACCATTCAAGCACTAGAACAAGATAAGCACTCTTGGGGCGTCAGCTATTTACCAGTGAGCTCAAGCAAAAATTTACTTGAAAAGCATCTATATGAAGATAACTTCATGTTTATCATGGGGAAAGATCACCCGCTTACCTCTAATCACTTAAATAAAGTACTCAATTATCCAGTCTGTGTCACCATTATTCCCGGATTTACAGAAGGGTCTAGAATGGAAATGCTGATTAAACGATACAAAATGGATAAACAAGTGAATGCGAGGTTAAGTGATATGAACTCAATGTTTAAATTACTCAGCACCTCTGAGTTTATTGGAACAACCTCCAGCCTTTATAAAAATGCTCTACCAAGCGGTATCCGCTGTGAACCCCTTCCACCAGAAATGAATCCTAGGCTTTTCAAAAAACCACTCGTTTTCTTTACTAATCAAAGAAATAGTGCGGATCCACTCTCTGAGTGGCTTTATACAGAAATTAAACAAATTATTGATACTCTGCAGTAATTTAATTCAAATTTTTTAATTTCGCATTTTCGACACCTAGTTTAATACCAGTTACATTAATAATATGATCTATATTTTTTATAGGAAAGATGGCTTAATTCAAGGCCTAAGTTGATCTAAATGATTGTTCCCTTAATGAAACTTATAACGTATAAATAAGTCATTTTAACCAGAAAAATAGATCAGCAATTTATTGTGATTGGTATAATAAAGGAAGACAAAAAACAATCATAGTAGTAAATAAATAAGGGAAATAAAAATTATCTATAGGAGGTTTTAAAAGGAGAATACGAGAGGAAATGTGTTTTTTAGATTTTAAATCAATTGGTTGCGAGAGCAGGATTTGAACCTACGACCTTCGCCAGTGTTTATAAAGAACTGAGCCCGACGAGCTTTGCTTGAAAGCAAATAGATAAATTAACTGCAGTAGTTTTATTAAAAACAAATGGATTCTATATAGGAGATGTTTTGATTTTGAGGTGTTCTAGGAGTTGGTTGCGAGAGCAGGATTTGAACCTACGACCTTCG
>NZ_KB906976.1 GCF_000381745.1 Psychromonas ossibalaenae ATCC BAA-1528 | reverse complement strand
GATTTGACCGTTAAGATCAATGCACTTAAAGCACACAGAAGCAGTGTTAAGGTTTTGATTTGATGCTTGTTAATACGATCTACCAGCTTACCTGAAACGAGGTAACCAAGAACCATGGACGGCAGCAGCATCAGTGACAGCCATAGCTGGGTTATGTTTAAAAAACCTGTCACAGCTAAAATAGCTAGTGAAATTAGAGAGCTGCAGATAAAAAATGCAGAAAGAGTGGCGCGAAACTGATTTGCCTCTTTACCGGCCAGCAGAATGGCTATCGGCGGGCCGCCGATAGCGGCGATATTGGCGAATATGCCGGACAATACACCGGCGATAAATAAACTTAAGCGGTTAATACTGATATCAAATTTTAGAAAGCTGAGAATAACCGTTGCCCCGACAATAATAGCAATCGCTAAGCCGAGTACCGGCTGCGGTGCCAGCATCAGCAGAGCGACACCAATAAAGCCACCGGGGATCCGCCCCAGCAGGGCGTACTGCATGCCGTTAAATTTTAATTCTCTGCGCTCCCGAAACAGAGTTAACAGAGCGATAGAAAATCCCATTAAGATCACCGGAACCGGCACCAGCTGCGGATCCACGATATACAGCAGGGGTGAGGCCACAACAGCCAGCCCGAAACCAATCAGGCTTTGGGTAAGCGAGCCTAAGAATATAATCAGGGAAGCTAATAATAATGTAGTTGGATCGATAACTGCGAACACGGAATTTTCTCGATTAATCAAGTTACTGGGAATAGCGAGAGCATAACCAAATAAAGAAAAATGAAAAGCATTTTGATCAGTAAGATTGATCAAATATTTAGGGGGAATGGTATTTGACACAAAAAAAGCCGGCGGTGATAAACACCGGCGGCTTTTTTAACGCTGTTTTAAGCTGTTATTAATCAGCTCATCATGCCGAACAGAATTGCTGTCATGGCTAATACACCGCCAGTGATAACGATGAAGTTGCTGATACGTCCGCGGTAAGCTCTTAGCGCTGGCACTTTGTACACAGCATACATAGGCATAAGGTAAAGAATAGCGGCGATAATCGGACCGCCTAATGCTTCAATCATACCTAAGATACTCGGGTTAATAACAGCGACAGCCCAGATAGTGAAGAACATAAAGCCAAGAATAAACTTATCAACTTTCTTCTCTGATACTTCTTTATTACTGCTGCGAAGCTGCTTGGTAATAATGCCTTTCATGCCTTCAGTTGCACCCATGTAGTGGCCGAAGAAAGAGGAAACAATCGCAATAACCGCAATGATCGGACCGAAGTAGCTGACAAAGCCGCTAGCGTGAACGTTTGCTAAGTAAGACAGGATCGGTAAGTTCAGTTCTTTAGATTCTGCCAGCTGTGCCGGGCTTAAAGAAAGTACACATGAGAATACAAACAGCATGACGAAACCAACCAGCATCATGCTGGTATTACGCAGGATCACATCGGCTTTTCTTGAGGCATTGCCGCCGTGTTCACGTTTCAGTGCTACTGAAAACTGTGATACTGCCGGTGAATGGTTAAAGGCAAAAACCAGCACCGGAATAGTCAGCCACACAGTACCTAAGAAATCACCTGCTTCCGGTACCTGCATCAGCGCATCGGTTTTCCAGCTCGGGATCAAGTATATAGACATAAATACCAGAATAGCGACCAGCGGGTATACCAGAAACTGGGTTACTTTAAGCATTAGTTTTTCACCGGAAACCATCACTGCCATCATAGCTAGAATTAAGCCGCCAGATAGAAGCCAGCGCGGCGGTGAAGCCATGCCGAGCTGATTAACAATAAAACTGTCAACTGTATTAGTGATACCTACACCGTAAATGAGTACGATAGGGTAGATAGCAAAGAAATACAGTATAGTAATTGCTTTACCTGCTCCGATACCAAAGTGTTCTTCAACAACATGGGTAATGTCACTGCCGGGTTTGCTTGATGAACAGACAAAACGAGACAGACCACGGTGAGCTAAATAAGTCATCGGACCGATAATTATCGCCATCATTACCAGCGGCCAGAAACCACCCATGCCGGCATTGATAGGAAGGAACAAAATACCGGCACCAACTGCTGTGCCGAAGAGGCTCAGCATCCAAGTTGTATCCCGGCGCGTCCAACCCTGGACGCTTGTTTCGCTGACTTCTCCTGTCATCGTTTTCTGCTGCATAAAAGTTGCTTTGTCTTGCATAAAAATTGCCTTTGTAGGTGCTGTTTACACCCTTGTTGTGGGTTGAATAAATAAGAATTCTGCCGTCGTTTAGCGACTGCAGAATGAAATAATTTCAGCGCTCAGCGTATATAAATGCAGGGATAAAAGAGTGATCAATATTCGATTCTGCTGCTAAAAAAAGGGGGATTCTCAAATATTTTTGAATCCTGAATTAAGCCTGATTTGTTTTTAAGCAAATAGGCGAGAAATCAAACATAAGCTTTTTGAGAAAATTCTCGATGCATATAAAGCAATTGTAAACTAACAATAAAAATAAAAGCCAGGGTTTGAAAGGTTAAAAAAGTGTTCTGCATGTTTATGCACTTTGCTGCTAAAAAGTGATGCACGCAGTGCGTTGTTGTTTTGACTGTGCAGATGAGAGAAATACAGAAAATAGCTTTATCGGAAGCTTAAAAAGTTAACCTTTTTCTGATGAGAAAAAGGAATTATTACAGGCTGTTTTGTCTGAATTGGAAAATTGTGGAGTCGGAATAGTTTGAGGTACTGCTGAGTGTTGATTCGATGCCGCGGAAAAGCCAGTCTGCCGGGCAGACTGGTTTTCATTCTGTTAATTATTCACAAGGCGCTGCCAGGTGAATCACAGCTAAGCCGCCTAATGATGTTTCCCGGTATTTTTTGTTCATGTCTTTCCCTGTCTGGAACATAGTGGCAATCACTTTATCTAATGAGATAAGTGATTTGCTGTTTCTTTTTAGCGCCATACGAGAAGCATTAATTGCTTTCATTGCGCCCATCGCGTTGCGTTCAATACAAGGGACTTGTACTAAACCGCCGATCGGATCACAGGTCATACCTAATGAATGCTCCATAGCGATTTCAGCCGCAATACAAATCTGCTCATTACTGCCGCCGCGGATGGCTGTTAAGCCGGCCGCCGCCATTGAAGAGGAAACACCGATTTCCCCCTGACAGCCTACTTCGGCACCGGAAATAGACGCATTGGTTTTGTAAAGCATGCCGATAGCTGCAGAAACACTTAAGAAGTCTTTTAACTGCTTGGTATCTAATTCGCGGATAAATTTATGATAGTACATCAGTACGGCTGGAATAACGCCGGCAGCGCCGTTAGTTGGAGAAGTAACCACCTGTCCGCCGGCTGCATTTTCTTCACTAACTGCAAAAGCAAATAAATTCACCCAGTCAAGAATCGTCATTGGATCACTGTCCACAGCTTCATTAGCTTCAAGTGTTTTAAGTAGTGCCGGCGCACGACGAGTCACATTTAAACCGCCTTCAAGAATACCCTCCGTCTGCAGGCCGCGCTGCAGGCATAAGGACATCACTTTCCATATTTGGTCTGCTTTACTGTCAATATCACCTAAGGATCTGAAAGCCTGTTCATTTTTTTGAATTAATGCACCGATGCTTAATCCCTGTGTGTCAGCACTAGTTAATAACGCTTCTGCTGAATCAAAAGGAAAAGGCAGTTTTATTTCATTTTCCGTCGGACCGTTTTCTAATTCTGCCGCTGTTTTAATAAAACCACCGCCGATAGAATAATACGTTTCTGATGCGATAAGCTGGTCGTTGTTGTCAAATGCGCTGATAGACATGCCGTTTTCGTGAAGAGGCAGGTTATCGGAATGAAATTCAATATGTTTTGCAGAATCAAAGTTAACTACCTTGTCATTTAAGACCGGGAGCTGCAGTGAACGGATTGTTTCTTGAAAGAGCTTATTAGCGCTGCTGATTTTAATAGTTTCAGGCTGGAAGCCTAACAAACCTAAAATAACAGCTTTGTCGGTATGGTGGCCTTTACCGGTAAGTGCAAGTGAACCGTGAAGATCGACTTTTATCTCTTTAAGCGTTGATAATTTGTTTTTAATCGAACAAGCAAACTGATAACCCGCAATCATTGGACCATTAGTATGTGAACTTGACGGACCAATACCGATTTTATAGATATCAAAAATGGAAAGCATGAGGTGTTCCTATATACAAGTCTTAATGGGGTTGGTCGGAATTACTGTATGGCTGAAATTTTTATTCATTTATTACTCTTAAACGGTTGTGTTCGGCTTGAACTTTTTAATATCTACTACTTGTTGTTCAATGGCGAACATGATGTTTGATAAATCATTTTATCACTGTCAGTGAAGCGGGCGACATGTTATCAAACTTGCCGCTGGTGTCGATAAATATTTTAGTCGAAATATCTGCGCCAGATAACAAAAATGCAATCACAGTGCGTTCGTTGAGCAGGTTTAAATAATAAAAGTACAATTTCAAGCGTGAAAATACGAAGTGCCCAAGGGTCTTTACTAACTGTTTATATGTCTTTGATGATTACTTGTTTGACGGCGGGTAAGTGTGATAATTTGGAGTAGGTTTTATGTGTAACCTTTTTTCTGTGCGCTTCTGGTTTCCAGGATAGAGGCAGGCTGTTTTTATGATGGAAAAGGGAGTCTTGTTCTTTGTTGTCGGCGCGGAGCTGTATATCTATGCCTGCCGTTAAGTCTGCAGCGGTTTGCGAGGAATGAGAAACAGTTATTTTCACGAGTAATTTTTTGTACTATGTAAATGATATTATTGTTTTTTATAATCAGGCCATGGTAGTTTATCAGTCAACCTCTACGATTTGTATGGAACCTATATGAAAGTCTTAAAAACATTTGTCACACTACTCTGTGCTTTTGCAGTTACTGCTGTTCAGGCCTCTCAAGGATTTAACGCTCAGGTAACAGACTGTGCTTCACTGCTGCCTGCGGGGAAAAAATATCAGGTATCTATTGATTATGATATTGATACCCGGATGGAGAAAATAGCTGTTAACGGCAGTTTTTCGATCGACTGGGCGCCTGAATATATGCCCTCAGAGCAGGAACAGGAAAAAGCCTTTAAACAACTTGGCCCTTTTATTGAGTGTGTCGGACCGAGTCTTGCTGGAAAGCAAGCTGATTAAAATGTCGCTAAGCCACTATAAGGAAGAGATATGATCCGTCATGTATTACTGGTGCGTTTCAAAGAAGATGCACAGCCTCAGGCTATTGCCGAGTTACAAGCTGCATTTGCCGCCATACCGTCAAAAGTGCAGGGAGTTGACGCCGTTGAGTGGGGAGAAAACGACAGTCCGGAAAATAAAAATCAAGGTTTTACCCACTGTATTTTGATGACCTTTGCAGATCACAACGGGCGGGATAATTATCTGCTGCATCCGGAGCATGAAGCTTTAAAAGTTATTTTCCGCAGTGTGCTCGATGAGATTATTGTACTGGATTACAGTCTTTAAATTTAGCTGAAAACAGCCTAGGTATGAATTCAATAATTACGGTAAACAGCCATGTTTCCACCGCGCTGAGACAGTAAACACTGTTATTTATGTCAGCAGCTATACTCTATGTATGTCAATCACCGCCTGCCGCAGTTGCGCCTGTGTTTTAGCATAAGGGGACGTATTGGAAATTGCACCGGACTTTACCGCCGCCGACTGGAAAACTCTGGATCTTCATGAAAATGAACAGCACTGGTTGCAGGCTGTTGATGTATTGAAAAGACGCTTGTATGCCCGCTATATTTACCCCGTAGACGCCCTGATTGAAATTGAAAACAGCCTTGAACCTAAGCAGATGAATTTTGGTTTTACTATTCTTGCCGTGGATCTGCTGCTGATGGAAACGCTGCAGGCATTTAAAGAGGGGCTTGCCGATACTAACCGTAAGTCGCAAAGGGTGTTTATGCGTTTTCTTCGTGACAGTCCGCGATTTTCGCCGTTTTTCAGTACACCGAAGCAGTGTAATGATTTCTATATTGAATTCCGCTGCGGCATTTTACATCAGGCCGAGATTCAAAGTACAGCCCGGGTCTGTTCAAGCGGTGAGCTCTATGACCGCTGCAGTGAGGGAGATACAGTTAACTATAATGCCGTTCATCAGAGCCTTAAGGCTGACCTTGAAGATTACCTGGAGCTGTTAAGAGATCCGCACAACAGCAGCCAGAGAGCGCTTTTTAAGAAAAAGATGAACGCGGTGGCAGACAAGGATGTTCACTGTTAATGCTCAAGAAAAAAGCCGTCTGGGACGGCTTTTATGATTGATTGTTTAGTAAAAGCTAGTTTTGTAATTTTTCGTTGATCAGTTGAGTTCGCTTGTTAGTTGCCCGGTTACGAATTTCATGCATTACGAAGGTTAATGCATCACGAGTCCAGGCTTGTCCTGACTGCGGGTCGTAATCATGGGGAAGGGCCACATCCTGTGGAGCATAAGCGTCGATGCCGGCCTCCCGAGAAGTAGTAATGGTACGTAAGCTGTGCTCGTAAAAACCAACGACCAGGGTTTTGCCTAATTTATCAGCGCCGCCCGCCTGTTTAATAACTTCCTCTGCAACACCTGTTGTACTTAAGTAAATGATAGTTCCATCTTCTGCAATTAACGGATTGATAGAGGTGATAAATTCAGGCGCAATACGATCACCAATAGACTGGGCTATTTCCCACTGTGCATAAACGGGTTTACCGGTTTCTTTATGCAGATCCACAACAACATCCGCTAACGCTTCATTCATCGGGCCCGGTGTTTGATTACCATTGGCAGATAAGCGGTTACCAAACGCATAGGCTAAAATTGAGTCTGCCTGATTAACAGCCAGCGGCTCACCTTTCCAGGTTAATACTTCATTCATCAGAAATTCTGCAGTATAAGCTGCCACTTCTTTATTTTTAAGCTGCTCGCTCAGACGTGCTTCAATAGCACTTTGTAACTGCTCATCTGTAATGACATCAGATGCAGCAAAGGCAGATGAACATGTTACCGCTGCCGCCAGTACAAGAGACTTAAGTTTATTATTTTTCAAAATGATTCCTCATGATTAAATTTAGTTATTCAAGGGTAATTGAGCTGTCAAGATCTGCTGTATATCCAGCAAAGTTTAACCCGCCTAGTTATATCGCTTAATAGAGCCTGCAGGTTGATATTTACATTTAGTTACACCTTACTGTGAAGTGAAACATTGTTCGGTGTTTTTTAAAGGGGGGTTGTACGCAGTTTTTTTACATGTGGCTGTTGAAAAGTACGGCTGGACTTAGTGCATTTTGTTTTATCAGCTTAACAGCCGCTGTGTTAAGATAGCCGCCTGTTACTCCCGGTATAAGCACGGGATCTTTTACTTCATGTAGAGAGCATTTGAATATGAATTACTTACCTTGCGTGGAAGTGGAGCCGTCAACAGCGGCGACTGCATCGGTAATCTGGTTACATGGCCTTGGTGCTGACGGTCATGATTTTGAAGCACTTGTTCCTGAACTGGGATTACCGTCGAATATGCCGGTACGTTTTATCTTTCCGCATTCGCCAAGCATTCCCGTGACGATTAACGGCGGCCTGATTATGCCGGCCTGGTACGATGTTGCTGATTTAAGTATTGACCGTAAAGTAGATATTAAACAGTTAACAGCATCGGCAGAGGCCGTACAGAAGTTAATTGATCGTGAAATTGAGCGCGGCATAAAACCTGAACGTATCATCCTCGCGGGGTTTTCGCAGGGCGGTGCTGTTGCTTATCATGCTGCTTTAACTTATAACAAACCGTTAGCGGGACTGCTGGCGCTGTCGACTTATTTTGCTACTAAAGATACTATCTGTATTAATGAAACAAATAAAAGAATTAACATCGCAGTGATGCACGGCAGTGAAGATTCCGTGGTCAGTTCATTGTTAGGCGAGCGGGCCGTTCAGGCCTTACAGGCAGCCGGTTTTACACCGGAATATAAAAGTTATGCGATGGAGCACGCTGTCTGCGCAGAGCAGATAGCGGACATAGCCGCCTGGTTAGAAATACGTTTAGCAGAATAATAAAACAACACAATAAAACACCAAAGATAGACAACAAAACAGGGTTTAAAAATGGCAAGACAAGTAACTTACGTATATAAAAAACAGCGCAAGACGATTCAATTTTCGTTTAATGAATATCACGATATGTATGAAGCGGCTGCAGCTGCTGAAGGCATTGATTTAACCAGCTTCTTAGCAATGGAAAAACAGCTGGCAATGAGCTGCCGTGGACAGGGTATAATGAAAAACCATCGTAAAACTGAATTTACTAATATGGGATTTGGTGAGATTAAATTTGTACGTGACGAAGAAAAATAATCGATAGTGACACTCTGGAGAAAGAGCTGAAAAATATGAGTGAAACAGCTGTAACACGTAAAATGAATGCATCGGAAAGTGAGTTTATAAACAGTTTACTGCAGTCCATGCCCAGCGGCCGCAGGCGTTTATTAAAAGCTGCGCTCAATACTGCGGTTTTCTGGCTGCTGTCGATGCTGGCTTTTGGACTTCTCTGGCTGGTACTGACCTGGGCTGTCGGGCTGTTTTCCACCTTAGAGATAGGCCTTAACAGCGGTTACGGATTGTGGATTAAGTACAGCGGTGTATTTATCTGCGCTGTTTATGCTCTATCAGTAACCCTGAAATGGCTGCAGCAGTGGCCGGATCATCGTGCTGCTTTGTTAAGAGATAAAGCGGGCGGGGTGGTGGTTGATGAACACTATCACGTTGCAGAGGTTAAATGCTTTAAAGAACCGCAGTACGGCGGACTTATTTATTTTTTACATATGTCCGATAACAAAGTACTGGTTGTATACGATTATGAAAGTCAGACGGAAAAGGGAAGCAGTTTCGTTGTTAAACGTTCCTTACAGATAAGCCGTGCACCTGACAGCGGTTATTATATAGAACAGCATTTTTCCGGAGCTGTTATCACGTCGTGCGCCACATTTGCTTTAACTATTGCACCTGATTTGTGGCCGAAGCCTGATTCCTGGTGTGATATTGACTGGCATGAGCTGGAAGATAAATTTTCAACGGTTTAAAAGAAAAAAAGATGCTTAATATAAGCATCTTTTTTGCGCGCTGTAATTATCTGGAGTTTATAAACTCGGTAGAATATTTTCCGGCATCAGCTTGTTATGTGATGCTTCTAAAATAAGCTGATTGGCTTTGGCGATATCCGGTGCAAAATAGCGGTCTTTATCGTAAAAATCAACTCGTCCGCGCAGCTCGGCTTTTGCCTGTTCAATCTGCCCCGATGATTTCAGCGGTGCTCTGAAATCCAGACCTTGAGCTGCGGCTAACAGCTCAACTGCTAATATGCCTCGCGTATTCTCCGCCATATCTTTTAACCGTCTTCCGGCAAAGGTTGCCATGGAAACATGATCTTCCTGATTAGCTGAGGTCGGTAAGCTGTCAACACTTGCCGGATGTGCAAGAGATTTATTTTCACTGGCAAGCGCTGCCGCTGTTACCTGTGCAATCATAAAACCGGAATTAACACCGCCGTTATTAACTAAAAATGGAGGAAGTTTACTTAAGCCGCTGTCAATTAATAACGCCATTCTGCGCTCCGATAAACTGCCGATTTCTGCAATTGCTAAGGCTAAATTGTCACTGGCCATCGCAATCGGCTCTGCGTGGAAATTACCTGCGGAAATAATATCGCCGTCATCGGCAAAAACCAGCGGGTTATCGGATACTGAGTTTGCTTCTATTTCAAAAATGGCTGCTGAATTACGGATCTGCTGCAGGCAGGCGCCCATCACCTGAGGCTGACAGCGCAGCGAGTAGGGATCCTGTACTTTTTCACATTTAGTATGCGACTCACCCAGTTCACTGGCTTTATCCAGAATATGACGATAAACAAGGGCCGCATCGATCTGCGACTGATGGCCGCGAACCTGATGCACGCGCGGATCAAAAGGACGGCGGCTGCCGAGTGCCGCTTCCACTGTCATTGCGCCGCAAAGTGATGCCGATGCAAACAGATCTTCAGCGGCAAACAGGCCTTCAAGACCAAATGCACAGGAAGCCTGCGTACCGTTAAGCAGCGCCAGACCTTCTTTGGGGGCCAGTGTCACAGCCTGTAGTCCGGCAATTTCCAGCGCTAACTGTCCGGAGATAACTTTGCCCTGATAACGGGCTTCACCTTCGCCGAGCAGTATGGTGCTCATATGTGCAAGCGGTGCTAGATCCCCGGAAGCGCCTACCGAGCCTTTTTTGGGAACACAGGGGTAAACCTGGGCATTAACCAGCTGTATTAAAGCTTCAATCACAGCTAAGCGGATACCGGAAAAACCGCGTGCCAGACTATTAATTTTCAGCACCATCATCAGACGCACGGTTTCATCATTCATGAATTCACCAATGCCGGCAGCGTGGGAAAGCACAATGCTGCGCTGCAGGGTTTCCAGATCTTCCGGTGCAATCCGGGTATTGGCTAATAACCCGAAACCGGTATTAATGCCGTAAGCGACGCGGTTTTCAGCAATGACCTGATTAACAATTTCTGTGCTGGCGTTAACAGCTTCAATACAGGATGGATCTAAGCTCAATTTTACCGGCGTACGGCTGATCTGACGAAGCTCTGCAAGTGTTAAAAACCCGGGTTTTATATTTAATTCGACCATCAATTTCTCCAAATCAGCTGGTTATTCAGCATCTAACATAGGTAAATCTAACTTCTCATCACGTGCGCACTGTTTAGCAATATCATAACCTGCATCGGCATGGCGCATTACACCGGTGGCCGGATCGTTTCTTAATACACGTCCAATACGGCGATGCGCATCATCACTGCCGTCACAGACGACTACCATGCCGGAGTGCTGTGAAAATCCCATGCCTACGCCGCCGCCGTGGTGCAGCGAGACCCAGGTTGCGCCGCTGGCGGTATTTAATAATGCATTCAGCAGCGGCCAGTCAGAGACGGCATCTGAGCCGTCTTTCATTGATTCTGTTTCACGGTTCGGGCTGGCGACTGAGCCTGAGTCGAGATGGTCTCGGCCGATTACAATCGGTGCTTTCAGTTCGCCGCTTTTAACCATTTCATTAAAAGCCAAACCTAAACGCTGTCTGTCTTTAAGGCCCACCCAGCAGATTCTTGCCGGCAGTCCCTGGAACTGAATATGCTCACGGGCCATATCTAACCAGTTATGCAGATGCGGGTTGTCCGGAATTAACTCTTTGACTTTCTGATCGGTTTTGTAAATATCTTCGGGATCCCCGGAAAGCGCGGCCCAGCGGAACGGACCGATGCCTTCACAGAATAGCGGGCGGATATATGCCGGCACAAAGCCCGGGAAATCAAAGGCATTTTTTATACCCTGCTCAAATGCCATCTGACGGATATTGTTGCCGTAATCAACAGTTGCCGAGCCGCAAGACTGCAGATCCAGCATCGCCTGCACCTGCACCGCCATTGATTGTTTAGCTGCGCTTACTACGGCCGCTTCATCTGTAAGGCGCATCTCGGCCGCCTGCTCCATGGTCCAGCCCTGCGGCAGGTAACCGTTTAAGGGATCGTGTGCAGAGGTCTGATCGGTGACGATATCCGGGCTGATGCCGCGTTTAACCAGCTCCGGGTAGATGTCTGCCGCATTGCCGAGCAGGCCGACAGAGGTGGGTTTGCCGGTGCTGACTGCTGTATCGATAATAGCCAGCGCCTGATCTAACGTGGCTGCTTTGTGTGTCACATAACCGGTGCGTAAACGGTAATCGATACGTGATTCGTCACATTCAACGGCAATCATGGAAAATCCAGCCATGGTCGCTGCCAGCGGCTGTGCACCGCCCATACCGCCTAAGCCGCCGGTCAGTATCCAGCGGCCCTGCGCTTTACCCTTGAAGTGTTGAGTCGCCATAGCTGCAAAAGTCTCGTAGGTACCCTGGACTATGCCCTGTGAACCTATGTAGATCCAGGATCCGGCAGTCATCTGCCCGTACATCATCAAGCCTTGTTTATCGAGTTTATTAAAGTGTTCCCAGTTCGCCCAGTGCGGCACTAAATTAGAGTTGGCAATCAGCACCCGCGGCGCATCTTTATGAGTGGGAAAGACACCGACAGGTTTCCCGGACTGCACCAGTAAAGTCTCGTCATCACCTAAACGTTTAAGCACTTCGACAATTTTGTCATAACTCTGCCAGTCCCGCGCAGCCCGGCCGATACCGCCGTACACAACCAGCGCATGCGGATGTTCAGCAACATCGGGGTGCAGATTGTTCATCAGCATGCGCAGCGGCGCTTCAGTTAACCAGGAGCGGGCATTTAATTTTGTGCCCTGCGGGGCAATAATTGTGCGGGATGTATCTAAACGTTTATTGTTCATTGTGCTTCCTTTTAGACCGGTGAAGTAGTGCTGTGTAAAACGGACGAATCAAGCATCGAGTGAGATATCTGCCAGGCAAGGCGGGCAGCAAGGCGTGCCGTCTGGCTGTCGATATCAAAGTTGGGGTTATATTCAGTTAAATCTGCGAGCAGAAGCTTGCTTTCACCGGCTGCATTTTTAGCATTTAAAATCGGCTGAAGCAGGCTTTCAATTATTTCAATGGACACGCCTCTGGCTGCCGGTGCGCTGACACCCGGGGCTGCAGAAGCAGGGAAAACATCCATATCTATGGTCAGATAGAGGTGATCGCAGTTGTCGATAAACTGCTGCAGTTCAGCAAAGCGTTTATCCAGCTGCTGAGTGACCAGCTGATGATCTTCGCGGTAGAAAACCTGCAGCTGCTCAGCGCAGTTAAATAATGCCTGGGTATTACTCGCACGACTGACTCCCAGACAGGCGTATTGAAAAGGCCAGCCTAACAGCTGACAGTGATCAGCTATCTGCCTAAACGGAGTACCGGAACTGCTTGGATAGTGATTATCATCTTTTGAGTAACTGCGCAGATCAAAATGCGCATCAAAATTGATAATACCGATTTTAGGTGTTTTGACTTGTCTGTGCAGATGTCTAGCCAATCCTTGGAAAGAAGCCCATGCTGTTTCGTGTCCGCCGCCGAGGATTAATACTTTATTCTGCTGCTCAAGTGCAGTGCCAATATGATCTGCCAGTTCTTTCTGACTGCCGGCCAGATCATGATCCTGACAGAGAATATTGCCGCCGTCATAAAGCGGGACCTGATTGTTGTGATGCCAGGCAGTATTCGCTAATACTTTGCGGATCAGATCCGGCGCACGCGCCGCACCGATACGGCCTTTATTGCGCACTACACCTTGATCGCAGCAGAAACCAAGTATGACCATACCCGGAGGATGGGCATTAGGTGTCCGATCATCATTAATCACTTTGACCATCTGGTGAAAGCGTCTGCCGGCTTCACCGTCTTCGTGGTCAATGCGTCCCTGCCAGAGGTTAGGGCTGGTGGGCTGATATAAATGCTTAGTTGTATTCGTGTCAGTCATTACAGATCTCTCCATTAATAATGCGCAGATCTAATAAAGGGGTGCCGATTTCGTAGCTAAGCTGTGCCGGGTGGTCAATGTTCCATAGGCACAGATCCGCATCAAAGCCGACTTTTATCTGTCCGCGCTGCTTTTCTAACCCGAGTGCTTTGGCTGCATTACAGGTAACGCCGCGCAGTGTTTCCTGAGGCGTTAAGTTAAACAGCGTACAGCCCATATTCATGATCATGGCTATAGAGGCTATCGGTGAGGTACCGGGATTAAAGTCCGTAGCTAATGCCATGGGTACCTTGTATTTTCGCAGCAGATCTATCGGCGGCAGGTGGGTTTCGCGTAAAAAATAAAAAGCGCCCGGCAGCAGGGTGGCTACTGTGCCGTTTGCAGCCAGTGCTTCGACGCCTTTCTGATCCAGATATTCAATATGATCAACTGAGGATGCCCCCATTTCAGCGGCTAAGATGCTGCCGCCTAGATTGCTTAACTGTTCGGTATGACCTTTAATGCCTAAACCGTATTTTAAAGCACTGCTGAATACACGTTTGCTCTGCGCTAAATTAAACCCTATGCCTTCGCAGAAAACATCAACATAATCCACTAACTGCGCTTCCACCGCCGCTGGAATAATAGAAGCGCAGATATAATCAATATAACTGTCGGCATCACTAATATACTCAGGCGGTACTGCATGCGCCGCCAGCAGGGTGGTGCTGACTTTTATGTCGGCGTACAGCTCAAGTTGTTTAGCCGCCCGGAGCATTTTTAGTTCACTCGCAAGTGTTAAGCCGTAACCAGATTTGATTTCGACGGTAGTGACGCCGTCTCGAATTAACCCGGATAAACGCTTCAGGGCTTTTTCAATAAGTTCCTGTTCAGAGGCCTCGCGGGTAGCATGTACCGTTGCCATAATACCGCCGCCGCCACGGGCAATCTCTTGATAGGTGGCGCCGTTTAAGCGCTGTTCAAATTCGCCGGCACGATTACCGGCAAAGATCAGGTGAGTATGGCAGTCTATAAGGCCAGGAGTAATCAGCTTACTGCTGCAGTCCAATATATGATCGAATACACTGTCCGGCAGATCCTGCATTGATCCTATTTGAGAAATTTTACCGCTGCTGAGCACGATAAACTGATCCTGTTGAATCTGGTAACCTGAATCGCCAGTTTCCATGGTTACAATAGAGGCATTTATCAGCAGTAAATTCATAAGATTCTCACTTGTTTAAATGTATATACAATTAAATAAATGATATACCAACAAAGCACAAGTGATATGTTAAGAAATTGTGATCAGCTTCGTTTTGACAGCCGCAAAAGTTTACAGGAAAGACAAAAAACAGAGAATAACAGGCTAGACAAACTACACTGAAAAAGTATTTAAACCTGAGTAGTAAGGCTTAGTTTATATTTATCACCAGGGTGATACAGCAGCGCAACACTGATCAGATTTTCTGCACTCCAGGTTCTGCGGTGAAGCAGTAGACAGGCAGCGGCGCTGCTTAAATTTAATTGCTTCTGAATGTGTGCGCTGGGCAGTACGGCTTCAACGGTATGTTCAATGGAGCTCAGCGGGCAGTTTTTAGTCAGGTATTCATTGGGTGTCGCCTGACTGAAATCCTGGCTGATATAATTCGGTGCAAATTCCGGATTAACCCAGCGCAGCTCCATCTGTAGCGGTACACCATCTTCCATGTGTATGATTTCGCTAAAGTAAATGTTTGTGTTAATCTTAACACCTAAGCGTGTTGCTATGTCATTATCGGCTTTTACTGTGGCCTGCGTTAATATTCGGCTGCTGTAGACTTTGCCGCGCTGCTGGATTTCATCGGCGATATTACGAATATCACTTAGCGGAGAGTCGACTTTTCTGGTGCATACAAAAGTGCCCAAACGCGGCGTTCTTTCTAATAACCCGGCGGTTACCAGATCGCGTATGGCTTTATTAACTGTCATACGGCTTACAGCAAACTGTCTGGTTAATTCAATTTCAGTGGGTATTTTTGTACCGGGTGTCCAGACATTGGAGCTGATTTTTTCATTGATAAAGTCTCGAATTTGTATGTAACGTGGAGATTTATTCATCAGTCTGCCTAAGGTAAAAGTTTGTGGTAATTGACTATACAAATGATCGCTCAGTTAAGCGAATAAAGCAAGTCTTGGATATTTACTGACTAGCGTTTGCTATCAGGTCTTGCAACAAGTGCTACTATTTAAGTGATTGAGCATATCCCTATGGACAGGATGAATAAAATGCAGCTGAAAATTAGACAGCCCGTTTTGTTATTGTCAGCACTTATATTTCTTGCCTGCTGCTCTTCTTCGAAAGAGTCAGTCGTTGAGGCTGTCCGCGTCTCGCAGCATCATGAAAATATTATTGATTCGGAAAACTTTCTGGTATTCGGCAGGATCCTGGATCAGAACGGTGATTACGCTAAGCTGGCAAAAGCGGCGGTCGCATACTCTGATAAGTTTGCCGCTGAGCAGTATGCTGACAGCATGTTCTTTAAAGCCGGCCGCAGTGATTTTGGTCTGGAACTTCCTGAAGGACATTATACGATTGTCATATATGCCGATATTAATGCTGACGGCCTGCTGACTCAATCCGAGGCTGTTGGTCAGAGAGAAATAGTATTAAGCAGAAGTAATTTTCAGAAAAGGGTGCAGACCCATGTTGATATCCATTTAACTGCAGGTTATACGAGCGAGCGGCCGCTGAGTATGATGGTACCGCAAATACCGGAGTCGCTTTTCTTTCCAAGCGGCAG
This sequence comes from Psychromonas ossibalaenae ATCC BAA-1528, assembly GCF_000381745.1. Taxonomy (GTDB): domain Bacteria; phylum Pseudomonadota; class Gammaproteobacteria; order Enterobacterales; family Psychromonadaceae; genus Psychromonas; species Psychromonas ossibalaenae. Next base: position 104,388 of record NZ_KB906976.1, on the reverse strand, counting down.
TATCCGCAGCCTGGACGATCTCATTTTTGAGCAGGAAATTGCCACGTTAGGTATCTATAATCCGGCTGCTTTTATGGACATTGCCTCGGGGTTGTTTTATGCCCTTGAAGAAGAGTCAATTTATAAAATACCGGTCATATTTGTTCATGGAACGGGAGAAACAGCCAAGACCTTTGCGCATATTATCAATCACCTGGACAGGCAGCGCTATCAGCCGTGGTTTTTTTATTATCCTTCCGGCGTTTATTTGGATCAGCTGGCTGCGCTGTTTTATAAAATTTATTTATCCGGAACGATTATTGCCAAGGGAGATACGCCTCTGATTGTTGTTGCTCACCGGGCTGGTGCTGTTATTGTCCGGCAGGCTGTAAATCACTATCAAAAAAGTGTGCCGGAAAATAAGGTTAAGCTGGTGGTGACTATTAACGATCCCTTAGCGGATGATCCTCTGCTTAACCGTGGTAAAAAATCCGCCATGAGTCAATTATCTGCCTGGGATAATTTACACCGTAACCCTGATCAGCTTAAAAAAATATATCAAAAGCCGTTACCTGAATTTGTCAGCGAGCAGGTATTTTATACAGCAGCTGCAGATGAAGAGTTACACAGCAGTGACAATTTCGCGGAACAGCAAGTCTATAGCCAGCGCTTTGCTTTTAACAGCCGCCATACCCCGCTTATTGAAAATGAAGAAATGATCACTTTTCTTATGCGCACCCTGAATCAGGTAGAAAATCCTTATCCTCAGGCACATATACAGCAGCTTGCCAGAGGTGGTTATGATGTAAATTTAAGCAGCCAGTATGATCCTTTTACTCAATATATCATTCGCTCTATGGGTAAATATATTATTGCACTGGCACACGGAATTATTGAGCCTAATAACCCGGATCAGGTACACTTTGTACGCGTAGTTAAAGGTGAAGAAACTGCTGTAAGTATTGTAGAAATGGGTTTAATTAAATTTATGCGTGAATATTCAGAAATAATCGATGCCGGCAGTCATTCTGATAATTAAACTTTAATGCTGCGGATAAAACCGTGCACTTCAGCATTGAAGGCACGGTTGTTTTAACTTTTTTAACTTTTTTAACTTTTTTAACTTTTTAAACTTTTGACTACTTTTTAAACTTTTGACTACTTTTCTTTTGACCAGCTGCGGATTGTTTTAATCTCCTCACCGTCAATACTTAATGATTCGAGAAATTCCTGATGGGCATCCGGCTCCATCTTTTCAAACTGTTTGTGCCAGTTGTGCATATCTTGTTCATTAAGACCGGCCGCCTGCATTATTTCTACCCAGCGTTGTTTATTTACCATGTTGTACTCCTGTTGTGTAGGCTGTTCTAACAGCATTACAATTGCTTTCTGCTGCTGACGCAGTTTCTGGATCTCTTTCTCCAGAGAATTAAACTGGCCGCGCAGAATATGCTCTTGTGTTTTATCGTCTGTTCGGTCAAGCAGAGTTTTCATGTTATTTATGGTGACACCAAAAGAGCGGTAAGCAATGATTGCTTCGAGTCTTTTAATTTCTTTATCACCGTACCAGCGGTAACTGTTTTCAGAGCGGCAGCTCGGCAGCAGTAAACCGGCACGTTCGTAATAAAGAATAGTCGTGCGTGATAGATGATATTTTTTAGCCAATTGAGTAACTGTATACATAAATGATTCTCTTTTTAACCGGTCTGTATTTTCAACCCTACGCCTGTAGACGGGTCAATAGATAATTAACGTTCAGGATATTTTAAATTCTGCGTTATGTACGGCTGTCTGCCAATAAACTATGCTAACCTTTTGCTTTTATTGGTTACCTGAGAAAACTATGGATCTTATTAAACTGTCGCATATCAGCATGAAACACCTGATAACTCTGCATATCATGTTAGATACCCTGAGTGTGACGGCAAGTGCGGAGCGTTTATGCGTCAGTCCCTCTTCAGTCAGTAAAATTCTCAGTCAGCTGCGTGATAGTTTAAATGACGAGCTCTTTTATCGCCATGGCAATAAGCTGGTAGCGACGCCTCTGGCAAGGCGTTTGGGCCCGTCGGTACATCAGATAATTAATGATATGAATCAGATTATTACTCAGGAGGCTTTTGAACCCTCGCGATATACCGGGCGTTTTTCTTTAGCAATGCGTGAAAGCACCTTTGAATTATTTGCAACAAAGTTAATCGCACAGGTGTTAGCTCAGGCACCTAATATACGTCTGGATATCTGCTCAAAAGACAGTATCGGCTTTGAAGGGTTAGTCAAAGGCAGGTTAGATTTTATCATTTTACCTCATGACGGCAGTCAGCAGCCTGATACTCATAATAAACTGGTCTGGGAAACTTTAATTGAGGATCATATGGTCTGTCTGATGAATCCTGCACATCCGCTGGCCGCTAAAACAGATGCACAATTTAATCTAGATGACTACCTGAGCCACGGGCATATTGCGATTACCGACAGCGATCTGAATATTCCATTTTTTGAGATGCAGCTGGCCCAGCAGAACAGAAAGCGTAATGTTGTTGTATCCGTGCCTGATTTTGGCGGCGCGGCTGTGATGTGTCAGCATAGTGATCTGCTGTTTACCTGTTCGCAGCGCTGGGCAAAAAGTGCTTTTCAGGCAAAAGGACTGGTGGCTAAAGCGCTGCCTTTTAATTACGGCAATATCGCTTACAGTCTAGTCTGGCATCAGCCGAGTATGAATGATCCTGCGCATCGCTGGTTATATCAGCAGATCTTGAAGTGCTGCTGTGATCCGACGGTACAGGGCGGAGGTTAGCGGCATCGGACAGTGTATGTTAAAGTGACCGGCATATTATATAAACATGGTTTAAACAGAGGGAAGTATGGATACGATTATAATGAGTTTAACACCGTATTTTGCGGAGATTCTTTCAGTGGCGGTTATCGCTGTCTTTATGGCGGTCAGTCCGGGTGCTGATTTTATTATGGTGACTAGAAACAGTATTTTTTACAGCCGTTCAGCCGGTTTGTATTCTGCATTAGGCGTGAGTCTGGCTATCTGGATCCATGTTGCTTATTCGATTGCTGGAATGGCGGTGATTATCTCTAATTCAATTGTTTTATTCTCAATTATAAAATATCTGGGTGCCGCCTATTTGATTTATATCGGCTGGAAGACTTTTCGAAGCAGCTCTAAAACCGAGATTGATCAGCCTCAAGAGCATGCTAAGCAGTTAACAAACTGGTCTGCTTTTAAAGTTGGTTTTATTACCAATGCACTTAATCCGAAAACAACTATCTTTTTTCTAAGCCTATTTACGCAGGTGGTTAATCCGCAGACTCCGCTGTTCCTGCAGATCTTTTATGGTGCGATTATCTCCTGTGCGCATTTGTTATGGTTTAGTTCAGTATCCGTTTTTCTGAGTCAGCCGGCACTGCTTAATAAATTTAATCAGTATAAGGGCAAGATTGAAAAAGTAATCGGCACTCTGCTGATCGGTTTCGGCCTGAAAGTGGCAGCTACGACTGCTGGTTAATTATAGGCCGTCATAGTGACGGCCTGTCCACAACACTGTTTAGAATCTGCTCATATCCAGAATAACTTTACCGCGTGCTTTACCCTGTTCCACCAGAGTCAGGGCTGCTTTGATATCAGAAGCAGCATAAGTCGAGTCTATCTGAAGCGCTAATTTTCCGGCATCAACCTGCTGTGCAATCCAGGTAAGCTGCTGTGCGCTTGGCTGGTGGAACATCAGCTCAAGTGATACATCTTTCTCGGCGGCTAAATCGGCAAACATCACACCAACCAGACTGACAACTGAGCCGCCCGGTTTAGTTACAGCGATGGACTTTTCCTGTACCGGACCGCCGACTGTATCAATAACAATATCAATATCCGACAGCAGCTCACTAAAATCTTGGGTTTGAAAATCAATAACAGTATCAGCGCCGAACTCTTTAACAGAAGCCGCTGATTCAGCTGCTGCTGTGCTAATGATTTCTCGTGCACCTAAAATTTTGGCTATTTGAATGGCAACTGAGCCGACAGCGCCGGCGCCGCCGTGAATAAGTATTTTACTGCCTTCGACTTTACCGCCGGCAAGCAGCGCCTGATAAGCAGTTAAGGCTGCCTGCGGCAGGGCTGCACTTTCGAGTAAAGATAGGCTGGCTGGTTTAAGAGCTACGCTGCCTGCGCTGAGCCGCTGATACTGTGCAAAAACAGCCGCTTCATCAAAGCCTGGGCGGAAATAAACTTCATCTCCGACTGATAAACCTTCAACACCTTCACCCACTTCAGTAATAATACCGGCGCCGTCACTGCCCATAACATAGGGGAAAGACATCGGCATCATCTCTTTCATATAACCGGCACGCAGAATATTATCTAACGGGTTGATGCTGGCCGCCTCTACCTGCACAAGCACTGAGCCTGCTGTAATTTGTGGTTTTGCTATATCGCTAGTAGTGACAACATCATTAATATTTCCGTATCTGTTTACTTGAATCGCTTTCATCGTGTTCACCTTTTAATTTGAGTCATTGTTGACAAGACAAAGTATATATTTGTCGCTAATATTGATTAATAGGTAAATAGAGAAATGATTATTCTTAAATGGAGCATAAATGGATAAGCTGCGTGCAATGGGAATTTTTCGTGAAGTGATCCGAAAAAACAGTTTTTCAAAAGCAGCTGAGTCTCTGCAGTTAGCTAACTCGGCCGTCAGCCGCTATGTGACCGAATTAGAGCAGTGCTTAAATGTAAAGCTGCTTTACCGTACAACTCGAAGCCTGACCCTGACCGAAGAAGGCAGGCTGTACCTGGAAAAAATAGACGAAATTCTCGACCGGGTGGAACAGCTGGAAAATTTAGCCGTATTTAGTCAGCAGGAGCTGCGCGGTACATTAAGAGTGACCGCGCCGAGTTTTTGGGGATCTTTTGTATTAAAACCCCTGATGGTAGAGTTTATGTGCAGTCACCCGCAGGTAAAAATCCACTCTCTATTTTTAAACAGAAAAGTGAGTTTAGTGGAAGAGGGTTACGATTTAGCGGTAAGAATTGGTAATTTACCTTCCAGCGGTCTTATTGCCCGGCAGGTATCGATGATTAAGTTAAAACTGGCCGCGTCACCGGAATATCTGCAGGAGTATGGTATACCACTTAGCCCAGAGGAGCTTAAAGATCATCAGTGTTTAATTGATACTATTCCTGATTATCAGAACAAGTGGGCATTCAGCGAAAGCGGCAGAAATATTATGGTACCCGTTGAGGGACAGATACATTCTAATGATCCGGAGCTGCTTCGTGATATGGCGCTGAGCGGTCTGGGCATTGTTTATCTGCCTGAGTTCTTTGTAAAGCCCGCGATTAACTCGGGTAAACTGGTGGAACTGCTGGCAGATAAAGCCCTAGGGGAGATTCCAGTAAATCTGGTATTTCCACCGAATAAACAGATGAATCCGGCACTGCGTGCTTTTATTGATATGATTATCGACAGAATAGAATAATCAGATATAAACCGCAGGTAAAAATAGAGATTTAACACCACGATCTGTCAGCTGTGCGGCTAACCGGTTAATATCCTGTTCAGTGCAGCTGTTCCAGTTTTTAGCTTCAGTGGTTACGCCGTGGTTTTGAAAAGCATTTAACTTTATGCGTACGGCAGCCGGCAGCTGCTGCAGATAATCGGCCAGCGCCTCTATTTCACCTTCAAAATCTGTTTTACCCGGGATGTGGAGCAGACGCACTTCATAGAGTTTATGCTCGGCGGCTAACAGTGCCAGTGAACGGAAAACTCTATGGTGATCTCGCCCGGTTATCCATAAATGGGTTGCCTGCTGCCAGGCTTTAAGATCAATCATAGCCCCGTCGATAAAGGGCATAAGCTTCTGCCAGCCGGTCTCACTTAAACTGCCGTTACTGTCGACCATGCAGGTTAAATGCTGCAGATCCGGTGCTGTTTTAACCGCTTCAAACAGGGATTTGATAAAATTAAGCTGCAGCGTTGCTTCACCGCCGCTTACGGTAATACCGTTGATAAATAAGCTGTTTTTACGAATAAGCTGGAGCATCTCGGCGACAGAATAATGATAAGTTTTAGGCGTGGACTGTTTAGGACAAACTTGCAAACAGGTATCACACTGAGTACATAAATCAGCATCCCACACAACTGTATTTGCTATGTTGTTGTTTGAGGCGCTGTCGTCTGCCCAGGACAAGGCCTGGGCAGGACAGCTGCTGATACAGTCCCCGCAGTTATCACAAAGGTCGATAGTCTGCGGGTTATGGCAGTTCAGACAGTTATAATTGCAGCCCTGCAGAAAAATAACCAGTCTGCTGCCGGGCCCGTCTACACAGGAAAAGTTGATAATTTTACTGATAGACGCTTTTGAGTCTGGCATTTTTTATCGGACGTAGCGAGGTGACTGTTCATGACTCGCAACCCTTGGTTTTCTGTTTAAAATGCTGGTATTAGCGGCCGCTTCTGCACCTAAGCCGGTAGTATTAGTCCGCGAGCCTTGTTCTTTGAAGCGTTCGATATCAGAGAGTTTAATCATATAACCTGTGACACGAATTAAATCGTTAGATGCAACGTTTGCGCTGAACTCACGGAAACCTAAGTTTAATGCCCCTTTACACAACTGATACATAGCCAGCGGGTTGGATTTTACGGTTTCGTCAATGGTCAGAATTTCACTGATTCCCGAGGTATAATACTGGTGATGTTTTGCCAGTGCCTGGATATGTGCAACCGGATCCGGTTCGGTACCGTAAGGGATACGTACGCCCGGAGTTACGTCTTCATCAAGGCTGATGCCGCCTTGTGAGTGCAGCAGGGCTCGGCCGTGGTAACCATAGGTCACTGCGGTAGATTTAACGATGCGGTCTAAAGCTTCAGATATCTGATGGCCTAATAAATTGGCCGCTTCACAATGGCCGTACTGGCTTTTAGAGTTATTTAACGGAATATCGGTTAAATCAGTTTTATTGAGTAAAATATTAACTGCTTCCGCCATACCGTAAATACCAAACATAGGCGCAAAACGCGATTCTTCAATTAGTCCCTCTTTTACCAGGAAGCTGTCGAAAAAATGCGACTGCTCATGTAAAAACTGCGATCTTGCTTCAATCAGCTCATACATAAGACTGCAGTAATGCGGCAGAGTGCGACTGAAGAAATCTTCGCTGCTGTCAGCGCGCAGAGCTGTTTCTTTTAAATTAAGGCGCACCAGGGTATTTGCGCCCCCGGCTAAGGGTAATGAATTATAGCAGCTGACAATGCCGAAGCCTTGTTGGTCATAACTTTGCGCATGCATTGGATAGTTAGCAATATGCGGTTTGCTGCATTCGCAGATGTTTGCCGCCGCCTGCTGAAGCAGATCTTCCGGTGTGATTTCTGGATCGTACATAAAGGTCAGATTAGGCGCGACCTGTTTAAGCTCGGCATCAACTCGTAAGATGGTGCGGCAGATGATGTTATCGGTTGGACCGATATTCACATGCATAAAGGCATCGGGCAGGGTACGGTCAAGCATGATCCAGAATAGTTTGATTTTCTGGTAGATAGTTTCTTCGTCAAGCCCTGCCGTATAAGGCATTAATACTTGATCAAGCTGACCTAAGTACACCGGAATATTGGTAACCGACGGTACATGATGATAAATAATGGTCAGTGCATTAAGTGCTTCATCTAGATTTTCTGCCGCCTGCAGCTCCAGATATTCTGAGCCCTGCTTTAAAAATTTAGCATAATCGGGTAATACATAACGTGGTTTGAACGGCGCATTGCCCTCAAACATATCGCATAGTATGCCGCTGTCCATTGCTTCGCGAACTACTTGAGAAACAGGAAGGTAGGGCAGACTAGCGTCGGCCTCTAAAGCGAGATAACTGGATTTTTGCTTGGCTGACAGTGTAGGGTCAGTAATAATCTGCTGGATCTTCTGTTGTAGACTCACGAGTATATATCCTCTTTATAAATAAGGACTCTAATCTAACGCTGATTAGTTTTTTCCAAAAGTGAAAATAAATAAAATGCTTTTTTCCAAAATGGAAATCCGAATATAATGCTCACAAGTTAATTGTTTATTACAGAGGGGTAAATTATGATCTGTTTTATTAGTTTGTAACGGCATACTTATATATATGATAAAAAATAACCCTCTATTAAAGCAGCCGCGAGTCGCTGCAGGTGATCTGTTTTGAACGTGAACAGATCGCCGCAGACAAACGTTCCGCGGCACCATCAAATATATAGAGTAAATTGCCATGACAAAAAAACACTGGTCAAAATTTCAGCTTCTGCACCAAGTTGTTATTAATAAAAACATCCATATTAAAGGTAGCCGCAGTTACTACAGCGACTGCTGGGATAACGGTTTTGAACAATCCGCTGTACGTTATTTATGTGGGGATCGCCCCGGGGAAACCCGCGAGCCTAACTGGCATATCGATCAGCTGCATATCGGTGACTGCGTCTGCATCGCCGCTGAAGTAGTGATTTTAATGGGCGGGAATCATAACCACAGAGCAGACTGGTTCTGTTTGTATCCTTTTATGGACTTTATTGAACAGTCCTATCAGGGCAAGGGCGATACTATTCTTGGTGACGGGTGCTGGCTGGGCATGCGGGCTATGATTATGCCCGGTGTCACAATTGGTGAAGGGGCTGTTGTGGCCGCCAACAGTGTGGTTACTAAAGATGTGGAGCCCTACAGTATTGTGGCGGGCAGCCCGGCGAAACACATTAAATATCGTTTTGATGGCACAGTGCGAAATGCGCTGCTGGCATTACAGGTTTATAACTGGCCGGAAGATAAATTTGAGGCGTTGAAAGGGTATTTATGCAGTTCTGATATAGAGGGTTTGCAGCTGGCAGTACAGGATTACGATTCGTCGGCTCGATAAACTTCTTTTAAAATCCAGGCTCAGGGTTGAGCCTGGATTATTCATACCAAATCCACTAATTTTCTATTCATTTATGCTTGTTAAAATGGACGCTAGCTTCGTTCTTGATTTTATAATTAGAGTAACTAGTTACTGCAATCAACGCCTTGCTTTCATCCATTTTACCTACGCCTAAATAGATCATCTAATTAATGAAATTGGTATTATTTAAATAACCACTTCAACCTTTGCAGATAAAAGCAGCAGCTGCGCTTTTATTTCTAAAAAGCGAGGGCGGAAAGCCTGTTCACTGTGTTTGCAGTCATCTTTCAGGGTGGTTAACTGAGTGCTTAATTCACAATTATCATCCTGCTGGCACTGGCTTAACATATCTTCTAATAAGCAGCCGAAAGCCCGTATTTCTATACTTTCCATGGCCTCTTTATGGATAACAGGCAGTGTGGCCAGATTAGAGGATGCACCAAAATCACCAAACAGTAGTGAATAGTTACTATCAACCATAACGTTGTGTGCATAGATATCACCGTGACTAATACCCTTAGCATGTAAATGCTCTAGCGTATCAGCCATTTGCAGTGCCACCCGGGCGACAGCGTCTGCATCAAACTGTGTGCCTTCGGCAAAAGTATCACGTGTGCAGGTAATTAATGACGGCGGTAAACCTAAATTCCCAAAAGTATTTGGAATAAGTTCCATTACTAAACCAAGTTGATCCTGCTGCGCAATCTGTGCGAGAACTTTAATAAGATTAGGGTGTTGGCCCGCTGTTAAACAACAGTTTAATTCATCAATAGGGTAACCGTCACTGGTGACGGCTCCTTTGAATAATTTAAGCGCAATATCAGATGCACCGCCGGCGAGTACTGCTGGTCTGTTGTTCCATTGACCGCGGTATATAACTCCGGATGCGCCTTCACCGAGCTGCTCAGCCAGTATGATATCTGCCAGTTGAACTTTATGCATATCCTTTGTTTCCTGACTCAAGCCTGTGCACAAAGGGTTGCCGGAAAATGCCAGCCAGGAAAGTTTAGGCAGCTGCAGCAGCCAGTCCGGTAGAGAGGTTAGCTGATTAGCAGATAAACGGGCTAACTGTAAATTTTTACAATTCTGCATTGAGTCCGGCAGGGCGGTAATTTTATTGCCCGCTAACGCCAGTTTTTGTAAGCGCCATAACTGTCCCATGGAGTCGGGTAGTTTTTCAATCTCATTATCGGTGAGAATCAACCAGCGGGTATCAACAGGCAAAGCATTCTCAGGCACTGTGCGGATTTTATTGGCTTTAAAACCGAGCATCTCTAATTTAGGGCATTTAGCCAGTACGGCGGGTAAATGTTCAAAATTATTATTAGATACAAACAGAATTTTCAGCTGCTTTAGGCGGTCAAAATCATCGGGTAAAGTGCTTAGCTGATTATTTGATAAATCCAGTACTTCTAAGCTGTCCGCTACAGTAAAGATCTCGGTCGGGAATTCGTTTAAATTTTCGCTAAGGGTTAACTTTTTAACCGGGCCTAACAGCCCGGATTTTAGTTGTTGTAAAGTTTGCAAATTGACAGCCTGGTTTTTGGATCAAAAAAAAGGCGCCATGGTAATGGATAAAGTACACAGTGGAAAGGAGTTTTATTGTGCTTTTTATTGATCTAAAGCCGCTATATCTAATCAGCTGCTGGCTCGTTCACAAAGTTTAAAACCGATATCAATCTGTTTAGAGGTACCTTGATCCTCGCCGGTTAATCTTTCCAGCAGCCGCCGGGCCGCTTTTTTGGCCATTTTAGCGTAGTTTATCTCAATGCTGGTCAGGCGAGGGATACACTTTTCACTAAATGTTGAGCCGTCCAGGCAGGTCAGCGCTATATCTTTGGGGATTTGTAATACACGGCGCTGGCATTCAAACAACGCGCCCATGGCTATTTCTTCATGGCTGAAGATAAATGCATCTAGGTCGGGTTGTTGGAGCAGTAATTTTGCTACACCTTCACTGCCTAATTCGATATTCGGCTCATCATTGCTAGTTAAAAAATGATCCGGTGCTAGATAGTTCTCCAGCATAGCCGCCTGCCAGCCCCGCAGCTGTTTACGCAGTATGCTTTGTTCACTGCGTGCACCAACAAAAGCTATTTTCTGAAAACCCTGTTTAATCAGGTAGCGGGTCATCTCTTTACTGCTTTGATAGTGATCCGTACCGACATTTAAATCGATGCAAAGCTCATTAATTTCAGCTATTTCCAGCACTGCAGCTTGAGAATTTTTAAGCAGTTTTACTGTCTGTGCCGAATGTTCACTGCCGAACAGCACAACGGCAGCCGGGTTATTGGCTAACAGAGTCGACAGCAGCTGCTCTTCCTGAGTGATGGAATAACTGCTGTAGCCGATAATCAGCTGGTAACCAGCCTGATTGAGGATTTCCTGAAAAAATGGAATAAAATCGCAGCATATTTTATCGGTAAAGGAGGGCAGGATCAGCGCAATCGAGTCACTTTTACCGGAGGCTAATGCACCGGCCGCCTGGTTAGGTATATAACCCAGCTCTTCAACAACCTGCTGAATCTTATCTCTAAGTTTGTCGGAAACCTGCTCCGGCGTTCTTAATGCGCGGGACACCGTCATGGCCCCTACACCGGCTGATTTAGCGACATCTGCTAATGTTACACGCCCGGTACCGCGGCGTTTACGAAGTGTTTCCATCAAATATCCTGAATATGTTTTTAACAGCGGCAGCGCACCTGCTGCTTGAACTTTTTATTGTTTTTAATATGAACTTATCAATCATAACATTATTTATTCTCTTTTTTTTATCTGTGATCTGCAACGCCGTTAATTAAAAATGATAGCTGACTCACACATTTGGTAGCGCTATCAGGTAGCGCTACCAAATGTGATCCTGATCTCTTTCTAAAATCTTTAATAGGTTTAAAGTTGCGTCATCAGAAACAGGCACAGTTAATAAGAAAGAGTAAAATCATGCTAAAAAAAATGCTTACCGAAGATGTTATCCGTATTCATGAGTCAGCTGAAAACTGGCAGCAGTCGATAGAATTTGCATGTCAGGCGCTGCTTGATAACGGCGCAATTGAACCGAGTTATGTTGACGCTATTTTCCGTTCACATCAGGAAATTGGTCCTTATTACGTTGTCGGCCCGGGTATTGCGATGCCGCATGCAAGACCGGAAGACGGAGTAAACAGACTGTCTTTAAGCCTTACCGTGATTAAGCAGGGGGTTAATTTTGATAATGAAGAAAATGATCCGGTAAAACTGCTGCTGACATTAGCCGCCACCGACAGTGTAAGCCATGTTGAAGCTATTCAGCAGCTGGTGGAGCTGTTTATGAATGAAGAACATATCGAAGCAATTTGTAATGCATCCGATGTTGCTGCTATCCGCAGCATTGTCGAACAGTACTAATTAAAAACTTTTAGAAACACACTTATTTAATAACTCTCAGTAAAAAACAATAGAAGGTAAATATTATGAAAATTATGGTTGTATGTGGAAACGGTCTTGGTACAAGTCTAATGATGGAAATGAGCATTAAAACAATTGTTAAAGATTTGGGCGTAAGCGCCAATGTCGATCATGTTGATTTAGGCTCTGCAAAAGGGACTGACTGCGACATTTTTGTCGGTACTAAAGATATCACTGAACAGCTGGTTGCACAGAGTGTAGTAGGTGAGATTGTGACGCTTGATAATATGATTGATAAAGTCGCTATGAAAGAGCGTTTATCTGCTGCTCTGACAAAACTTGGCGCACTATAGGAAAGCATCATGGAATTTTTTAACTTTTTAATGACGGACGTGTTGTCCGAGCCGGCTGTTCTGGTTGGTCTGATTGCATTGATTGGTTTAATCGCACAGAGTAAACCCGTTACAGAATGTATTAAAGGTACTGTAAAAACTATCATGGGTTTTGTGATTCTAGGCGCGGGTGCAGGTCTGGTGGTCAGCTCATTAGGTGATTTTGCTGCTATCTTCCAGCATGCTTTTGGTATTACCGGTGTCGTGCCGAATAACGAAGCAATCGTTTCTATTGCCCAGGAAGTATTTGGTAAAGAGATGGCGATGATCATGCTGTTTGCCATGGTGGTCAATATCTTAATTGCACGTTTCACGCCGTGGAAATTCATTTTCTTAACAGGTCATCATACTCTGTTTATGTCAATGATGGTTGCCGCTATCCTGGCTTCCAGCGGCATGTCCGGTATTGCGCTGATTGCGGTTGGTTCACTGCTGGTCGGCTCGCTAATGGTATTTTTCCCTGCAATTGCACATAAATACATGAAACAGGTAACCGGCTCGGATGATGTGGCGATTGGACACTTCTCAACATTATCTTATGTGCTGGCTGGTTTTATCGGCAGCAAATTTGGTAATAAAGAGCATTCAACGGAAGAGATGAATGTACCTAAGAGCTTATTGTTCCTGCGTGATACACCAGTGGCAATCTCTTTCACTATGGGTATTATCTTTGTCATTACCTGTCTGTTTGCCGGCGGCGATTTTGTCCGCGAAGTAAGCGGTGGTAAACACTGGTTTATGTTTGCATTAATGCAGTCAATCAGTTTTGCAGCCGGTGTATACATTATCCTGCAGGGTGTACGTATGGTTATTTCTGAAATTGTGCCTGCATTTAAAGGTATTTCAGACAAAATCGTACCGAATGCGATTCCAGCGCTTGACTGCCCGGTTGTATTTCCCTATGCACCGAATGCTGTTTTAGTTGGTTTCTTATCAAGTTTTGCCGCTGGTTTAGTGGGTATGTTCCTGCTTTACCTGATGGATCTGACTATGATTATTCCTGGTGTGGTACCGCACTTCTTCGTTGGTGCTGCTGCCGGTGTATTCGGTAATGCAACAGGCGGACGCCGCGGTGCGATTCTTGGTGCATTTGCTCAAGGCCTGCTGATCACCTTCTTACCGGTATTCTTATTACCAGTATTAGGCGACTTAGGATTTGCTAATACCACTTTCAGTGATGCAGATTTTGGTGTTGTTGGTATTCTGCTTGGTATTATCGTTAACTAAGTAAGCCGTACCCACTCAGCGCTATTAAGCCTGTTTACAGCTAAGCAGTAAACAGGCTTACATTCCATCCTTTCCTTCTGATTACACTATTTGGACTCAACTGTTTATAAGAGTTCTATTGATCACTTGTAAACGCAGCAAAATAGAAATATCAGATCCAGCTAAATTAAGTAGAGACAGATATGAATAAACTGCAGCAGCTCAATGAATTTACCACTATAGTTGCCGATACCGGTGAAGTACAAGCGATTATTAAATACCAGCCTCAGGATGCTACCACCAATCCCTCTTTGATTTTAAAAGCCTCGCAGCTGCCTGAGTATAAAAGCCTGATTGAGGCTTCCATCGCTTATGCAAAAACACAAAGTAATGATAAAAAGCAGCAGACAGCAGATACCTGCGATATGCTGGCGGTTAATATAGGTAAGGAAATTCTCCAGGTGGTGCCGGGGCGCATCTCAACAGAAGTGGATGCACGCCTTTCTTATGATACGCAGGCAAGTCTAAATAAAGCGCGCCAGCTGGTTAAAATGTATAACGATGCGGGCATAACAAATGAGCGTATTCTGATCAAACTTGCTTCTACCTGGCAAGGTATCAAGGCTGCGGAGATCTTAGAAAAAGAGGGCATCAGCTGTAACTTGACGCTGTTATTTTCATTTGCTCAGGCGCGCGCCTGTGCAGAAGCTAATGTTACTCTGATTTCTCCTTTTGTCGGACGTATTATGGACTGGTATAAAGCTAAACAGGGCACTGATTTTAAAGCATGCGATGATCCTGGTGTTATTTCGGTAAAAGCGATTTACGATTATTACAAACAATATGGCTACGATACGATTGTGATGGGCGCAAGTTTCCGTAATACCGGGGAAATTTTAGAACTAGCCGGCTGTGACCGGTTGACTATCAGTCCGCAGCTGCTGCAGGAACTAAGTGAGATGGACGGTGCGGTGGAGCAGAAATTATCTGCCGATGTTACTGTGCGTCCTCGGCCGGAAAAAATAAGCCATGCACAGTTTTTATGGATGCATAATCAGGATGCGATGGCGGTGGATAAATTAGCCGAAGGTATCCGGAATTTCGCTGTTGATCAGGGCAAGCTTGAAAGTAAAATAGAAAAAATGCTCTAATAAAGCTTTGCTCATCTGCTCCGTTAAAGTAAAAAAGTCGTTTTTAAACGACTTTTTTTGTGCCGATAACTTCGATGAAATTAAGACTTTTCCTTGTCCTCTATTGAGGGCATAATCACGGCAAAATATTACCTATGGAATTACCTACGTGGAACTACTGCAATTTGAACATCTCGGACAGACATTAAGATTAGAGGGCTCGCTTGCGGGCTGGCAGCAGCTGTACTGGGGTGAACATATTGTCTCGCAGCTGACAGCAACAGAGAACCGCGAGTCGAAATCGACTCATCACTTTGAGCTTAGCCGTCAAGTGCAGACTACAGTACAAGTCGATAGTGAAGACGGACAGCCGTCGGTGCATATTATAAAATGCAGTTTGGAAGTGGATTTAACCTGGCAGCCCTTTGAAATTAAGTATCAGTTTGTTGTCGACGGCAGCCTTGCCGCCGAAGGCACACGTAACAGTAAAGACATTGAGCAGCAGGTACCGGTTAAAGCCGTAAAAGTAGAAAAGAAATTTAGTCTAATGGGGCTGGCATCTCTGGGATTTAAACTGCTGAAAAGTGCCAAGATTATTAAAGTCGTATTAGCAGGCGCCAGTTTAGCCGCCTACAGCTGGTTTTTTTCGCTGCAGTTTGCGCTGTCACTATTAGCCTGTCTGGTCTTTCATGAATACGGGCATATTCGCGCCATGAAACATTTTGGAATGAAAACCAAAGGTATTTATTTGATCCCGTTTGTCGGCGGGCTGGCGGTTAGTGATGAAAAAATAAATACCCGCTGGCAGGATGTGGTTATTTCGATTATGGGGCCGACCTTTGGTCTAATTCTGTCGCTTGCTTGTATTTTAGTTTACTGGTTAACGGGAAATATCTTCTTTGCCGGACTGGCCGCCTTTAATGCCCTGTTGAATTTATTTAACCTGCTGCCGATTTTACCGCTGGACGGCGGCCATGTGCTTAAAAGCATTAGTTTTTCCATGAACAGTAAAGTCGGACTTATTGCCTGTATTGCCGGTGCGGGGATCGGCGTATTTATCAGTTACAGCCTGGGGCTTGCGCTGTTGGGTTTTTTACTGCTGATCGGTAGTCTGGAAATACTATTTGAGTGGCGTACTCGACATCAGAGTCACCTGCTGCCACTGGACCGTTACGGGCAGGTGTTTTCTAGCGTCTGGTATCTGTTAACTGTCGGCGGACTGATTGCTGTTATCTTCTATTTTGCAGGCTCGGGTGATCAGCTGCTGTCTCTACCTCTGCAGATTTTAGGTTCGTAACTGATTTTTATACTATTCCGCATAATTAAATGGTCTGAAATTACGAAGGGATAATTAATGATAGTAAGGCGTTTGATTGAGCAATAGCTGGCTATTGGGATTGAAAACAACGAAGCTGTCGTTAATTTTAACCAGTAAGACTGAGCAGATATTTATGCGGATTGGTATTAGTTATCTGCAATATTATTATCACTAACATGGCATTATCAAGACACA
Source organism: Psychromonas ossibalaenae ATCC BAA-1528 (assembly GCF_000381745.1). Taxonomy (GTDB): domain Bacteria; phylum Pseudomonadota; class Gammaproteobacteria; order Enterobacterales; family Psychromonadaceae; genus Psychromonas; species Psychromonas ossibalaenae. Next base: position 87,879 of record NZ_KB906976.1, on the reverse strand, counting down.
GCTATTTTTCAATAGGTCTGCAACAAGCAACAGTCAAAATAAACTGCAGACTTTTTACCGGCAATAAATTAACGAATTAGGATAAGAAGTCCTTATCCTGCTAACTGAACGGAAAAAAAATGAATTTAATACTTAAACTATTGTGTGGAATATTAATAGGCATATTGATGGGCATGTTTGCGCCGGATGTGCTTATTCAAGGTCTAATCACGGTACAGTTTTTTGTTAGTCAGTTAATTAAATTTATCATCCCGCTGTTAATCCTTTTTTATGTTACCAGCGGTATAGCAAGCCTGCCGAAAAACTCAGGTAAATTACTCGGAAAAACCATTACTTTATCTTATATGTCGACGCTTGGGGCCGGTATTTTTGCGTTCTTTGTCGCAAGTACTCTGTTCCCGGTTTTACTCGATGGTACAGGTCAACTTCCCGAGGCTCAAACGGCTCTCACTCCATTTTTAACTCTGCAGATCCCGCCGGTAATGAACATAATGACGGCATTAACTATTGCTTTCATTTTTGGTTTAGGCATCTCAAGTACGGGAGCGGATCATCTGAAAAAAGTAAGTGATCAGGGGCGCGATATCATTGAGCTGTTTTTAAATAAAGTAATTATTCCGTCGCTGCCTTTCTATATTGCCGGCGTCTTTGCGGACATGACGGTAAAAGGCACTGTATTTGCCACCCTGCAGACCTTTAGCCTAGTGTTAATTGCTGTGATTGCCATGCACTGGTTCTGGTTGACCCTGCAGTTTGTCACAGCTGGTATTGCTGTACGGCAGTCTCCGTTAAAGCTGCTGCGTACCATGTTACCGGCTTACTTTACCGCTGTTGGTACTATGTCATCCGCCGCGACCGTTCCTATCACTCTGCAGCAGACTAAACGTAACGGTGTATCAAGTTCAATTGCTAATTTTGTCGTGCCCTTGTGTGCTAATATCCATATGTCAGGTTCGGTGATCAGTGTCGCCAGTGTTGCCGCTGCTGTCATTATTATGACTGGAGCAGGGCCTATACCTACTCTGTTCGAAGCGCTGCCGTTTCTAGCTATGTTAGGTATTACTATGGTTGCGGCCCCAGGTGCGCCGGGCGGTGCGGTTATGGCGTCTGTCGGCCTGCTTGGCTCAATGCTTGGTTTTACGGAAGAAATGATTGCGCTGCAGATAGTTCTCCACTTAGCTCAAGATAGTTTTGGTACTGCCTGTAATGTGACGGGTGACGGCGTGATTGCTCTGCTGATTAACACGGTTGCCGACGAGGAAGAAATAGTGGACGAAGAATTGCAGATGCAGAAAGAGGCGGCTTAATCTTAGGGTAGGGAGCTTCTTTGCCTACCTGCCGTAAACCTGAACATGTGAAGGTTTACAGGCGCTTAAACTACTTGGAGATTGATTAATATGGGTAATCTATTTGAAAAACTCCCAGCAGATTTTAGCTGCGAGGTGTTTGAAAATCTGGTTGACAGTAAAAATGTAAAAATTGAACGTATTATTTCCAAAGGGCACACTTCCCCCGAGTCCGGCTGGTATGAGCAGAACACCAATGAATGGGTAATGGTTGTACAGGGCGCTGCCGAAATAAGCTTTGTCGATCGACCGGCGGTTAATTTAAAAGCGGGTGATTACCTGGAGATAAAAGCGCAGCAGAAGCATAAAGTAAGCTGGACAGATCCGGAGATTGAAACTATCTGGCTGGCGGTGCACTTTTAATTTAATTAAGGTAGGATGACTGCTGATAATAATTTCAGTAAAAACAGATATCAAAGAGTATTCTTTTCTGTGATTTTGACTGCTGTAATAGTTGTCGATAAAAGAAAAATGGAAATTTTTGTTTGTTGTTAAACAGACTCTTTTATTATAAATTTTTATATTAACAATGAGAGGAATAAATATGTTTAATTGCAAACTGCCGGCCGTATTACTTAGTTCAATGGTGCTGTTAGGCTGTGCTCAGCTTGAGCAAAAAAATCAATCACCGGAAATGCAGGCTGCCGCAGTAAGTTCAGAGCAGGCTTTAGTCAGTGCAGAAATCTGGTATCGCGAGCGTATGTTATTACCTGATAATGCACAGCTGACTTTAGTTTTAGCGGATGTTGCGCTGGCCGATGCTCCGTCACAAACTATCGCTTCTAAAACCCTTACATTGACAAATACACCTCCCTGGAACGTTGATTTAAACTATGACCCGTCTGTGCTTACGGAGCAGGGGACTTATGTTTTACAGGCGCGTATCGAAGTAAACGGGCAGTTATTATTTATCAATACGACCAGCACACCGGCGTTTGCCGAGCAGGATAACAAAGCAGTGAACATGATGCTTTCTAAGGTCTCTATGGACAGAAAAGCAGCTATGGTTAATACAGATGCCGGTTTTGAGAATACCTACTGGAAGCTGATCGAGCTTAACGGCAGCCCTGTAGTGACTAAAGAAAATGCCAAAGATATCAATATGACCTTCAGCAGTGAAGAGCAGATGGCGCAGGGTTTTTCTGGCTGTAATGGTTTCTCCGGCGGTTATCAGCTGAACGGTAATCAGATAACCTTTTCACCTTTTATGTCCACCATGATGGCCTGTCCGGATATGGATAAAACTGAAATTCCATTTTTAAAGACATTAGCTGACACAGAATTATATGAGATTAACGGAAAAATATTATCTTTAGTTGATGCCCAAAGTCAGGTAATTATGCGTTTTAAAGCAGCTTCAGAAGACTAGTTCTTCGCTGAAGTCGCTGCATACTGCTGTATAGAATGGCTTCTAAGCCATTCTTGCATTAAATCAAACTTTGTTCTTTTCGCTGTTTTTTATGATAGGGTTTGTGCTAGGATCTGTCACCGCTTTTATTAGCCTGTAAAATATCCGCTGATAACACGGTCATTATCCTTTAAGACGGATAGCACCTAAGCTGTCTATCCGTTGTTGCCTACATCGAGAATAGAACATGAAGTTTCCAGGTCAGCGAAAGTCAAAACATTATTTCCCCGTAAAAAATCGTGACCCATTATTGGCTCAATTTATCCCGCAGCCGCAGCGCACTGCAACTTATATAACTGGTATTGATCAGACTCTGGTTGATATTGAAGCAAAAGTCGCGGATGAACTGCTTGTGCGTTACCAGCTTCCAAAAGGTAATTCGACACTTATCGATGACGACACGGCACATGCCCTCTATTCTGAATTAAAAGACCAGAAGCTGGTTAGTGACGAGTTTGCCGGCGGCACCATTGGTAATACTGTCCATAACTACTCTATTCTAGCCGATGACAGATCTGTACTGTTTGGTGTAATGAGCAACAATGTTGATGTCGGCAGCTATGCTTACCGTTACCTTTGTAATACTTCTTCAAAAGTAGATCTTAATTATCTACAGCCGGTTGACGGTGCAATCGGTCGCTGTTTTACCCTGGTTTCTGAATGTGGTGAACGTACTTTTGCGATTAGTAAAGGATCAATGGATAAATTAAGTCCTGAGTACATTGATAAAGAGATTGTTCAGGGGGCCTCTGCGCTGATCATTACTGCTTATTTAATGCGTGCAAGCGACGGTGATCCAATGACAGAAGCCGCCCTTAAAGCAATCGAATATGCAAAACAAGCAGAAGTGCCTGTGGTACTAACTTTAGGTACACGTTTCTTAATTGAAGAAGATCCTGTCTGGTGGCAGAATTTCATTAAAGATAATATTACTATTCTGGCAATGAATGAGGATGAAGGCGAAGCTCTAACTGGTTTTAAAGATCCTTTATCAGCCAGTGAAGCGGCTCTTGAACTATGTGATATGGTATTGACTACTGCAGGGCCTTTAGGTCTATATACAGCGGGTTACACTGAAGAGTCACAAAAGCGGGAAACATCTCATACACTGCTGCCTGGCGCGATTCCGGAGTTTAACCGCTATGAGTTCTCTCGTCCTAAATTAAAAGCCGACTGTGATACACCGCTTAAAGTCTATGCGCATATTTCTCCTTACATGGGCGGACCTGAAAAAATTCGTAATACTAACGGTGCTGGTGATGGTGCTTTATCGGCTCTGCTGCATGATCTGTCATCCAATACTTTCCATAGAGAAAATGTGCCGGGTTCAAGTAAGCATAAAAATGACGGTTTATGTTATTCATCGTTTTCGCAGATATGTAAATATGCAAACCGTGTTGCTTATGAAGTACTTGCACAGCATAGTCCGCGATTATCCCGCGGTCTGCCTGAGCGTGAAGACAGCTTAGAAGAAGCATACTGGGAAAGATAACTTCTGTTTATTATTAATATTATAAAAGCCGTTGATTTTTGACGGCTTTTTTGTTCCTGTTGTATCATTCTGAAATGTTGTTTTCAGTGCAAAGGAATAACTAAAGTTACAAACTGAACATTTTTTAGCTGATAATTATTGGACTTCGAAGTTAAAATCAGCAATGCGTTTAATAATTCAGCATACAACACGATTAATGAAAAAAATATTTGACGATCAGATCACAACTCAGTAATATTCGCCTCGTTGACAAGGCATTGCCCTTAACAACTTTTCGGTGATTAGCGTAGTTTAGTAGCGCACCTCCGATGGGTAACAAAGAGTTGGACCAGGGGTTGCCCTGGAAGGAATAACAATTTAAACCCTAAAAATTTTCGGTGATTAGCGCAGCTTTTTAGTGCACCTCCGATGGATTACAAAGAGTTGGACCAGGGGGATAACCCCGGAAGGTATAATAATTTAAATCCTAAAAAATTTCGGTGATTAGCGCAGCTTGGTAGCGCACCTGGTTTGGGACCAGGGGGTCAAAGGTTCGAATCCTTTATCACCGACCAAATTGAAATCTATATGCTTGGTAGCGCATCGTCGCGAAGCTTATAGATAGTTGGACTAGAGGGGCCGTTCTTAGGTTCGAATCCTTTATCACCGACCACTTTTATTAAGCATGTTATAAACGTGTTTTGTGTTAGAAAAGTTAAGACCCCTTAGCTCAGCTGGATAGAGCAACGGCCTTCTAAGCCGTAGGCCATAGGTTCAAATCCTATAGGGGTCACCATATTTAAAAGTTTAGCGGCGGATGTAGCTCAGTTGGTAGAGCCCCGGATTGTGATTCCGGTTGTCGCGGGTTCAATCCCCGTCATTCGCCCCATCTTTAAAATGTAATAAGTAGTAAAGTTTAAATAGTTGCGGAAGTGGCGGAATTGGTAGACGCGCTAGATTTAGGTTCTAGTATCGCAAGGTGTGAGAGTTCAAGTCTCTCTTTCCGCACCATTTAAACAAAGAGTGGTAATGAGGAAATCGGATTTAGGTTCAGCTGTTCCTCAAAGTAAGCGCAAAATGTGATAGTTAAAGTCTCTTTTTCGCACCATTTAAACTAAATATTTAAAGTAATATCTCGGTGATTAGCGCAGCTTTTTAGCGCACCTCCGATGGGTTACAAAGAGTTGGACCAGGGGGAACCCCCAAAAGGTATAACAACTTAAACCCTAAAAATATTCGGTGATTAGCGCAGCTTGGTAGCGCACCTGGTTTGGGACCAGGGGGTCAAAGGTTCGAATCCTTTATCACCGACCACATTAAAGAAACCGCTCTTGTAGCGGTTTTTTTTCGTCTAGAGATTGTGGTTAGCGTAGTTTGGCAGCGCACCTCCAATCGTTTTATAAGGAGTTGGACCTGATGGCGTGTTTGTCAGGTTCGAATCCTTTATCACCGACCACAGTTGATTAACGCGCTTTATACCAATCCGCTTAATATTGTGCTCTATTTTAGAAAGTGAGGCTTCAGCCTCGCCCACTGTATTACGTGGTTAAAAACGTACTTGCAAATATAAAAACAGAGCAGTTAATTAGGCGGAATGGTATTGCAAAGAATTAATTCCAAGTATTGAGCACTCGACGGTTTAATGTGCAAATAACCGATGTGATACCAATCCGTATAAACATCTGATCTGTCTTACTAATTAAAATTAATGATAGCTTCGTTGTTTTCCATCCCAATAGCCAATCTATTGCTCAATCAAAAGCCTTACTATCATTAATTATCCCATCGTAATTTCAGAGCATTTAATTATGCGAAATGGTATGAGTTCTCACATCAAGCGACTCGACAACAAGGGAAGCAGGTGAGCAGGTTTAAATCCCATGAGCAGATTCAGTGCTTTTTTGAGCTGCCGTAGCGTGGGGAATAACTCGTTTCATCCTGCCCTTTATTTACTCCAAATTGGGTATTGTCGTTTTTGCCACGGAGCGTTTACCTAGAAATGTTAAGTTGGTCAAAAAATGTCTATAAAAATCAAGGTGCTGTTGTTCTGTATTATTATATCCCTGCATTCATGAGGTATTATAAAAAACATGTTAACAGTAAGTGTAAATGTTGTTAACTGCCCTGCCGTGTGACGATGTCGTTTAGTAAGCGAATTGTTAATTTAACTCTCCATTTTAACCACTAATAAGGGCGTTGAGCTTCGGTAAGTAAAGCGATTGTGTCAAATGTTATTTAGCGTTTGACACCAAGTTAATGCATAGATAAGAGAACGCGAATATGTTTAAAGAATATGATTTTGATACAGCGCTTAAAGTGATAGAAAAAAACACCCATTTAAGAGGGGGGTTAGTTGAAACACTGCGAAACTTGGCAGATACCTTTGGTTATATTAATGAAGAGTTATACCCAGCACTGGCCAATACTTTTAGTCAGTCTGAAGCAGGGGTACTTGGTGTTGTTAGTTTTTACCATGATTTCAAAACTAAGCCAAGAGCAAAAAATGTGGTAAAAGTTTGTATGGCTGAAGGATGCTATGCGAGAAAGTCTAAGAATATGATTAAAGTTTTGTGTGACACATTAGAAACTGATATTGGTGAAAAGAGAGAAGATGGAGAATTTGAAATAGAAGAGGTTTTTTGTTTAGGCAACTGTGCAGTTGGTCCGAATATTGTTGTGAACGATAAACTTTATGCTGAAGTAACCAGCGATAACGTAAAAAGCATCATCAATAAAAACTGTAAAGGAAAATAGATAATGATTAAGGTTTATGTTCCGTTAGATACCACCTCTGTCTCTTTAGGCGCCGATGAAGTTGTTGAAGAAATTACACTACTCGCAAAGCAAAACAATCAAGATATTCAAATTATTCGTAATGGATCTTGGGGACTTTTCTGGTTAGAAACCTTAGTTGAAGTGGAAGTTAACGGCGAGCGTATTGCTTATGGTCCCGTCAAAGAAAAAGATGTTGCTGGATTGTTTGATGCTGACTTTTTAAACGGAGGAGAGCATCCATTAAGAGTCGGTGATATTACTAAAGTACCTTACCTTGCTAAGCAGACAAGACTCTGTTTTAAGCGTGTTGGTTTAGTTGACCCGATGGATATTGATGATTACATCAAGCATGGTGGTTTTACTGCACTTAAAAAAGCACTTTTTGCCTCCCCTGAAAGCCTAATTAAAGAGATGGAACACTCTGGCTTAAGAGGTCGAGGCGGCGCTGCATTCCCGTCTTATCTAAAACTACAAGCAACCAAAGATGCGGTTGATGACGAAAAATTTGTTGTTTGTAACTTCGATGAAGGTGACTCTGGTACGTTTTCAGATCGAATGATGGGTGAGGGTGACCCGTTTATGATTTTAGAAGGCATGTTTTTAACCGCGTTAGCGGTGGGGGCAAATGAAGGTTATATCTATCTTCGTTCTGAATATCCAATCGCACGAAAAGTATTAAATAATGCCATTAATCTTGCCCGCAAAACAGGCTGGCTGGGTAAAAATATCCAAAACAGCGGCAAAGATTTTGATATCCATCTGCGTGTTGGTGCCGGCTCTTATGTTTGTGGTGAAGAGACTGCATTATTAAATAGTTTAGAAGGCAAGCGTGGCACTGTTCGTGTAAAACCGCCATTCCCTGTTCACAAAGGTCTGTTTGGAAAACCAACAGCACTATTCAATGTTATCTCACTAGTCAGCATGGTACCGATTATTGAAAATGGCGGCAAAGCGTACGGCAGACTTGGCTATGACCGCTCTCGTGGTACCTGCCCGTTTCAGCTCAGCGGCAACATTAAATATGGCGGCTTAGTTGAATTACCATTTGGTATTACGGTTAGAGATATCATCGATGACTTTGGCGGCGGTTTAGCGTTCTCATTTGATGGTGCGAGAGATGTTAAATTGGTGCAGATAGGCGGGCCGCTTGGTTACCACATGTCTAAGAACGATTTAGATAACCCATTAGACTACGAGCATTTTAAAACGCTCGGTGGACATATCGGGCATGGTGGAATAATCGTGATGGGGCATGATGCAAGTGCCAAAGAGTTAGCGCATTTTGCTTTTGATTTCTGTGCCTTAGAGTCATGTGGAACCTGTACTCCTTGTCGTATTGGTTCAAGACGCGGCGCTGAGATGATGGAGCAAATTATCTCAGGCGAGTCTGTAAATGAAAATATTATTCTCATAAAAGAGCTCTGCGATACCCTGACGCAAACGTCATTATGTGCATTAGGCGGGATCACCGCAGTGCCTGTTTTAAGCTTGATTAAAAACTTTCCAAATGAGTTTGAAGATCGTTACAACAAATATGTGAGAAGATAATTATGCAGCTAACCAACGCAAAAAATATCATCAATGTAAAATGTGATTATGGCACGCCAGCGGTTGACTCTAAAAAAGAGGTTACCTTAACTATCGATGGTCAAACTGTTACCGCCTTTGAAGGTGAGTCAGTTATGCGCGCCGCTTTAAAAGTAGGTATTAATATTCCAAGACTCTGTGCGACAGACAGCCTTAAACCGATTGGCGGCTGCAGGCTATGTATTGTTGAAATTGAAGGAGCAAGAATCACAACCTCTTGTACAGCAATTGTTGCAGAAGGACTTGTTGTTACAACGGAAAGCAAAGAGCTGTTTAAACTTAGAAAAAATTTACTGGATCTGTATATCTCAGAGCATCCGTTAGAGTGTTTAGTTTGTTCAGCTAATGGAGACTGTGACTTACAAACTTTATGTGCTGAACATGGTGTGAGGGGCTCTCGCTTTTTAGTGGAAGATCGTAAACCTCATAAACCTGTTATTGATAAATCAGCACCCTATTTTGACTATGAAAGCAGCAAATGTATCAGCTGTTATAAATGTGTCAGGGTGTGTATCGAAACACAAGGTACCTTTGCATTAACCGTTAAACATAGAGGACTTCATTCAGAAGTCTGTCCGGGTCTATTTGACTTTAAAAACTCTATCTGTGTTTCATGTGGTAAATGTGTTGAAGTTTGTCCTACCGCTTCATTAAATGAAAAAAGCATGGTCAAGATGGGCTTACCATCAAACAAAGTTGCCACGACTTGTGCTTATTGTGGTGTTGGCTGTGGTTTAGTTGTTGAAACTAAAATGGATGAGGTGGTTAGGATCACACCTAACGGCAATACGCCTTCAAACAAAAATCACCTCTGTGTTAAAGGTCGTTTTGCTTACGATTATGTTTCGCATAAAGAAAGAATTACAGAGCCGTTAATTCGTGAAACTGTTAATGACCCTTGGAAAAAAGTAAGCTTTGAAGAAGCATTTGCCTTTATTGCAAAGGGCTTTAATAAAATTAAAGAAGAGCATGGCAATGATGCACTTGGCTCATTAGCTTCTTCTCGCTGTACGATAGAAGAGGTATATGCACTTCAAAAGTTCAACAGAACAGCATTTGCTAATAACAATATCGATAACTGTGCAAGACGTTGCCATTCACCGACGGGTTACGGATTAGAGCAAACTCTGGGTACCAGTTCAGGTACACAAGACTTTGATAGTATTGAACATGTTGATGTGTTTTTAATCGTTGGCGCAAACCCAACCAATGCTCACCCAGTTGTTGGTGCGCGTTTGAAAAAACGTATGCGTGTTGCTGGTGTAAAAACAGTTGTGATTGATCCGATGGAGACAGAGTTAGTTAGTTCTCCACTTATTAAAGCAGATGTTCATTTGCAAATTAAACCGGGTACAAATGTTGCGGTATTAAACTCTATTGCGCATGTTTTAGTGACCCAAAATCTGGTTAATAAGAAGTATATTAAAGAGCAGTTAGACAACACGCTTGTGAAAAAATATATGGACTTTATTAAGCAGGAGCAACATAGCCCAGAGCACGTTGCAAAAATTGCAGGTGTTACAAGCTACGACATTGTTAAAGCTGCCAATATTTATGGCTCAAGTGATAGAAGCTCTATCTTTTACGGCTTAGGTGTTACTGAGCATGCTCAAGGCTCTGATGGTGTAATGACACTTGCTAACCTTGCGATGTTAACCGGAAACTTAGGGAGAAACGGCTCTGGGGTGAATCCTTTACGTGGTCAAAATAACGTACAGGGTGCTTGTGATGTAGGGGCTTACCCTCACTCCACACTTGGTTATGAAGATGTGACAAGTCAAGATGTTGCAGATAAATACACTAAAGCATGGGGCGTTGAACAGAGCACTAAACTAGGTCAAAAAATGCCTGAGATGATTGATAGTGCATTACAAGATAAGTTTAAAGGTTTCTTCATTCAAGGTGAAGAGATCATGCAGTCTGAGCCAGACTTACCGCGTATTGCTAAAGCGTTATCTAAAATGGACTTTGTTGTACAACTGGATCTGTTTTTAAATGAAACGTCTGCTTTTGCAAATGTATTTTTACCCGGCAGCTCTTTCTTAGAAAAGGACGGGGTATTTATTAATGCAGAGCGTAGACTTAGCCGCGTAAGAAATGCGTTGAAACCTAAAGTTGAGTTACAAGAGTGGGAAATTATCTCTAAAGTCGCAACTGCGATGGGTTACGATATGCATTACAACCATCCGGAAGAAATTTTAGATGAGATGAAAGGTCTATGGAATGATATTAGTGAGGTTAGCTACGATAAAATAGATCAACTTGGTGGCGTGCAATGGCCTTGTAATAAAGAAAACCCGAATGGTTCACCTATTCTGCATGAAGGTAAAATCATCAGAGAAGGTGGCGGGGCATTACAAGTATGTGATTATCAGGAAACAAGTTCGGCTGCTGATGTCGATTTCCCTTTCATATTAATTACAGGTCGCGTTTTGGTACATTACAATGTAGGCACGCAGACACGGAGAACGAAAAATAGTGAATGGCATGAAAAAGATGAGTTATTAATTCATCCAAGTGATGCTGAACGACTTTCCTTAAAAACGGACGATCTTGTGAGCTTAATAAGCCGAACTAATGAGATCTCAATTAAGGTTCGCCTTTCTAAGAAAGTGAAAGCTGGTACTCTGTTTACTACGTTCCATCACCCTGATACGGCAATCAATGCGATTCAAGGATGGGATAAAGATAAAGCGACTAAATGTCCTGAGTTTAAGGTGACTGCAGTTAAAATCGCAGCAACTGACACTTTGTCAGAGTGGCAGGTTTCTCGAAACGAGCAGATAGAAAAGCAGAAAGATTTTTTTGAAGCTTCTCTTGAGGAATCAGTTGAGTAATTGAATAACGCAGACTGTTTTTATTTAAAGAATATCTTCGATAAAAAGAGTCTGCTTTCAATCTACTCATGAGTTATCAAAACGCGAAAATAAAACGGATAATTTATCCTGTCACATTTTAGTAATAAGAGTAATAAATGCACCACAGAATAGAGAACGACAATGCTCTCGAAGTCAAGGTGATGCCTAAACAGCATTATCAACGTCAGTCAGAGCAATTACATCAGAAGCTCAAAGAAGACGTTATTATTGTAGAGGAGCCGCTGCAGATCAGCTTGTCTTATTACGACTTAGCGAGTGAACAATACCAAACAAATACACTTTCAATTACGATGCGTACCCCGGGTCAGGATCGTGAATTGATTCATGGTTTTTTATTATGTGAAGGTATCATAAACGAAAAAGGTGATATTACAGATTGTGAGTTTGATACACAGCAGCATCAAGGTAACGCGGTATGTGTCGTCTTAGCAAAGCATGTACAGCCGAATTGGCGAGCTATTGAGCGCCAGTTTACCAGTCATTCAAGTTGCGGTATTTGTGGTAAAACGTCGTTAAACGCACTGCAGCTCAAAGCGCCCGTAAAGACGACCGAAAATAAAACAACAATTAACAGCCAAAATATTTTCCATCTGCCTGAGCAGTTACGACTGCATCAAACTATTTTCTCGCAAACAGGCGGCTCACATGCTGCTGGTTTATATTCTGCTGATCAGTTTCTCGTGACCGCTGAAGATATCGGACGTCATAATGCCGTTGATAAAGTTATTGGTATGAACTGTTTAACGGAAACTAGCAATGAAGAAACGATATTGGTGCTGAGTGGGCGTATTAGTTTTGAATTAGTACAAAAAGCGATCATGGCCAATATTCATATAATAGTCGCAGTTGGCGCTCCTTCAGCCCTTGCTGTCAAAGCGGCTACAAAATTTAATGTCACCTTAATCGGTTTTACCAAAACTGACAGTTTCAATGTTTATCATGGTGGCTGGCGGGTATTATCAACTTAACAATAACAGCTGCAATTGTGTAGTAATCTGCCGATGACACGAATGTTATTAGTGTCATTGTGAGCATCAACAGATGCATAATAAATGTATGTTAATCAATGCAATAGCAAAAAACACTGTTAGCTGAACAATGTAAACGGGATCGTGTTATTTAGCCGCCAGATAAGATAGATCTATTTGCCCCGGCTTACGAAGCTGAAAATAAGTGTTTATTTAAGCGGCCGGTTTTTACATGCCCCAGCTGAATATTAATGAGCCGTAACCATGGTGTCTGCCGGGATCACTCTGGTACTCTCGAGTGTAGGTATTAAAGCTCCAGGCGACTGACCAGCCCGGCTGTACCCAGATAACGCCGACTGTAAGAGCCGCCTGTTTATTTTCAAGCTCGACGTAGGAATCGTAGGGCAGACTGCCTTGTAATGTTAAATCATTGAATCGATACCCCATAGACGCCCGGCTGTAAATAAAAAATGAGCCGGACTCTGCCTCTGCAGATAAATTACCGTATTGGCCGCTGTGACTGCTTAACCGTCCAAAAGAATTGCGTAGACTGGTTCCCCATTTCAAGGTGAGACCGAGATCGGTTTCACTGCGGAAGTTTCCGAGCTGTGAATGACTGAAGCCGCTGAATTCCCACTGACTTCCGTTAGCAAAGTCCTGTCGAATCAGTAGTGTTTCTACCTCATAGCCCAGCTGCACAGTGAGTTGATTTTCTATCTGATTATGCCAGCCAAGCGGTGATGATGAGCCGATAATCTTGTGGACAACTTCTTGAACTGGCTGAGTACCGGAGGCTGGTCCTACCACACCCAGTGATAACCAGTTTTTCTGAGCTAGGGAGCTGCTGTAAGTCGCTGTGTGGCTTTCTACTGCTAAATATCCGGCAAAAGGGCGCTCATAAGGCTGTGGTGTTTCTATTGCAATTTCAGAGGGCGTCCACATCTGCTGGCTTAATTTTAATCCCCAGGCTTTCTCTGCCTGTGTTTGTGTAAAGGAAAGCTGGCTTTGCCGGTGCATAAAGCCCGGCGCTTTGCTTAGGTTGGAGGCTGGCGTCTCTTCCCAGCCAATGATTAAACCGTTGCTGTAGTTACCGTCATCCCCGAAAGCTGCGTCATTATCTATCTGAATAAACCATTGCCCGGCATAAACATTAGATGTGCACAGCAGCATGGCGGATATATGTATTATTCGTTTTGCAGACAGATGAGACAAATAGGCCTCCGGTACAAGGTGAGCTATTAACGGTATTCGTATAAAAGTAGCATAGAGAATGAGTTAAGGTAGAGTTGCTAGTCACAATCCTACCGCTGCTGATGAGTTTTTAGATATAAAGCGATTGAACAATTATATTCAAAAAATGGCGAAGGTTAAGTGTCTGCATAGGAAAAATAGAATAAACTATTTACTTCAGTTTCAGTAAATAACAGAGGTCAACAGTCCTTATTATGTCTGATATAAAAAAAATTTATGATGATATGTGGAACAATTCCATCTGCAGGTTCAAAGAAAATCAATATGAGACAGATCCTCTTATTAATTCAACGGAGGATAACCGCAGAGGGCTGACTGTTTTATCTTACCTTAGCCCTGATACTGGTGAAAAAATCGGTGGTTTTTTAGATGAGTTAAGAAGTATAGAGCCGCTGCAGTATTATTATCCAGAGAATGAACTGCATCTGACGGTGTTATCGATTATTACCTGTCAACAAGGTTTTACGCTGAGCGATATTGATGCGCCTGCTTATGCCGGAGTTTTTGCTGATGCGGTTAAGGATCTGCCGCCTTTTACAATAAAATACACTGGTATTACCGCTTCGTCGTCTTGTATTCTGATTCAGGGATTTCCTGAAAGCGGGCAGTTAAATGTACTGCGCAGCCGACTGCGTGATGGTTTCAAGAAAGCCGCTCTGCCGACATCGATTGATCTCAGGTATAAAATATCTACGGCGCATACAACAGCGGTCAGGTTTCGCCGGGAAGTGCACAACAGCGAAAAATTTATAAAAATACTTTATAAATATAGAAACTTTGATTTTGGTACGGTGACTATTGATAAACTGGAGCTGGTTTTTAATAACTGGTATCAAAACTTGTCACATACAAAACAGCTGTCTCACTGTGAGCTTAGAAAAATACAATAACCGCCCTATGCGCGAGGAATCTGTCTCAAATCTTCTTGTCGGCGGCTATACCGATGCCAACACAGTATTTTTTGAATGCATCTTTAACATTATCTGAGACCCTGTTTTCTGCGATTATCGAAAACGCTTCATGGCTTACCTCAATAACCCTGGCGATCTCTTCCTGTGTCAGAGTGAGCGGCGGCTCTATTCGGACTACGTTATTATTAATGCCGAAATAACCGAAAAATACACCTCTTTGTAAACATAAATAACAGAAGGTTTGTGTTAATGCCGGATTGTTTTCAATATTGAGCTCCATTCCCAGCATTAGTCCTAATCCCCGTACTTCCTTAATAATATTCGGGAATATTTTCTGTAGTTTTAACAGCTTATTTTTTAATAACAATCCGTTTCGGGTGACAGAATCCAAGGTATCTGCTTGTATCATTTTATTCACTACATATTGTGCGACCCTGCAGGAAGGCGGATGTCCGGAATAGGTGAAAACATGCTGTGCAGGTTCAAGAGAATCGAGTATTTCCTGCCTGCCTATAACAGCAGAAACAGGTACATAACCTGCCGATAATCCTTTCGCTGTGATCAGCAGATCCGGCTCAATATTATAATGTTCAATGGCCCAAAGCCTGCCGCTTCTGCCCATTCCTGTCTGCACTTCATCAACCATATATAAACAGTTATATTGAGATGCCAGCTGTCGAAGAGATGCTAAAAAGCCTTCTGCCGGTGTTATAACACCGGCATCCCCTTGAATGGGCTCAACTAATACGCCGCCGACCAGTCCGCTCTGAAAAGCGGTTTTTATATCAGCCAGAACCTGCTCTACTTGAGAGGCTATACCGGGAAAATCAAAATGGCGGAAATATTTTGAATGAGGAAAAATACCTTTATCTAAACCAAAACCCGAGGCCGGCTGGGATAACCCAGTGGAGCCGTGATAGTCATATTTAAAAGATACCACTGCAAAGCGGCCGGTATATTTTCTCATGGCCTGAATAGCTGCTTCTACGGCATCTGAACCGCTTAATCCAAATAAAACTTTTTTGGGGTAATGCCCCGGGGTATTGTTTATTAATAGTTTGGCTAAGTCTAAAGCCGCCTGGTTCGGCGCATAGGGGAAGCAGGAATGCTGCAGCGTTTTAGCCGCATCGGAATAAATTTGTTCTAATCCGGTGTTGTAGCCGAGGATATTGCACGAAGCGCCGGTTAAACAGTCTAAATACCAATGGCCGTCAACATCTTGTATATAGTTGCCGTTTCCTGCCGCTATGGCAATTCCATATAGACCGACATAATTACTTCGGCCTATATATTGTTGTGTCTCTGCGATCACTTTCTTGGATTTTGGGCCCGGCAGAAGCAGGTGTTTATCTATATTGTGCTTATCAGTTAGTAAATGCATATTATACTCCCGAAACAACCGCACTCTATTGATTATAGTAAGTTATCGTTGGAAGGCGTTGATAGGCATCGGCACAGGGTGACTCATTATAACTGCCTGATATTATGAACGGCTGCTCACGGAGAGCGCTTTTTTTGTTCGTTATATTGGATCTATCAGCTCACGACTGGCTGTTTAGTGTTCGCTTTCTGTGTGCTTTTTAATCAACTCTATTGACATCCTAGCTAGATTCTATATAGTGGGCCCCAGCAAGAAAGAAAGCCTTTTGTTTACATTCTCCATTTCGTTGTAATAATACCTCGCTCTGTAGTTTTTAAGTTCCAGTCTGTTTTTACGCTACTCAAGCCTTTTTAAGGCACAATTAATTTAAAAATACAGGAGACTATTATGTCTAATACAGTTACAGGTACAGTTAAGTGGTTCAACGAATCTAAAGGTTTTGGTTTTATCGAGCAGGAATCTGGTCCAGATGTATTTGCTCACTTCAGCGCTATCGCAAGTGACGGTTTTAAAACACTTGCTGAAGGCCAGAAGGTTCAGTTTACTGTGACTCAAGGTCAAAAAGGCCCGCAAGCTGAGAATATTGTTGCGCTATAAGCCGTAGTCACTATTCAGAATTTAGAAAATGGTAAACCTTTACGGGTTTGCCATTTTTTTTGCCTGCTGGAAAGTGAGTCTTGTTTTTTAAACAAAAAATATCCAGAACAAGATAAAGGAAATAGCGATTGTCACAATCGGTGACATTTTAAGTACGAACAGCAGCTTGGCGATCAGCTTTTTGACTGCCGGTTCATTGCGGTATTCTGTTTGTTTTTGTTTGGTTCTTTTCGGTGTTACGTCATTAAATTCTGAAAAATTATTGCCGTCTGCCATGACTGCAGTTTCACCGCAAGAGAGCAGCCAGTGCACCTTGTCTGTACTGTCGCTGTCATGACCCGTTACCATATAATCAATATTGCCCTGACCTTCAGGTCTGGATTTAAAGTCGGCTTTCACATCCCATTTTTGTTTACGCTTTTCGGTTACAATTCTTTTTAGCTGTTTTTTTGCCTGATTGTAAGAATTATATCTTTCCACATATTTAAACTGATTATCCTGCTCTTCACCATGGTAGACAATTGCAGTTAAAAAATATTCTTGTGGTGTGTTTTCAGCTGTTTTTTTATTCATATATAATTTCACTTGTCAGGGTTTTACTTATTAATAATTGTTTAATATTTAATGTAACTGAAAATACATGAAAGATAACGAAAGGTCACGAAGGTTTTTGAAAATTCGAGATCTGTATAGGTTATTTTGAAATGGACGACGTTATTTCACTCTTAACACCCAGCCATGCTGAATAGCGATGTCATAATAGTTCCCCTGTTTTTGATTAATCTAATGCTAACGAGAGCTGGATCGCATCTTTAAGCGGACGATTAAAAAAACAGCTGTTATTTTCATTTTACACTTGAAACTGACATATTAAGTCTTTATATCTAATATTGTTGTCAGAATCATCTGACAACAATATTAGATAGGGAGAATTAATGAACAAGTTATTCCAGACCCTTTTTGTTTTACTGGCTATGTCTTCGCAGACAAATGCGACCCCGACGAAACTTCATCAAAATATCGATGCGGCTAAGTTATTAACCTTTACCCAGGCAAATCGCAAGAATTCAGATTCTGAGAGTATTTTTCCTTTATTGGATAGCTCTTATCAGGCAAATGATGAACCTGCACAGTCCTTATTACCTTTTACGCCAGCTGAGCGTACCTCCACTTATCCTAAAAACCTTATGGGTCTTTATAGTATCAGTGACTATCGTTGTGATCCGATTAAACAGCCCTATAGTGAATTCACCGAGCTTTACCAGAATGCGCTGACCGGACAGAGTGAACTGGAAAGTTTAACTGAGCGTATTGCGCTGCTGAGTCAGACCAGCTCTTTTTCATCAGGTATCAAATCTAAGGCGCGTGCTTTAAACAAAATCAATACAAAACTTGCCGGCAGCAGCGAGTTGATAACAGATTTGGCCCGCTCT
This sequence comes from Psychromonas ossibalaenae ATCC BAA-1528, assembly GCF_000381745.1. Classification (GTDB taxonomy): domain Bacteria; phylum Pseudomonadota; class Gammaproteobacteria; order Enterobacterales; family Psychromonadaceae; genus Psychromonas; species Psychromonas ossibalaenae. Next base: position 69,872 of record NZ_KB906976.1, on the reverse strand, counting down.
TCGATTGTTGCTCAAGATATCCCATCGCTGCTCAGTGCCTTTGAGTTAATTGAGCAGCAGACGCAGATAGTGCGTATTAAAAACCGTTTTAAAAGCCCGGGAGCATCGGGTTACAGAGATTTAAGTCTGCTTGTCCGCCTGCCGGAGAGTCAGCTTATTGCAGAAGTGCAGTTACACCTGGAAGCATTTTCAACGATTAAAAATGGTAAAGAACATCACAATTATGAACAGATTCAGAGAATAGAGCGTCTGCAGTTAAGTGAAAACCGTGCGTTAAGTGAACTAGAGCTGGCTGCTGTTAATAAACTTAGAAAGGAGTCAAAACAGATGTACCACTATGCCTGGAATCAGTATCTGAGTGCGTAATAATAATTTAAACGGCTTAATATAAAGGAGCTGAAATGAGCGAACAACAAGAAAAATCCTATAAAAACAAAAGTGTATGGTTACGCGGTTTATTTATGCTGATGTTTGTCTTTCTAATGGGCGTGGCTAAATTTGTAACCTTAGTGGTTGTTGTACTGCAGTTTTTAGCTGTACTGCTGACCGGTGAAACAAATGAAAACCTGCTGCAGTTTGGTAAAAGTCTGAGCGTCTACCAGTATCAGATTGTGCTGTATCTTACCTATAACAGTGAGCTTCGTCCGTTCCCGGCAGCTGACTGGCCGCAGGAGTAGAGAGCTAAAAATTTAAGGGCAGGGCAGACAGATATCTGTTCTTCCCTTTTTGTTAAATACTACCTTAGCGGTATAACCCTTTCTGCGAGTCCTGATTTATCAATGCCTCAATCGAGCGAGAAGGGCTTATATATTATTAGCTGTGAAGCACTGTGACCTGCTCTCAATTATTTCCCTGCCGTTAAGCACTTTGTTTGTGATTATATTCCAGAGTATTTCTACCAGCCATAAGACCCTGAACTTCGCTTTGAATTGATGCGTTTTTTTAACCTTTATATCAGAGATTAAAAAATTATCAAATTAAGCCTAAACTAGAAAGACACTGTGTTTAATAAATATTATGATTGGTTTTAATTCAATCATTAATAAATATTAAGGAAAGTAACGTGCAGATAATTCAGCAGTACCTGACGGATATTGAAAAGTGCGTTCGTTATTTTAATATCAGTGTCGATACTCTGCAGCCGAGTTATTCTAATGAACTGCTTTACAGCAGTGCGATTACACAATATAAAAATCTGTTTTTAAAGCTTCTTAGTGCTTCTTCTGAAGAGGAAATTGAGCAAAATACAAAAGATCTGGTGAATTTCACCATTGAACATGATATCTCTTTTTTGTTTCTCTACAGTGAACTTGTCACAATTATACGACAACTGCTTTGTGACCTTATAGGGAAAAAAGACTTTAAACATATAGAAGAAATTGACAGCTATTTTGCACAGCACGAGTATCGGATTACTATTTTATATCTGCACAAATATTTAAATAAATTTAAGTTTAAATGTGAAACTCGACTCTCACATACGCAGTCGATTCCCGATAAAAACTTTATGATACATTACGAGAATCATCTCAAATGGATGGTTGATTTGATTTTATATGTGCAGGAAAAGAAGTTTGATGATAATTATCCAGAGCTGAATCCAAATTTATGTGAATTCGGTAAATGGATGAAAAGCTCAACAGCCTCCCACCTGCTGTCTACATCACACTATAAACAGCTGGATAAACTGCATATCAATCTTCATGATCTGGCTGCAAATGTTGTAAATTACTGTAAACGTAAAGAGCTGCGTCCTGCCACTCTGATTCATCTGATGAACCGTATAGACTATTATTCACTTGAAATTGGAAATGAAATAGCTTTTCTTAACGAGATTGAATTGAGTGCCAAAGATCCGCTTACCCACCTGCTGACTAGACGTTTATTTAATAAAATAGTACTTAATAAGCTTGATATTGCTAAGGCATCGGGAAGAGAATTTTCTTTGATGATGTGCGATCTGGACCATTTCAAATCAATCAATGATAGATACGGTCATGCGGCAGGTGATATTGTCTTAAAACATTTTTCTTCTCTGTTAGAAAAAGCACTGCGAAAATCAGATTATATTTTCCGCTTCGGTGGAGAAGAATTTATGATTTTGCTGCCGATGACCGATAAAGAAGAGGCTGCTGGTCTAGCTCAAAATATATGTGATGTAACTGCTTCAAGTGGTGTTATTGCTGGTGATGGTGAAACGATTATTAATTACACGGTAAGTATCGGAATAATAGATATTTTAGTTGATAATAATATTGTTGTTAATCAAGGTACGATTGATACATATGTCTCTCAAGTCGATGAAAAACTTTACCTTGCCAAAGAGAAAGGCCGTAACCGGGTTGAATAGGGGGGATAAAGCCCCTTAGCCTGATACGGTCAAAGCTTGAGCAGTCTTCATAAACACGGGTTAGAAAACTTGTTCCCATACCCTGCGTGGCAACGTATATGGAGTTTATTTATTCAGACGCATATCAACATGCGGGATGTTATCTTCTAAATACATCTCTGATATTTCTTTAAAGCCGTGGCGTTGGTAAAAAGGGGTTAAATGCTGCTGCGCGCCGATATCAATGCTTTGTCCCGGCCAGAGCCTTTCACACTGCTGTAATGCCTGGGTCAGCAGCTGATGCCCTAAGCCGCTGCCGCGGGCTGTTTGTTTAGTAGCAACGCGCCCGATACTGACATTATCATAGGAGATCCCCCCTGGAAGTAGTCGCGCGCAGGCGATAAGTTCGCCGTTATTAAAGCCGAGCAGATGCTGCACACCGTCAAATAGATCTTTGCCGTCCAGTTCCGGATACGGACAGGTTTGTTCAACCACAAAAACATCTATTCTTAACTTAATCAGCTGATAGAGCTGGTTTGTGGAAAGTTTATTAAAAGGGAGTAACTGCCAGGAAATCATTTATTTTACCTAAGACTAAGAGTTCAAGAGAAAAAGCAATGTAGCAGGCAGACTGCGTTTAAGCATTAACTTATGTTAACTATTCTCTTTTAAACGCGCCTTAATACGGCTTAGGCTGATATGGGTAATGCCCAAATAAGCGGCAATCTGGTAATCACTAAGCCGTTCCTGCAGGTGAGGGTAGTGGCGACAGAAAAGCGCGTAGCGTTGTGCAGGTGTATGCAGGAGCATAAAACGTTCTTTGTTTTCTTTATGCAGCAGCTGTTTTTCCAGCAGTTTAATATATACAGGGTGTGACTGTTCTCGCCACTGTTCAATAGATGAAACCGGTAAGCACAGCAGCTTGGTCTCGGTGAGTGTTTCCACTAAATAAGCGGAGGGCAAACTGCCGATAAGTCCCTCAAATCCAATTATCCAGTCCTGCTCCCAGTAAAACTCTTTACTGAACTGTTTGCCCTGCTCAGTAAGATAACAAGCGTGACAAAGACCCTGTAAAACAAAGTAGATTGAATCGGCGTCTTCTCCCTGTTTCACCAAAATATACTTCGCAGGCAGGTGCAGTGATTTTGCTGTGCTTAACAGCTTAATTTCTGCACTGTTGAATCCGTGCTGCTGTAATTGTTCAATGAAGGTTGTGATTATAATTTCCTTTTAATGAGAGAAAGTGCGGCAGCTGAGCTGCATATTACCCTAGTCTGATAAATATATTCAAAGCAGGCCTTCAGACGGGGATTACATAAATGAAATTTATGTAACGTCATAAGTCGACGTTATTCTTTGCGTGTATGCAGAACAATATAATTCACTACGCATTATATACCCAAACCACTTGAAGATGCAGATGCAGATTCAGAGCTTGACTCCCGCAGGGCAAGAGTCAGCCATCTTCAGTGGCTTGGGTATAATTAACACGTTATTGTCCAGCGCAAAATCGATGGGTAATATTTAAACTGCATAGAGGTTAATATGAAAAAAACAATTATAGCACTTACTTTGTTTACATCTTTTACATCTTTTACAGCGGCTGCCGGCAGTTTTCCGGTTGATCTGCAGACCTACGGTTTTGATGCGGACAGTTACCGTTACGCAGAAACTGCCCTGGCTGCAGATCATTATGCAAATAACATAGGCCTGGGGGTTAATGTCTGGAACCATATAAAAGAATTCATTAACGTTGCCGACCAAAAGGTTATCCGCACGAATAACGACAGCTTATATTCTATCGCCGTTATTGATGTTAGTGATGGAGCGGACATAACTGTGCCGGAGATGTACGGGCGTTATTTTTCAATCGCAATAATCGATATGTTTCATTTCACTGAACAGGTTATTACTACCCCTGGTACTCATAAAATTAAAGCAGACAGCGATTATGTGGTGGCGCTGCTTCGTACCAGTGCCGACAATATGAATCAGGCTGATATAGACCATGTGGTTAACAATATTCAGCCGAATTTTACCATTAGTGCCCAGTCATCTGTCCCTTTTGTTAAGGGAGATATTGATATTGAAAATATGCTGGCTGCCCGTAAAGAAATAGTTGCACAAGGTATGAAAGAGCAGTCTCTGGCTGACATGATGGGACCTCGAGGTAAAGTTGATGACTGGCGTCATTTAATGGGCACTGCAATGGCGTGGGGCGTACTGCCTGATAGAGAAGCATCCTATAAAGTGGTAGACCCTAAACTGGCTGATACCCAGTGCTACAGCGCCACTTTTGCTGAGCCTGAAAATGAAGGTTTCTGGTCAATTACTATGTATGATAAGCAGGGATTCTTGTACTCAGATGATCACGGTATTTTGAACGGCTACAATCGTCAAACTAATAAAGACGGTACGACCACAGTACATTTCGGCTCAGCTGAAAACTGTGGAAAATACGCTGTTAACCGTCTGGATGTAACAGACGGCTGGAATTTCCTGCTGCGTGTCTATCGTCCAGATTTAGAAGATTTTCACAACTATCAGCTTCCGGAGTTTGTAAAAATATAGGTAGATTTTCTTGTGAAACGGTCAGGTAAAACTGACCGCTTATCTGTATACACCTTACTTCTGTTCTATACGTGGTATTCCTAGTACATTAACGGCAGCTGACTCTGCGTTTGTTTCGATAAATAAGCAGCATTGCCGGTATATTCATTAATATTCCGTACAGCAGCGGGGTGAGTGCCAGTTCCGGTCTCTGCAGCTGCACAACGGCTACGAATATTGCCGTTCCTGCGTTTTGAATTCCAACTTCAATAGACAGTGTTTTCATCAGACGTTTATCTCCGCCTAAAAGTTTCGCGACAGTCAGACCGAGAAGCATGCCGCTCAAACACAATGCGAGAACGGCAGTTGAAGCCACAGTAAACATCTGACTAAAGATGTGAGCGTTGGCCGCCAGCGTAACCACAACGGTAAAAAACAGGGCACATAATGCCGAAGACGCTGCAAAACGGCTAAAGGCAGAAAACCAAAACGCTGTGATGTAACGTTTCATGGTCATTGCAATGATCAAAGGTGCAATAGTAACGGCCGCCAGCTGCAGTATTGCTGTCTGAACTGGCATAACCAGCTGGGTGTCGTGAATGATTAACGGCAGCATAAGCGGCAGGCTGACTGGGATGATTAAACTGCTGACCGCAGTGATACTGATTGACAGGGCGCTGTCACCGCCGCTTAAATGGCTAATTGCATTGGATGATGCCCCGCCAGGTGCAATGGCCAGCAGCCATAAACCGGCGGCAATTGGCTCCGGCAAAGCAAACAGATGGATTAAGAGATAGGCGAGCAGCGGCAGGCCGATTAACTGGGCAGCTAAAGCCGCTATTACTTTGTGCGGATAAAGAGCAACACGTTTAAAGTCTTCTACGGTAAGGGTCAGGCCTACGCAGTACATTACCCACGCCAGCGCAAGCGGCAGTGCAATGGTTAACATTGTCTGGCTCATACAGCAGTTTTCCTATTCTCATTTTAAAACAATCACATTCAGGCCGTTATTATACGGCAGGAGCGGAATCTATTATAGAAAAAATATCAAGTACAAAGTTTTTGAAAATTGATGTTCAGATTGTCTGGAAAGTCCTGCCTAAATATTAAACTCCAAGGTGTAAAAACATGATGCTGATCTATTTATAAAAATTATATTGTTCTAAAGTCATGTTTGAGTTTGTGAAAGAGGTGAATATGCGCGCGGTGACAGCATAGACCGCTGTCCATAAATGATTTTCTTAAATTGCAGATAAAGAGGTAATTAACAATGTCCAAATTACTTATTTTTAACTTTGACGGAACATGCAATGAACCGTCAGATGCATCGCAGGATATCGACTACAAAGGAGCTAAAGAAGACGACAATATTACCAATATATTGAAATTTCACTTAATGCTTGGAGGTAATCTACAGAAAGAAAAAGGCTGTACGTCTAGCTGGGCGGGAAGCAGTCAGGTGGTTTTTTATTACCAGGGTGTCGGTACCTATGGTTCTCGTTTAAAGCGATTATATAACGCTGCTGTATCTGCAGAAAAGTCAGATGTTGCCGCTATCCTAAAAAATGCCATGAGTGATTTTAAAAATAACTATGAAATTGGCGATAAAATGCTGGTTACCGGGTTCAGCCGCGGGGCCGCATTAGCTAGACGTTTTGTTGCGATAATAGAAAAAGAGCATCATGAAAAAGCTAAGTCAGAACCGCAATATGCAGTTGTTGGGAAGTTTGTCTATGAAGCCCTTTATGACACAGTCGCGAGTATCGGAATTCCAAATATGTCTAAATCAGATCGTCCTGAGTCTGATGTGTTGTTTGAAAATGGGCACACACTGCCCGGCAATGTAATAAAAGCACTTCACTGTATTAGTCTGGATGACAAGCGCCATGCCTTTCAACCCACTTTGATGAACTATCAGGAAGATGTTGTTCATGAAGTCTGGTTTGCGGGCGCGCATTCAGATGTCGGCGGCGGCTATTACCGGGATCGTTTATCGGATATGGCATTTGAATATTTTCTACAGTGGATATCGGACAATGTGCCGCAGGCAGAATATGCAATGCCTAACGCTTCTATGTTAGAAAAAGTAATTCCTAAAGGTGTCGATTACGAAATAGGTATTGATGATCTGGCGCGTAATCCTAGTCCCTTTGGTAAAAATCATCAGCAGGACAGGTTTTTAATACTTGACTGGACTACGTTGACGGATCGTCTCTGCTGTGTCATCGAGGATGACCGAGTCTGCAGTAAACTGCCGTTGCTGCATTGGTCTGTTGCCTCGCGTATTCACGGTGATGGCGACTACCGGCCGAAGTCATTAAAAAACAGAAAACACCGCGTTGTTTATGCAGATGGAAGAACAAAAGAATGCCATGGAATTACGCCGCATATTGAAACTCCCCGCGGCGACCTACGGTATTTTGAAAAAGTAGGTCAGCACGCAGAGGTGACTGTATTTGCCAGTCAACTGTATAACAACAGCGGCTTGATGTTAGAAAAGGGATCAACCTATCGATTTACTGCTAAACCGGCTCAGCAGTGGAAAGATGCGACGATTAAATGCGGCCCTAAAGGCTGGAATAGAGGCAGTCAGGAGCTGGGGATAAGAGAGATTGCTATCGCATTAGCTGAACCATTTCGTAGAGTACCTGACTCAGACTGGTTTTGTTTATGCGGATGCATTAAAGATGACGACTGTACATTTGAAATAGGTGAAGGGCCGGTTGAAGTGAAAATGAAAAAGTCGGGGGAATTTAAGCCCTTTGCCAATGACAAGAAGGCATATTATGGAAATAACGAAGGTAAGATAACCATAATAGTAGAAAAACTTTAGCAGCTTAAACGTTGAAGACAGCGTGCTTCATTCCCATGCTTGGTTTATGAATGATGCTGTTCCCGTAGAGCGCGGGAACAGCATAACGTTTATTTCTTAGCGTGGAAAAGAGGCTGATCTCTTTTATCTGTCTCAGACCAGAAATTAATATTGAACTGCGCATCATCAGATATTTCAATACGATGCCAGTATTGAGGCGGGCTGGTAGCGAACTGTCCTGCATTGATAACCACTTTTATTTCCGGCTCGCTGGCATGTTCATCGGCAAAGCCGTAATAGGTAACGATACCTTCCATTACACACAGTTGACCGAATACGCCTTGTGCAGTGTTGTGATGCGAAAGCAGTGCCGCAGGAACGTTTTCTTTGCTAAAGAAAGGGGTAGAACGCTGTACTGTCCAGTTAGCTGGAATTCGTAAATGACTCATTTTAAATCTCCTCAGTAAGGTATATTAGATAAATTAATTTGTATCAGTGTTCACTGGAACACTAAAGATGCATATAGATTACTTCTTTTGGGTTCTTTGTCAATAATAATTATCATTTGCGTTTATTGCCGGGCTGCAGAACTTTTTGTATTAGATCAGCAAATGCTGCCGAGAGAGGGTTAAAGAGTATTCAGCCCGTTATTTTGAGCCTGCTGCTGTCGAGTTCAAATAAATGTCAAGCCATGAGTTTTTTGTCACGTTTATGTGATATGTTTTGTGTTGCGTTGATAATAAATCAAGACTGCGGCTTTTAGAGTCGAACTAATTTTAAGCGCTTGAATTATAGAGTTAAACAATTAATGGAATAGCAATACATGGGCAAACAAATATTTTTAAATATGTCGGATGATCTTGGGGTTGACGGTAGAAAAGCGATTGATGCGTTACGAATAAAATTCCCTCGTCCGCAGGGGTATTTTAAATCGGAGCAGGTAAAAGAGATTATGCTGGTGGATTTTTACCGTGATCATATCAACGGTGTCCGCAACCGGAATTACACTAAAACCCTGAGTAAAATAAAATCTGAGTGTATGAAAGCCGACCGGGTGATGCTGTCATTACACGGGCCGATGCGCAGTATTAATTACGGTATTATTAAAGCACCTGTAGGCAGCTGCAGAGCGGATCAACATGTTACCGATCAGCAGCTGGCAGATTTATTATTAACTATATTTACTAGGAGTCATTGTTACAATCTTTCATTAGTTATGTGTTTTGGTGCAAGAAGCTCACAATATGCGCTTGATCATCAGAATCTGGATGCAGTCGACTGGACGGACAGTTTCGCTTATAACTTATTTAACCGTATCAGCCCGCGGCTGCAGGTGCGTATGACGGCCAGAACAGGAGAGCTGTCATTTAATACCTTAACCGGTATTGCAGAGGTGCAAAGTGAAGTGTCAGTTCAAGGAACGATAGATAATGCCGAGATTCGCCATGAGCAGCTGTTTGTAGACAGTCAGAACTGGTGGAATACCCATATTGCCGGATTAATGAATCCGCCGGGCTCTGCAAAAGCGCTGTTTATCATTGCGTTAGAAACTGCGCGTTTAAATCCGGATGCCGCCGCTGCACTTACCCGGTTAAGACTGCTTAGACGAAATCACGGACTGCCGGCACGTGACATACAAAGCCGTGAGCTGCTGAATTATTTAGGCAGTCTGATCCGTTTAACTGAGGCTTCGGTAAGGCAGCTGGATCCGGTAAAAAATAAATACGGCAAGCTGGTTTATCGACATTTTCATGGTTCAGGTAACTGCGTGTTTGTGAAATATCCGGTTACAAGATGTGTACATCCCCAACATTTGGGACAGAGTTACCCGGTGCCGGCAGACTACTTACGTAAGTTTGCACATGGCTAACAGTTTTACGCTGGGCGTAATGCTCAGCGCTATGTCTTGCTGCTCTAACCCGTTTTCATGTACTGAAAGTGTATAGCTGATTTGCCGGGGCCGTTTGTTTCATTTGCTGATAGTGTTTATTAGCTATGAGAAAACACTTTTTAGCATTAAAATGCCGGCTCTCTTATTCAGTCTCGAATTTAAATTGTTATGCACACAGCCTCTTTACCATCAATATCTGCTCTTAACTACACTCAGGAACAGCTCTCTCTGATCAGCCATAGCTGCGGTAATGCGCTCTGCTCGGCTGGAGCCGGGACAGGTAAAACATCAACGCTGGTTGGCTTTCTAGAGCAGCAGTTAAAGGTATTATCGGCTGCGCAGATTTGTGTACTGATGTTTAACAGCGAAACCAGCCGTGACTTTATCAGCAAACTTGGCGAACGGGCTGTTAATGGTGCGCAGATGGTTAATACTTATCATGCATTCTGCAAAAAAATACTCAATGAGAGCGGTTATTTAAAGCAGAGTGGTTACAGCCTGTCTTTTAATGAAAAACAGGCGATGTCTATTATTCGCGATGTATTAAAAAAACAGGCGTCGGATCCGCGTTATGCCGCGCAGAAAAACACTCTGTTAAAACCTAATACTCGAACCGTGGCTGCCGGTTTTATCGGTCTGATCAAAGCCAATGCACTGACTCCCAGGGAAGTGCTGAATAATTATAAATTTAATCGAGATTATGCTTTTTTAACAGAAACTTATAATTTGTATGAGCAGGCGAGAAAACACCAAAAAGTATTGTTTTTTGATGACTGGTTAGTGGCTGCCGTGGCACTGTTAAGCTCGGATCTTGATTTTCAGGAAACTATTCGAGAGTCTTATCAGTTGATTGTTGTTGATGAATTTCAAGATATTAATGCTGTGCAGTATCAGCTCCTGCAGTTAATTAAAGGGACTGATTCAAGTCTGGTGGTTGTCGGAGATGTTGATCAAAGTATTTACGGCTGGCGGGGCAGTGATCCGGGATTTATGCTCAATTTCGAACGTGATTTTCCACCCTGCAGAAAATACCGCTTAAGTGAAACATTCCGCTATGGCCATGCATTAGCGATCAGTGCCTATCAGCTGATCAGTAATAATAAACAGCGCGAATCAGATTTTATTACCTCTTCCAGTCAATATACCGAAAAAACCGATGTTCACGTTATTGCTGACAAAGCCTTTGTTTCAAGAACGGTAAAAAATATCAGGGCGCAGTTAGCAGAGGGGACGCGCCCGTCGGAAATCGCTATATTGATCCGCCGCTGGTCACAAACCATGCTGCTGGAAATCGGCCTGCTGAAAGCAAACATAGCCTACCAGATGCCGGCAGTCAGTGCGTTAAAAGACAGTAAAGAAATTAACCTGCTGCGTGCAGTTATTGCCATTATGCAGCACTGGTCTCGGCAGACACCTAATATGCCGGTCAATGACGCTTTTAAAACCGTTTTATCTTACCCAACCTGTTTTATAAAGCAGAGCGCAGTCAATGACCTGGCAGATCTTTTAGCGGGCGGCGCATTAACAGATTACCGGCAGAAGGTAAAAAACTTCACCGTACGCAGCTCTATGGACAGTAAAAGTCTGAATAAGGTGAATGAGCGTCTGCAGTGGTTTGCTAAGCATCACTTAGAGCAAAGTGCGTTTACTTTGTTTGCCGGATATCGTCAGAAATTTGCAGTGAACGACTGGCTGAAAAATTCAGAAGCGACTGAAAGTGATTTTGAAGAAAATATAGATCGCCTTGATGCAGTTGCTACCATATTAAGAACACTTAAACTAAACACCGAACAGGCGCTGCAGTTTTTTCAGCATAATGAACAGGCCGTTCATAGAGCAAACAGCCGCGAAGAAGCGGTTAAAATTACCACTATTTTCCGCGCTAAAGGGGCGGAGTTTGATTACGTTCATTTACCCTTCTGGAATGCCGGAGATTTTCCCAGCGTGCGCAAAAAGTCATCCGTCAGTGTAAACGATATACAGGAACAGCGCCGCCTGGCCTATGTCGGATTAACCAGAGCAAAAAAAGGAGCTTTTATCTATCATTCACCGCAGCAGTACGGAAACGGGGAGAGCGGTGCTTCTCGTTTTGTTAAAGAGGTTGATATAAATACGGTGTTGAATGTTGCCCAGGCTGTCCACCTCAATCACTCTCTACCGGAGGATATGTCGGAAAAAGTGCAGCGTTATTTATTAAAAATAGGGCGTATCACGAAAATCAAACCTGCTGCTGCCCGTATTGTTTGTCGTAAGATAGACAGCGGTAAACCGGTTCAGACAAGAAATGCAGTGAAGAATAAAGCACCTGCATTAACGACTGGTAAAGCGGTAATTCATATCGGCAGCGGGCGTGAGGGTAAAATTATTGAATGTGACCGGATTAGTTTTAAGGTTGAGTTTAATGATAATAGTTCGGATAAATATTTAAGCAGAGCATTTAATGATTATTTTAAACATAAAGCTTAACCCTTGTAGTGGTGAGGGGATAGCTGTGTCGTATCACGCTTTTGCTTTTCTTTTCCCTAAATAGTGCTCTTATTCATCAAGGTAAACTCTTTTTAACTGCCGCTGTACTATTTTTATTAAGGTATGCCGTTTTTAAATGAGGTTTCTGCCGATGAATAGTATCAAGTACCTGCTTATATTTTTTTGTTTTAGCACTGCAAATGTTTCTGGCGCTCCTCTAATTGAGCATCCCCGTCCCATAGTATTACCCAAAATAACTAATCAGACTCCTATTACTCTGGTAGCTGAAAAGGGTTTCTGGACTGAGTACCTGAAAAATAATCTGATCAGTGAATTTACCCGTGCAACCGGTGTGCAGGTTCAGGTGAAGTCGGTTTCGCTTTCTGATATGTATCAACTGCAGACTGTTTCTATGCAGCGGGGGCTGGGGAAATATGATGTGCTGACCATTGAAGCCGGATGGGCAAAAGAGTGGGCGGCTAACGGTTATACTGTCCCGATTGCAGAACTGGTAGAAACATATGATGCGGCTAATATTAATGAGTTTACAGAGCTCTCTGGTAATTATTATCCAGCCTTGGTGAATATTTTATCCTACAACAATGATCTGCACAGCCTGCCCTATAACTCCTATGTGATGGGTAATCATTACCGCAAAGATCTGTTTGACAACCCGTTAGAACAACAAGCCTTTATCAAGCGCTTCGGTTACCCGCTGCGGCCTCCCGTGACGTTGGAGCAGCTCCGTGACACCGCTGATTTCTTTACCCGTAAAAAAGGCCTGACTCTGGCAGGAAAAGTATTAAACAAAGATTTTTACGGTGTTGCACTGATGTTAGGCAACCGTCCGCATATTAATGATGAACTGTCGTCAATTTTATGGGGATTAGAGGGCAAATGGTTTTTTCCGGAGTATGAAAAGGGCAGAATAAAAGGTTTTCATGTTAGGGCTGATTCAAAACAGGCAAAACAGGCTGCCCGGTATTATGTAGACCTTATGCAGTATGCTTATCCGGCGAATGTAAATTTTGCATTTTTGGAGGCGGCAACTGTGTTAAAAGAGGGGCGCGTTGCTATGTGGCCTTTTGCTTACAATAATTTATGGTCGGTTTCGGGGCAAGTTAACAACAGTATTCCGGGAGCACAATTAGGTATCAGCAATGTTGCCGGTGGGAAACCTTATCAGGGAGCTTACTCATTTGCAGTTAGCTATGATAGTAAAAATCCACAAGCCGCTTACTGGCTGCTTAAGTATCTGAATAGTTTTGAGAGTCAGCTGGCGTATGCTAACGGGGGGGGAAATCCCTGCCGTCTTGATGTTATCTTGTATTTAAAAGAGACATTAGCGCACGATTCCGCACAAAGACAGGCACTGCAGTCCAGCTATCTAGCAGATCAGAGCTGGCAGGGAAATGTGGCTCAGTATGGACATTTTTCAAGTACCGCGATGGGCAGTATTTATCCCGAACTGATGAAAGCCGCTTACCGCATTACACAAAAACCGCAGGATACCGACAATATTCTGCAGCACCTAAAAGTGCAGATCACAACTTTACAGAACCTTTATGGTGAGGAAGCCATGCTGGCGGAATAACGGATAATGAAAAAAAGGTCGTTAAAAAGACAGTTTAATATTGCTCTGTTCATCATTGCCGGGTTAACTCTGGTTACGGTACTTATCGCGAACCATACTGCCAGGCAGTTAAGCGATGCTTATCAAAGAGCTGCTTTAGATTTTATCCCGTTAATGCAGATCAGCAGTAACCTACAGTCCAGCAGTGCAAATTTAAAATCAGAATTGTTTGCGCTTAAATCGGAAGCGGAAAGTGATGTCATTTTGGCGCACCTGGATAAGGTCAGCCGCTTATGGACTAGTATTCGTGATGTTTCGGAAACGTTATCCTATTCTTCCCTGCTTAAAGAGCAGCAGCAGCAGTTAAATGAGAAGAATAAACGTATTACATTATACATTACTCATACCCGCCATCTTGCCCGTTTATTTAAACTGCGGGCTGAAATTCGTAGTCAGCAAAAAATAGTCAGTCCCAAAATTATTAGGTTATTTAGAAATACTGAAGCACAGCTGCTGCCTGAACTGAACCTGCTCGGTAATCAATTGGAAAATTCATTTGATAATAGCGGGCAGCTCGGACTGCCGCAAAAATTGTTAAAAAACACACGTAACTTTTTTAAAATTTATAAACGTGCACTGCTTCTGGCAGAAATGCTGGTGGAAGCCAGCAGTACAGACAGCACCGTGAAGCTTAATAAGCTCAAACGCAAAGTTTATCTGCTGGGTAACGAGATCGAGCAGCTGTCCAGCTTAAGTACAAACCGGACATCTCGTGAAGCTGCTATCATCTGGCTGCAGCAGGCTCAGGACATTTACAAAGGAAAATATTCAGTTTTCAATTCACGGTTAAGCGGTCTTCGTACTCAAGTGGTTATTAATACGCTGATAACCCAGCAGGTTGAAACTGCAGATCAGCTCCTGCTTAATGCGGAGAATATTCATTTTTATCTGCAGAACAGCTTGTCTCAGGAGGCGACTGCCGCTAAATCTGAAGTGGAGATTAAACAGTACCTTTTATGGGGTATTGCCGTTGGCGGTATTACTTTCAGCCTGTTTATCGGCTGGGCTTTTATTCATACCAAAATTATAAAACGGGTACTGGCTATCCGTGCCAATATGCTGCTTCTTTCTGATGGCAATACGCAGATGACCATTAAGCAGAAGCACAATGACGAATTCGGTGATATGGAAAGAACCCTGCAGCAGCTGCAGGGCTATGTAAAACAGGTTCAACTCATGGCGAACACAGATCCGCTTTCGCAGTTGAAGAATAGACGGGCCTTTGACACAGTGCTGCAGCAGGAAATAAAACGCAATCAACGCAGCCGCCTGCAGCTGGCATTATTAATCTTAGATATTGACCACTTTAAACAGTATAACGATCATTATGGGCATCCTCAGGGGGACGAAGCAATAAAAGATATTGCCCATATTCTGGTTAAGCACTGTCAGCGGGAAAATGATCTGGTTGCCCGTATCGGCGGTGAAGAATTTGCGGTTGTTCTACCCAATTCAGATCATCAAAGTGCTAGAGAAATTGCCAATAAAATTCAGCAGTCGATATTGAAGTTAAACAGAATTCATTTGTATTCAAGTGTTGCCGGGTACTTAACTATTTCTATTGGTATTAAAATTATTGATGGTAATCAGCCGCTAAGTCCTGATCAAGCTTATCGCCTTGCGGATGCCGCTTTATATCAGGCAAAAGAAAAACGCAACTGCATTGTGATCGATTAAACTGATCACAATACGGTTACGTTTTTCGCTAGAGCACAATAAACCAGTCGTTGTTTAGGTTTGTTGATTAAACTTTTTGAGTAGTCATAAAGTCCAAAGTTGGCGACTGGAAATTAATCAGGTTAGGAAACAGGCTGTGTATCTGTCCTGTGTTTAAACCAAACCATTCGCATAGAGAAGCATTTACCTGGTCCGTTGAAATTGAAGGAATAACCCGGCCGTTACTGTAATCATCCTCACTCTTAGAGGTCAGCTGCGGCCAGTTCCCGTAAGCTTTGCCGCCTTTGACTGCGCCGCCGGTTATAATCTGATGTCCGCCCCAGCCATGGTCCGTTCCCGTTGAGTTTGCTCTGACTCTGCGCCCGAAATCCGACATGGTGACAGAAGTGACCTGTTCTTCAAGTTTATGTGCTGCGATATCCTGATTAAAAGCAGCAAGCGCGTCACTGACCTGAGTCAGCAGCTCTCGATGTGTTGTATCCTGGTCATTATGTGTATCAAAACCACCCAGCTCAACAAAAAACACCTGACGTTTCTGGCCCATTGTTTTATTTGCCTGAATCAGACGGCTTACCATTTTCAGCTGATCTGCTAAATGAGTATCAGGATAGCTGCCGGTTGCCGGGTAAGCCTGCAGAACCTCATTTAGTTCTTCGTTCTCTAATACACTTGAAGACATACGCTTTGAGAAATTATGAGAATATAAATTTTCGTAATCACGGTTCACAAAATGTGAAAAGTAACCACTGACACGGTGTGAGCTATTCCAGCCGGTATAACTACCTACACCGTCACTGTTGACTACCGTCTGTTTGTATTTAGCACTACGCAGCAGTTTACAGTCATTACCGATCGCAATTAATGGAGACACAGAGCTGTTGACACCGATGATGTCCATCATACGTCCGGCCCAGGCATAACGGTTGGACATGCTTACGGTACCTGACTGAACCATTTCCTGCTGTAAATTATGCGCCATTAAAAAATCAGGTAATACTCCAAGTCCTTGCTCTATCGTAGAGCGAGTCAGCGGCTCAACAAGCGGGCCGCTGTTAATGACTGCTGTTGCCTGGCCGCTTTTGAACAGCGGCAGCATCGCAGACATAGCGGGGTGAATACCCAGTTCGACCGCATTGTCGGTGTTTAATCCGAGAGGCAGAACATCTTCTTCTTTTATCGCTAAAGCGGGGCGGGCAAGTGCATAATCGGAATAAGCTGATTCAGATAATGGTATGAGCATATTATAAGCATCGTTACCACCGTTTAAAAGAATACATACAATGGCTTTATGTGTACTTTCGCTGCTGTCTGCTGAAGCGATGCCGGGTATTGTTGTTAATGCGGTTGATGAAGCAACGGTTGCTCCCATCTTTAAAAAATTTCTACGTGATAATTTCATTATATTACTCTTGAGTGAAGAATTCAGGGGAAGAGAAAGCAACATATAAAGTATTTCTTATGCGCAGGTTCGGGCCGACTTTCTCCATTTCACTGGAGAGCATATTATGAATATAATCGTGCAGTTCAGTCGATATCAATCCGCCGAATAAGCGCTCGTTCAGCAGTGCCATATATTCATCTGGTGATGATTCTAAAGCGAGAAACTCACTATGATCCCAAGTCCACCCAGTAGCACTGTTTCCCCAGACTGCATAAATGTTGCCCCATAAACGGTTGTGGATGCGGCGCATGTTATCGGTTGTTAACAGGTAAAACTCAGGTGCAATTAAACCTGCATTAGAAATCTCGCCCTGAGGTGCAAATACAGGTGTGTAGAAATTAAAGACACTCGGCGCCAGCAGCGGTGCCTGGCCTAATTGTGATTCGGTGTACTGAATATCATACCAGCGTTCTTGTTTTGACTTCATATCAAGTGCACGGGCCTGGTTAGCAATAGTAATAACAGGCTCCTGCAGACGACCGAAGGTTTTTCTTTGTGTCGCTCCTTGTTCTGCTTCAGCATTGACCACATCACTGTCGGTGAGTACTGCAGTCAGCACTGCCTTAAAATCGCCTCTGACACCGTCACCGTTATTTTTGAAGGCACTGGCTACGCGTGCGATATACTCGCCGCGCGGGTTGCTGCCGGTCAGGCGTTTGATTAATAATTCAGCAAAAAGTACGGGAGTGTTTTTATGATTAAATAAAAGATCCATAGCCTGAGTCAGGTCCTGCTGAGGCGTTTTTCCTGAAGGGAAATATTCATTTAAAATTAATTTTTCGTCACTGTCATGGCGGTTGTCCACACCATGCATAGGTGCAGTATAATCACTGCGGCGCCATCCTGTTAATGCGCGCGCCAGTTCTTCAATATCCTGTTGTGTATAAGTGGGGATTTTGTTCCCGTCTACATCAAGAACCGCTTCACCGTTTTCCTGTAGTTCCCATAAACCCAAAGTAAATAACTGCATTACTTCGCGTGCGTAGTTTTCATCAGGATAAGTTTTTTTATTATGGTTGAACTTCTGGCTGTTCTGCAATGTAAGGTAATGCCCCATTACAGGGTTAAGTGTTACTTCTTCCAGTAAATCACGGAAATTACCAAAAGCATGTTTAACTAAGATATCGTAATATTGAGCCAGCTCAATATGCTTACCCGGTATACCGTGTTTCGACACTACAAAAATCTGACTTAAGGAATAAGCCATTCGCTGTCTGAGCTGGTCTTCTGCTTGTATGGTTCTCTGCCACCATGCGCCTAAACGCATATTTTCACTGACTTTCACATTAGTCAGATCAGCAAACTGCTGTGCTTTCGGGGCATGATAAGATGCCGGGGCTGCAAACTGCTCTTTAAACCAGCTTTCGTATCCTGCTTTCTGCAGAGCGTCTATTTGCCCTTTTTTAGGGCCAAAAGTTGCTCGATACAAAAATTTTGCATACTGCTCTCTTTCACTGTCAATCTTTATGTTATTTTCCATTGTCTTCCAAATAAGAAATGATTAGTTCATGTTAGTATCCGCAAGGGTGCCGATCACGATAATTAAGCTTTTTGTAAAGTTGAGCGGCACAGGATGAATGTTTTGTATCCATGCCGGGACAGGGTAAAACTGCCTTTAAAAGCACATATCGTAACAGCGGATAAGCGAAGTAAATTACTATCGTTTTCTTTCATAATATCGTAAGCACCTTTCTTTTAGTACCTAATTGGTGGTATCTCAATTTTTCAGTGCTGAGAAACAGTGTTTTTGTTGTGATTGTTTTTAATATTTTTTGACTAAATGTTGGTTTTTTAAGGGCTTTGTTGTGCCGGGGACAAAAATCCCGGCCTAAGCAATAGCTGTTCAATTTTTGTATCCCCTTGTATTTAAAAGACTTAAACTCAAGGTCTATATTTTTTATTTCACATAACGGCGTACAGCTGCATTGCTGTGGGTACCCCCCGTTAATTTTCCCGTCCCCTGAACGTTTTTTATCCTTATGCTGTTTTTTTATAAACAGATCATTGTTGTTGATGTTTTATTAAATTAAATGATTTAATTTAATATGATTGGTTTCACAAAAAGAAAATGCTTCTGTTGATCTTTTTAGCTGTAAAACTGTACATTTACATCATTGCTTAGGGTGCTTTGTGTTTTTAGGTGCCTGTTTATATAAATCAATAACAACATTAAATAAATTAATTTAATTTAAATTGGTTTTTATAGAAGCTGAATAATGAGTTGTCGTCTTATTAACATTTAAGTCCTTGTCATGATTGAATTGTTTGTGTAGTTCAGTATGCATTGCCTGGTTATAAGACCATATTTTTATAATGTATGTGGAGCGGGAATGAAAAAATCAATTGGAGCAGTAATTTTATCAATGGCTTTCCTCGGCGGTTGTTCAAAACAAGATGACAAGCTTGTTTTAGGTATATGGACGACAACACCTCAAGAAATGGCGTTTGTTCAGGAAAGGGTGGACAGTTATGAGCAAAGTACCGGAACAGAGGTTCAAATCGAGGTGATCAACGGTACCTATAATGATGCAATTCAGCTGCAGATTGCTTCAGGAGGCGGTCCAGATGTCTTTTATATGGACAGTTTATACCTGGACAGATTTGTCAATGACGGTGCTGTTCAGGATATTAAACCTTTTTTAAAGAAGACTGATTTAAACGACTTTAATGAACCGCTGCTGGCCGCTTACCAGAAGGATGACGCGGTTTATGGCCTGCCGAAAGATGCCAACTCTTTAGTCCTGTATTACGATCAGGATACTTTTAATAAATACAATATGAAGGTGCCGGCTAACTGGGACGAGCTGTTAAAAACGGCTCATTTTTTTGCCGATCTTGATAAGTATGATGCCGGTATAGTATTAGAAACAGAATTCCCCCGATTTTCACCTTTCCTTTTTCAGTCCGGCGGTAAAGTCTTTGATGAAAAAGGAAACTTTGCCTTTAATAGTGCTGAAGTCGCATCTGCCTATGATTTTTATTACCGACAGCTGCTGGGAAGCAAGGCCGCGAAAACAGGTCAGGAACTTGACGGTAATGAAACTGCATTTACCACTAAGCGCGTACCTATGATGATTTCCGGCGGCTGGGCAGTTCAGACACTGGAGCAGGAATCAAAAGACTTAAACTGGAAAATGGCTAAGCTTCCTGCTGGAAAAGAGCAGACCAGTATGCTCTTTACGGTGGCTTATGTCATGAATGCAAATACCGAAAAAACTCAGGAATCCGTTGATTTTATTGAGTATATGGCAAGTGAAAAAATTCAGCGCATGGTGGTGGACAGCAAAATAGCCGTACCGACGCGTAAAGCAGCCGGCGAGTATTATCAGGAAACGAACAAAGACTTTGTCGCTAATTCTGAACAGTTTGCCTATTCAAATGTGAATTTATACGGAGTGGACGGCGCAAAGATACATTCTGCATTAGGACGGGCCGGCGAGAAAATATACATCAATAACACCGACGTTGAGCAGGCACTTGAAGAAGCTTTACTTGAACTTCAATAGATTATTTTCATTTTTTAAAAGGTAATACTAATGAATGTTTCAGCATGGGTTAAATTGAAATTCGGCATGCCGTTTTACATATTTTTCGGATTGTTTTTTATTATCCCGTTATTTTTAAGTGTTTATTTAAGCTTTACAGAATATTCGCTTACTCAGGGCGGACTGGCAAATGCAAGCTGGATCGGCCTGGATAATTATATTCGTGCCTTTGGGGATGAGCGTTTCTTATCTGCGGTTAAGAATACTTTTATCATTGTTATTTTTGCGGTGCCTATTCAGCTGGCCGCGTCATTAGCTTTGGCACTGATTATTGAATCAAGCGCACTGAAGCTGAAAAAGGTGTTTAACGTTGGTTATTATCTGCCCACTATCGCAAGTACGGTGGCTGTTGCATTAATGTTTACCTTTTTGTTTAAGTCCGGCGGGGCGGTTAACTCTGCAGTTGCTTTTATTCCCGATAACTTTAACTGGTTAGAGTCAACACGTTTTGCCATTGTGCCGGTTATTTTAATGCATTCCTGGAGTCACCTGGGGCTGTATATGATTATTTTTGTCGGCGGCCTTAAGTCGATTCCTGCGGAGCTCTATGAAGCAGCGGATATGGATGGGGCGAATAAATTAACTCAGCTGCTGAAAATTACCATACCGTCATTAAAACCGGTCATTTTCTTTGTCTTTATTACTTCCATGATTAACGGCTTCAAGCTTTATGATGAAGTGGCGGTAATGACTAAAAATGAAGGCGGCCCCTTAGATTCAACGCTGACCACGGTTTTGTATATCTATAATACCGCCTTTAAGAGTTATGAAGTGGGGTATGCAAGCGCGATGGCAATGATCTTTATGTCATTAATATTAACTGTTGTATTTATTGAACGTAAGGTAAAACATGCTAAGTCTTAAAAAGATATCATTTCATTTATTTGCGCTTGGAATGTTGGTGATTACTGTTATTCCTTTTGCGCTGACCATTATTATTTCTCTGTCTCCGCTGGACTTGATTGCTCATGGAGAGGTTGATATATCGAAATTCAGTCTGGACAGTTATGTTTACATCTTAACTAAATTTCCCTTTGACAGCTGGATGATCAACAGCGTTATTGTGGCATTTTTTGTCACCGTGCTGAATCTGGTTATCAACAGTATGCTGGGTTATTCCATGGCCCGCCATAAAGGTATGGGCTGGTTACTGTTTGTTATTATTGCCTGCATGATGATCCCGTCGCAGGTATTAATGGCGCCGACCTATATGCTGCTTGCAGAAATGGGGCTGATTAACTCTTATCTGGGGCTGATTTTACCTTTCATATTTAATCTGTTTTTTGCCTTTTTAATGAAACAGTATTACGAAAGCATGCCTTTTGAGCTGGAAGAATCTGCGTATATGGACGGCTTGTCAGAAATGAAAACATTCTGGCTGATTATTTTTCCAATCGCCAAAATTCCGCTGATTTCTCAGGCAATACTGCTGTTCACTGCAAACTGGAATGCTTATCTGTGGCCGAGCATTATCGGCTCCAGCTCTGATATGTATACCCTGCCCGTCGGTCTGAACTCATTCCACGGCCAGCATGAGCAGTTCTGGAATCAAATCATGGCCGGGGTGGTACTGCTGACCATTCCAACCATTATCATCTTTTTAATCTTTCAAAAATATTTTACTAAAGGTATCGCGACCAGCGGTCTCAAATAGAGGAACAAACATGAAAATTGCACTTTCACACTATCGAGTCGGCGAAACAGACGGTGTTTCACTGGAAATGGATAAGTGGGCACTGATTTTAGAACGGCTCGGCCATGAGGTTGTTTATATTGCCGGCTCTAAAGGCACCTGTTCACGTGAAACCTATCTTATTGATGAAATCGCCATTCTCTATCCGGAAGATGAACAGCTGCGCATGGAGATGTTTAAATATCAGGATAAACCTGAAAGCGAGCTTAAACAGCGCTCTGCAGCCCTTAAAGAGACGGTAGCACTGAAATTGGAGTCTATTATCCGCGAGCAGAACATAGATATTCTTGTGCCGAATAATATCTGCTGCATGGGGCGCAGTATTGCTATCGGCGAAGCGTTTGCCGAGGTGATTAAAAAAACCGGGGTGCGTGTGGTTAACCATCATCACGACTTTTACTGGGAGCGGGAGTTCTTTTCCGGCTCTAAATATGATTTTGTTAAAGACAGTCTGGAGGAGAATTTTCCGCCTAAAGGCGATAATATTCAGCACTGCGTTATTAATACCCTGGCTAAAGAAGATCTTTTTGCTAAAAAAGGTGAGGACTCAACCTATGTGCCGAATGTGTTTGATTTTTCAATAGATAACTGGAAAAAAGATGATTACAACAGTGATTTTCGAGCGCGCCTAGGTATTAAAGAAGATGATATTCTGTTCCTGCAGGGCACTCGTCTGGTGGCGCGTAAAGGTATCGAGCTTGCCGTTGATGTATTAGAAAGAATTGAATCACTGAAAAGCAGCCTGACAGGTAAAACCCTGTATAACGGCAAAGTGTTTACTTCCGAGAGTAAAATTTATTACGTCATGGTTGGTCTGCATGAAGATCATGGTGATTACGTACAGCTGCTTGAACAGAAATGTAAGGATTCGGGCATTGAGTTTATTATCGATCCGACCATTGTTGACCATGAACGTACTACGCGTAACGGTAAAAAAATATACAGTCTGTGGGACGCTTATGTAGACTGTGATTTTGTGATGTATCCGAGTATCTATGAGGGCTGGGGAAATCAGCTTCTGGAAGCGATGTTTGCCAGAAAACCTGTGATGGTGTTTGAATATTCAGTTTATGAGAAAGATATTAAACCTGTCGGCTGTGAGTTTACTTCGCTGGGTAATCAATATGAAACTCTGGAAAGCGGTCTGGTGACTGTCAGCCCGGAAATTACCTGTAATGCGGCTGATGAGATCCTGGAGATTCTGTGTGATAAAAGGCGTTATCAGCAGATCGTTGATAAGAACTTTGCGTTAGGGCTGACTCACTTTTCCTATGCGACTTTACAGGACAGATTAGCCGCTGTGTTTTCTTGAGGTAATGAAATGAAAGATTATGTGTGTTTAAAAGATATCTGTAAGCAGTATGATAACTCCGATTCTCTTTCTGTAGACAGTTTCGAGCTGTCGATAAAGAAAGGTGAGTTCATTGTATTTGTTGGCCCGTCAGGCTGTGGGAAATCAACCACTCTGCGCATGATTGCCGGTCTGGAAAAAATCACATCGGGCAGCTTGTCGGTTGACGGTAAGCAGTTAAATGATGTGCACCCTAAGGACCGGGATATGGCTATGGTTTTCCAGAATTATGCGCTTTACCCGCATATGTCGGTCAAGGAAAACATCGTTTTTGGTTTACGTGTGCTTAAGCAGTCTGCTGAAGAGATTGCCGAAAAGCTTAAATGGGCTTCGCAGATTCTCGGCCTTGACGAGCTGCTGCACCGTAAACCGAAAGACTTGTCAGGCGGACAGCGTCAGAGGGTCGCTTTAGGGCGGGCGATTGTGCGTAATCCCAAAGTTTTTTTAATGGATGAGCCGCTGTCTAACCTGGATGCCAAGCTGCGTGTTTCCATGCGTAATGAGATAACTAAACTGCATCGCGAGTTAAGCGCAACCACTATTTATGTCACCCATGATCAGGTTGAAGCGATGACCATGGCGGACCGGGTTGTGGTAATGAAAGACGGTATTATTCAGCAGATAGGTAAACCCATGGATCTTTACCATAATCCGGCAAATACCTTTGTGGCCGCTTTTCTCGGCGCGCCGCAGATGAATCTCTTTGAAGTTGAAATTGTCGGCCGGTCACTGCGTTTTGCATCGGGTTTAACGATTGCGATTAATGAGCAGCAGTATGAAGCGGTTAAACATTTGATGCGGGTAAAGGTCGGTGTGCGCCCTGAAAATATTGTTGCAGATAAAGACAAACTGACGGACTTTCCTAAGGATAAGCTGATTTCAGCGCCAATTCACAATATGGAACGCATGGGTAATGAAAATTACGTGCATATTACACTGGGTGGTGAATCTGCTACGCTGCGAGTTGACAGTAAAAAAATGCACGAGTCAGTCGGGGACAGCTTCAGCTTTGCATTTGCCGAAGAGTATTTAAGCTTTTTTAACTCGGCAACCGGTGCGGCAATCCCTGTTGCCGCGTCGTAAAAAAGAGAGGTCCTTTATCTGCAGAAAAGGACGCTTTATTTGTTAAACCGGCCGGCTGTGCAGCACAGCCGGTCATTCAATTTATTATTACACTCAGCACCCGTAAGGCTGCTGAACTATCTATAGGCTTGATTAAATGGTTGATTTTGGTTCTAAAACCCAACGGACAATATTTTCGCTGATCCACAGCTCGGCACCTGTTACGCGAGCTGAATTAGCCGAACTTAGCGGCTTAACGCCGCCCGCGATAACCACCATCACCAAAAAGATGCTGGATGAGGGATTATTAGTTGTATTAGGGCGGCAGAAAAGTGCCCGCGGACAGCCGGGTATTGAGCTGGGCATTAATCACCAGGCAGCCTACAGCTTAGGTATTAATATTGAGCTGGAGAAGATCAGTATTGAAATTGTTGATCTCGGCGGCAGTGCTTTTTTCTCACGCTCTATATCCGGTATTTATAATTGTCCGGAAAAAGGCCTTAGCGAGCTGTTCAGTCTGCTGGAGATGGTTAAAATCAGCTATCCGGAGCAGTTCAGTGCGCTGATTGGTGCCGGTATTACAACCAGCTGCAACTTTAATCAGTCCAGCGGTCAGCTGCGCCTTCCCCCCTATTTTAAAGAGTGGGAGAGTGTCGATTTTCAGGAGCAGATCTCAGAATATTTACAGCTGCCTGCATGGGTTGAAAATGACGGTACAGCCGCCGCGCTGGGGGAACATATCCGCAACTGTAAGAGTAAGCAGGCTAACCTGTTTTATCTTTACCTTGGTTACGGTGTCGGCGGAGGGCATTTTTATAATGATACAAGTTATCGCGGTTATCGCGGCAACGCAGGCAGAATAGGGCGCCTTTTCCCGCATAACAAAAGCCGTCCCTCACTTAATGATCTGTATCAAAAACTCGGTCTGCATGAACCGAGCCCTCACCGTTATCAGGCTTTAGAGGTGCTGGTTGAAAAACATCAGGAAATCATTTCGCATTGGCTTAATGACGCCAGTGAAGATCTAGTGAACGCAATTCAGACCATCCATGCCTTAATTGACCCTGAGGAGATAGTGCTCGGCGGACTGCTGCCGGCAGCGCTGCTTAATGAGCTTTATCTGCTGACGGTTAATAAATTAAATGAGCATGAAGAGGACGTGCTGATGCCGACGGTTTCTTTAGCCACAGTGTCCGGCGATCAGGCCGCGGCTACGGGGGCTGCACTGATCCCCTTGTATAAATCTGTCTACCAGTAATTCGAATTATATTTATTCATCTACTTAGAAGCTATTTTATGTCACTCAATCAATATCAGCTCACTGCCGGGCAGTGGGAAAGTTTTGTTATTCAGCCGCAGACATATTGTAATACTGAGGCGCTTAACGGATTTCAGACTAATCAGTCTGCTAAAGGCAATCCGCTTCATCCGGATCTGCAGAGTGAAAAGGATTTTGAGCAGTCACTTGAACAGTCATTTCAAATTTCACAGCAGCAGCTTAGCGTTTTAAAATTCAAACGTGTGCATATGCTGATGCCGGCCGTTAATGCAGACAGGCTGCCCGGCGTACAGGATTATCAGCCGACAGCGCATCCGCTGCCGTTAAAAAGCACATCGGTGTCGGCAGTGTGGTTCGATCAGGAGGATATTCACCGCAGCGCTATCGGTTATCATTATAAAAACAGTCAGTTAGCGACTTTAAAGGAACGCCTTGCAGAGCAGAAGCCTTTTAAGGGGATCTGCGGCAATCTGGGTTATTTTATGACCCGGGAGCTTAACTGCGGCGATCATATCTGGTCTCACAGCAGGCGTTTTGCCGATCAGGAGTTTCAGCTTCCTGAAGTGTTATCTTACCTGGGCTTTTATTTCTTTAATAAGGCCCATGGTGAACGGGGAAGCTGCGGTTTTCAGGGAGTACACCGTGGTGCGCTTGCGGTAACTGCTGCCGGCAGCGTTGAAATTCTACCTGAGATTGAGATTCAGGCTTATGACCTGGAGATCGGCAGCGCAGCACTGACAGTGGATATTATCAATCCGGATTTTAACAGCCTGGATCAGCATGACATAGTTTTGTTTAACAGTGCCTGTCAGCTGGAACATGAAGGGGCTCTGCAGGAGTTTTCGCCGATGCTGCCGGTGCATAATCGGGTAAATTTATTTATAAGCAGCCGAGGTGACGGCAGTCAGCCCCATGAAGAGGTGATTAAAGTCTGGCACGGCAGAGCACCTCTGCCTTCTTTTGGTGTGGTTATTTCTATCAAAGAGGCGCTTTTTAATGAACTGTTTGCAGACCGGAAGCTGAGCGGCCTGCGGGTGGATGTCAGGCCGTATTCAGACAACTGTGATTTTTCCCGCTACCGTCAGATTCTCGGAGGCCTGGTGCCTGCGGTTATCGATGGCGAGCCTGTTGTACCTACCGGTGAAAAGCTCAGCAGTGCTGATGCTGAAAGGGGGCTGCATAAAGCCGCCGGCACTTTGTCGCCTTTAGCCAGAACCGGCAGAGAGAGTAATAATTTTGATGCGTTAATTCGAGAACCGGCCGGGCTGATTATTCAGACTGAACGCAGCATCGGCTGGCTGCTGTTTGACGGACGCCATGAACTGAGTATCGGCGCTAATATCGTTGACAGCAGTAATCTGCTGGTGCGCCTGCAGGAGCTGGATATAGATATCTTTGACGGTGAAAAAATCACTGCCGCGCTGTTTATTGACGGCGGCTCTGCGATGAAAGTTTATGCACTGACACAGTCAGAACAGGGTACAGATATGACCATCCTCAACCGTGTAGCCGCCGGAGGACGAAACGGACCGGGTAATGATCAGCAGGGCCTGAACCTTTACTCCACTGCAGTATTTGAATTCCCCCCTCTAGAATAAATTTTCCATCTAAATAATTTACCTGCTCGTTGTGATTTCAGGCACAGAGCAGAGGTTTAAACCTCTGCTCTGCACTGCCGGAAATCACTGTGAGGGGCTTGTTTTGCCTTTTTTTAGCCTTTACCACTGATTTTGTATAAAAAAATAGACAGAAACAGGCTGTTTTAACCGTTAAGCAATATTGTAAAAAACTCTTTTAACCACAGTAAACAGGAAGAAAAATGAATACAAAAACACTTTTATTACCATGCTTGTGTCTCTCTTTGTCTCCAGCAGTCTGGGCTGAAGATGCTGTTTCTAATGAACCGCTGGTGGAGAAAAAAAAGGCCGCCCAGGGGGTATTTTCCGGCAGCCTGCTTAAAGTAAGAGATGAAAACGGTAAAGTGATGGAGGGCAGAATGTCCTCCGAAAGTGTTATCACACTCGGTGACAATAAGTATGCCATTGTTGAATATGATAAACCTGAAGATGACGGTTTCGGTCTGCATGGTAACTGGCTGACCGAATATAAGGTTGAGCATTTTAAAAACGAAGGGACAGGGGGAAATACACGCCCGGTACATGAATGGGTATTTGGTGACGGACGGGTCAACTTAGGTGATACCGGCTTTAATCTGGGTTTTCTGTTAAAGAAGGTATCCTTTGAAAACGATCTGAACACTGCGGATCAGGATGAAACTGATTTCCGCATGACAGAATTAGAGTTAAGACCCGCTTATGCAAAGCATATTGGTAAGCACTGGTTTATGTTTGAGGCGATTTACCTGGGTAAAACAGGTTATGAAAAGAACAACTGGGGAGATGATACCAGCCTGATCGGTGGTGACGGTTACGGTTTCCGTCCCTATTACCGTTATCAGGTCAATGATAAGTTTGCTTTTAATACCGATCTTAAATGGCTGACTGAAGATAAAGACGCTAACGGCGCCGATCTTGGTAAATTTGTTTTTTATGAAGCACTGTTTAATTTTAATTATCAGCTGGCCGATAATTTAACTGCCGGTGTTGAATTCTTTTATAAAGATGGTAACGATTATGATACTGACGGAGTTAAGGGCGCAAATACAACTGAAGTTGAAGTTCGCCCCTGGGTTTCCTGGCGTTTAGATCAGCATAATCTGTTTTTTAAAATAGAGCCGAACGACAAAACAGTTACCCAGGCTGACGGACGTACTTCCTATGAGTCGACTGCGGTTAAATATATTTTCAACTACAGCTATCCGATCACAGATAGTATCTATTTTGTGTCGGAATATTTTTACCGTGTAGAGACTGATAAAGTGATTGACGGTAATTCAGGGTACGATGACACCATTACTAATTTCGGTAAAATCGGTCTTAATTTTGTATTTTAATTTAGCTCAGACCTGCTGTTTTTTGCGGGTCTAAATTATCTTTTTGTTCTGATGATGCTGATTCACAGGACAGGTTTTTATCTTCGGACCTTTATCTGCTGAGTGCGGTAAAGGTCCGGAATGTTTTTGAATTATTACTGTTTGTTTAGGTAGAGCAGCGGTTCAAAGGCAAACATATCACTGAAACGGCAGAAGGCGGGCGGGTTGTGGCTAAGCTGTCCGAATGATTCAGAGAGATGCTGGTTAATCCGCCGGCTTACCTGCTGCAGTTCTTTTTCGTCATCTTCATTTAATTCAATAATTTTATAACTGAGTGTTATATGAAAACGGTAACTGTGATGATCTGCATGACGAATCCCGGTTAATTCGCTCAGCTGCTGACGGCTTTGCTCCAGTGCCTGCTGACACTGCTGATCTGCCGGGAGCAGATGCAGTATGGTGCCGCCAACCGGACTGTTATAAACCGCATCATAAACCATAATATAATTTTCACTGTCCTTTACTGGTGCCAGTTCCTGCTGCAGTTTTTGTGTCGCTTCAGGCAGAGGCAGATCCAGCGGCAGTTTTGAACTCCATAATTCAGGAACTCTAACCTGATCACATAAACCTTCAAATAGCGTCATGTGAAAACTGGATGCAGGCAGGAAAGCAAACTTATGCGCACAGTGCATTTTTTGTAATGTCTGCTGCGCCCATAACAGTTTTTCAAAGACCGGATTTTCAGGTTCGATATGACAGACAAAAGTGTTGCCGGCGAATTGACGAACAGATCCGTTTTGATTAAATTTTTGACCTACTGCGGGAGCAAATTTCATAAATGTAATATTACCTGAGTTGAAAAATAGATGTACCAATAATACACCTTATTCTATGGGGGTTGGAGCGGATTTTTGTATCTTTACACAGCAGTTTTATATCTCTAAATAGTCAAATATTAGAACCTCCATATTGGCTTTTATATGTTTGTTTTTTGTCTTTGTTGTGATTAGTTTAAAGGGAAATAAGGACGCTGAAAAATTTCATAAATAATGTAAAAAAACGGCGTGTTCGAGAAAACAGCCGTTTTTTAATCGCCTTATTTTGGAACTGCTGTTTTTACTGTATCGGCAGCCGCTTTTCACCCTGAGGTTCAAGATAGGCAATCTGACTTGCTGTAAAATAATTATCTGTACGGCATCTATAAGCATAAATATCGGAACCCTGTGTCCTAAACTTATACATTTTGTACACTTTTTGTTTGTGTGTTTTCATGCAGATTAAACTCAACCCAGCGGTTTGAATCGGACTAGAAGCAGCGGTAGTAATGTCAGGTTGGCCAGCAGTGCGATTAACATCGAAAAGCCGGTTAACAGGCCGAAATAGATCGTGGGGATAAAGTTAGACAGCGCTAGGATTGAAAATCCTAGTATTACTGTGACAGAGGTGTAATAGATGGCATGTCCAATGCTTGCGTGGCAGTGCCGCACGGCGGTCCAGTAGTCCTGATGCCTATGGTATTCATCGATAAAACGATGCACGTAGTGAATGGCGTCATCAACTGCGATGCCGATGCAGATTGCTGCTATGGTAATAGTCATTAAATCCAGCGGGATCCCGAACCAGCCCATCAGACCCAGCACCATAGACGCCGCCGCCAGGTTTGGAACCAGCGTGACAGCCGCTATTTTCAGATCCCTGAACAGCAGTATAAACATTATGAAGATTGCC
The DNA here is from genome assembly GCF_000381745.1 of Psychromonas ossibalaenae ATCC BAA-1528. Classification (GTDB taxonomy): domain Bacteria; phylum Pseudomonadota; class Gammaproteobacteria; order Enterobacterales; family Psychromonadaceae; genus Psychromonas; species Psychromonas ossibalaenae. Next base: position 39,483 of record NZ_KB906976.1, on the reverse strand, counting down.
AGAAAAACCACGCCGATGGTCAGGATCTGAGAGCGAAACAAGCTCTGCAGCATGTTGTTGTAAAGCACTACCATACCGGTCAGGTGTACCTGTTCGTGATTCAGACCAAGCTGGCCGGTCAGGTGCCTGCGGATCTTATCTAACAGCACGTTTCGCTGCAGGGATAAATCTGATTCAAATACCCTCACGCTGAACCTGAGCTGATCACCATTCTCCGATAGATAGGGGGCAAATAGTACCTGCTTGACCTCATCGGGCAGATTCTTGTACAGGACGGACAGATAGAAGTTGTCAGCCAGCGAAGGCGGATCCAGGGTTTCCAATATCTCCATAGCGGTGGCGATAGACAGCACCTTGCCGGATTCCGGCAGCCCGTCTAGATAGTTGTGGATGGCCATGATCTCCTTGAACTTGCTGATTTTGAACCAGTAACTGCGGGCGGTAATACTGGCATCCTCTTCTGGGTCCGGCTCAAACTCTTCGGGATCAAAACCCAGCTCCTCCAGTAGAGCAATTTCTTCGATTCCCAGCTGCGCTTCATCCTGATCTGATAGTTCGGCCGGTGCATCGATCACTATATCCAGCGGGGTGGTTCCTCCCAGTTTGCGGTCAATCAGCTCCATACCTTGATAGATCTCGGTCGACTTCTTGTAGTAATCGATAAAGCGGTTTTCCACTGTCAACAGGCTGATGCCGATGCAGCTAAGCAGAAATAAAGCCGAAAAGACCGCTAGAACTACTTTCCCATGGGATTCTATCCGTCTAGCGAGAAAAGTGGTGATCACGCTGGTAATATTGCGCTGTCTGCTCGGGCGACCCGGCTTCAACAGCATTAAGGTGGTCGGAAACAGGGTAAATGTGAGTAAAAAGGCGACCGCCATGCCGATGGTCATCATCCAGCCGAAGTCAATCACCGGGCGTATATCGCTTACCAGCAGAGAGGAGAATGCTGCCATCGTCGTTGCTGCAGTATAGAAACAGGGCAGAAGCTTCTTCTTCACAGTTTCCAGCACCAGGGTATGCTGGCTGGCGTAGGGCTGCTGGGCATGCAGTTCCTGATAGCGAACAATCAGGTGGATGGTGAGTGATAATGTGATGATCAAGAGCAGAGAAATAAAGTTGGCAGACACAACTGTCACCGGCCAGTTGCTTAACCCGAGAAAACCGATCATCACTATCCCGCAAGAAAAGCAGGTAAGCAGGGGGAGAACAACCCAGCGCAGCTTGCCGAATGCAGCTGCCAGCAGAACGACTAATAAGGCCAGTATTCCTAGGCCGAAATTAAGCAGATCGTGACGGATAAAGTCGATGGAGTCGACCGTGATCATCGGTACTCCCCCCAAATACAACCTTGCACCTTTCCGGTGCTCAACCATTATTTTCCGGATATCTGCGATCAAGCTGCTCTGCCGTTCGAGCGACTCCGTGCTGTGGGCCGTAAATAGTTGTGAGACCGACGCAAGCTCATCACGCTGCTCTGCAGTGAGATCGCCGTCGATACGCATTTCACGCAGCTGGTTACGGCGACTGCGCAGTTCATAGTACGCCTGATCGCGGTTCATATTAATCTGCAGGGCGGTTGTTTCGCCGTCCTGGCTGATCAACAGGTTAGTATACAGGGGACTGGAGAGCAGTTCTCTACGGGCAAGGTCTCTGTCGGTATCCGGATTGTCCAGAGTACGGATTGAGTCGCGTATCTCCTCTAGGCTCACCGGCGGGCTGTCAATCAGCGGCACATCCATAATACTGATCACAGAGTCAACTCCCGGCAGCCGCCTCAGGCTGTCTCTTAATTTCTGCAGATCGGCCAGCACCGGCTCATCGAACAGCTCCTTGTTCGGCGTATAGGTAACAATCAGAAAGTCGTCTGAACCATAACGGGCTTTGATCGCGCGGTAATACTGAAGAGCTTGATCATTTTCCAGCACCAGAGTATCGGCGGAGGCATCCAGCCGGAACTTGCCCGCATAGGATCCGAAGAAGGCCACGATCAGGCTGATAACTATTAGGGACAGCCAGGGCCTGCTGAGCAACATTCGGTCATAAGTATCTGATGGTGAAAACAACATGCATTTGATCCTTCTGCCTGGTTAACATAAGAAATCATGCCCCTCGGTTAATAGGGGAATAGCAGAAATAAACGGCCTTTTTGACTGGAGTAAGTTGTCCACTATGTATCGTTGTCTTTTCATTTCTATGATTCCGACAATAGCGGGGTGTTCTGCACCTTTCGTTATATGAGTCGTTAAATCTGTTTTTCTTCGAAACTCAAATGAACGCAGTGCGACTACTTAATATTAGCCTAGTAGAGTATCTGTGCTTTTCTAATTAAATGGCATTAGTTGTGGCGGAGCTCAAGTATTCGTTCATGGGTTGGCAGGCACATATTAGCAAACAGGTACAATATGTTGATTTCTGCATCTTGAAGTAGTTTGGGTATAATACCAATCACACTAAATAGATGGCCTATTTTAACCTGCATAATAGATTAGATAATTAGTGCGATTGGTATAAAGTGAAAATCGGTTTCAAAGATAGGCTTGAGACCGATTGTGAAGTTTGCCGATGAATATTTAAGTCAGCTTAAATGCGATGGTTATTTGTATAATGTTCGTTCGCTGTTTAAACCTTTAATCAGGCTGAAACACATCAACAACAGGACAAAGGTGAACGGCAGGGCAGTTGCAACAACACCGGACTGCAGTGCCTGAAGTGCTTCTTTGCCGCCGATCCAGAGCATCACTGCCGCGATGGCTCCTTCTACTGCAGCCCAGAAAATTCGTTGTGGAATTGGCGCATCTATCTTGCCGCCGGCAGTAATGCTGTCGATTACCAGTGAGCCAGAATCCGACGAGGTAATAAAGAATATCAGTATTAATACAACTGAAATAACCGAAATTGCAGAGCCGAACGGCAGTGCATCATATACTTGGAACAAGGTTAGCGAAATATCAGTCAACCCATTAACACCCAGCTCGCCGACTTTATTGACCACCTGGTCGACAGCAATACCGCCGAAAATAGCCATCCAGATAATAGTCATTAGAGTAGGAATAAAGATCACTGCAAACAGGAATTCGCGTACTGTACGACCTTTAGAGATACGCGCAATAAACATACCTACAAATGGAGACCATGAAATCCACCATGCCCAGTAGAATACTGTCCAGCCGTGCATCCATGTTGTGTCTTCACGGCCGTGAGGGTTGCTCAGAGCAATAATATTTTCTGCATAAGCCATAAATGTGTCAGGAATAGAGACCTTTACAATATCAAAGCCGACGTAAGTAACGAACAGCAGCAGGGCTAATGCAAACAGCATATTGATGTTGCTCAGTACTTTAACGCCGCCTTCGATACCGCGAATAACAGATAAAATGGCAATAAAAGTCACGAAGACAATGATCCCCAGCTGCATACCAATGCCGCCGTTAGTACCAAATACGTGGTTAATACCGCTGGTAGCCTGCTGTGCACCAAGACCAAGAGAAGTTGCCAAACCAAACAGGGTCGCCAGTACCGCCATGATATCGACGACATGACCTAACCAGCCCCAGGCTCTATCGCCGAATATCGGGTAGAACACAGAACGAATTGACAGCGGCAGGCCCTTGTTATAGGTAAAAAATGCCAGCGAGAGAGCAACAATGGCATAGATAGACCAGCCGTGGATACCCCAGTGGAAAATAGTTGCCCCCATGGCCAGTGATTTCGCTTCCGGCGTATACGCCTCTACGTTAAACGGCGTCCCCCACCAGTCAGTAAAGTAAGCCGTTGGTTCTGCTACTCCCCAGAACAGAAGACCAATACCCATACCGGCGGCAAAAAGCATCGCAAGCCATGAAACCGTAGAGTGTTCCGAGGCGGCATCTTTGCCGCCGATCCGGATCTTGCCAAGCGGCGACAGCATCAACAGCAAAGCGAAGAGAAGAAAAAAGTTAGTTGACCACATAAATAAGAGGTCGAAATCTTCCATGATGCCGTTCTTAAGGCTGTTTAATGCTTCTTTAGCGGTACTGGGATCGACGATCAGAAGTGTTGAAAGGAATAGAAAAATAAGACCTGCGCTTATTCCGAATACGGGGTTATGAATATCGAAACCCCACTTTTGAACGTTGTCTTGACCAACATGATAGTCAGTCGTTTCTATACTGTATTTGTTTAATGTGTTATCCATAAATGCTACTCAAGTGTTTGTCCTTTAATACCTTTTTGATCGAAAAGTAAAAACGAAATGCTTCTTAGAAATAAAAGTGATTAGACCACTAAATAAAATTCTGCGGCGGATATTAACAATTTCAACATGAAAACTCAAAATTCATTGGTGATGCAAGGCCTAGTTGCCAGTTTTAATATTGGCTATCTCTTTCATATGATTTGTACTCTAAGTATTTGTTTGGCGGGGTTAGTCCTTAAATCCCGCTCTGATAAAATTCAGAGTCGAATACAGGGGAAATGAGCTGGTGAAAATATTTCGAAGTTTGTATCGATTTTACTTTAGGCTGCGTCTAGTTTGATTTCGTTTAAATTATTTAATGCTTTTAAAGGCGCTTAGAGCAAGCGCCTTGAGTCGTGAGTTGTTATTGTTCACTTAAATATGTCGTTTAATTTCATCGAACTGGTCTTTATCAATTTCGCCTTGTGCAAAACGCCTCTTTGCTATTTCTAGTGCAGAGTCGGATGTGCTTTTCTCACTCCGCAGGTGTCGAACTAACCATACAACAGCTAATATCATTAAGATCCAGAATATCAGCGTAGATAATCCCATGCCGAATCCCATTCCATGCCAGCCGAACATATTACCTCCTAAACATTGCGTTATACTCATTGTGCATCACCTGACGGCTGAGGTGCTGCATAGGGACAGTTATTTTTGCGCTGCATGTTAGCGTTTCTGCCCATTCCCGGCTGCATCTGGCCCACCTGCTGTGAATTCGCGGTTTGTCTCGGACAGTTAATATTGTGCTGCATATTTGCTTTTCTACCCATTCCCGGCTGCATCTGGCCTGCCTGCTGTGAATCGGCGGTTTGTCTCGGACAGTTATTTTGGCGCTGCATGTTTGCGTGTCTGCCCATGCCCGGCTGCATCTGCCCCGCATCGTTCTGGTACTGCTGGTTCATATGCCAGCCGTGGTGCCCGCGGGCGGCTGCTGCTGCCGGTAGTGACAGGGCAATAATAAATGCTGCTATTAGTGTTTTAGTTTTCATAATTTTTTCCTCCTCTGTTGTTCCTGCTTTAATTAAAGCAAAAAAATAGCGGGAAAGTGTGTCGCTGATCTTTTACTTTATTTCAAAGTATGTCAGTTTTAAAAACTGACATACTTTGAAATACTTGCGTATGAATACTGGTGTATAGTGAAGACATATAGAGAAGCAAAGAGCATAATTTATGGAATCAAATAATCGAATCTTAGTGGTTGATGACCATGCTGATATTCGTAATCTACTGAAACGTTTTTTAACTCAGCATGGCTATCGTGTTCAGACCGCTGCCGATGGTCACGAAATGGAAGTATTTCTTAAGCATCACAGTGTTGATTTGATTGTGCTTGATTTAATGATGCCCGGTAAAGACGGACTGACTTTATGCCGAGAGCTGCGCGCTGTCTCTAATGTACCGGTGATCATGCTCACGGCACTTGCTGAAGAATTAGATAAAATTGTCGGGTTAGAATTAGGTGCGGATGATTATCTGGCAAAGCCGTTTAATCCGCGAGAACTGCTGGCACGCATTAAAGCGGTATTAAGAAGGCATTACAGCATACCAGCTGCATCTGGCGATATAGCCGAAGCTGATTCACCGGTCAGGTACCTTTTTGCATCCTGGTCATTGGATACCACCACTAGAGAGCTTATCAGTCCTGATAACTGTTTGATTTCGCTAACCTCAACAGAGTTTTCGCTGTTACATGCATTTGTCAGTCATCCGCATGTGGTGCTTAGTCGTGAGGTTTTATTGAATTTAGCCAAAGGGCGGGGCGGGGATGTTTATGACCGCTCAATTGATACGTTAATCAGCCGCTTACGTAAAAAGATTGAACCGGACCCGAAGAAACCGTGTTTTATTAAAACCATCTGGGGTGGCGGCTATCAGTTCAGCTGTGAGGTTGAAAATGTCTAACTGGTTTAAAAGCAAAAGTTTACTGCTGCAGATTAGTTTGATTATGCTATTAGGTTTTAGTATCGGGACCCTGCTGACTGCGCTGTTAGTGACCAATGAACGGCAGCAGAATATCAGCAGTATTTCCAGCTCAGTAACAGTAAACCGTGTACTGGCCCTGGTAGAAATACTGTCAGGGGTGCCGGAGACACTGCATGGTAATATTATTGAAGCCAGTCAGGGAGCAGATCTGCAGCTGTCTATTGCTCACCAGCCTATGGTTTCAAAGCACCAGTTATTAAAGCTTTCTAAAGCGCAGCGGGCACAGTTTGCCAGAGTACAGGCTGTTGATGTCCGCCTTAGAGCGGTTAACAATAAACGCCATAATGGACATTCGAATAAGGGACATGCTAGAGGGCGGCACGGCGGCAAAGGTATGCAGGGCATGCACAGGCAGTCTATGGGATATCTGCCGGTCGTTTCCGGCTCTGTGCAGTTAGGCTCTGGAAAGTGGCTGAATTTCACCTCTTCGATTGATGAAAAATCACTGCAGTGGTCATGGTATCTGCTTCTGTCGTTGTTATTTATTGCTCTTTTAACGACTTTGTTAATGTTGTGGACAATAAAAAACTCTTTAAAACCGGTGAAAGATCTTGCTGATGCGGCTGACCGCATGGGGACACATCGGGACTTCACGCCTCTTAAACTCGATGTGCCCAGCGATATTAAGCCGACTATTGAGGCATTTAATAAAATGCAGCGTCAGCTGCAGGAATACATAAATGACCGTACTAAAATGATGGCGGCTATTTCCCATGATCTACGTACTCCTATTACCAGTCTGCGTCTGCAGTTAGAGTTTATCGAAGACAGTGAAGATAAAACCAATATGCATAATACGCTGCTGAATATGGAAAAGATGATTGCCGCCACTCTGGCGTTCGCACAGGATCAAAGCAATCTTGAAGCGTCTCAGAAGATCAATTTAGACAGTTTAATTCAGACAATTGTTGATGATTACCAAGATCGTAATATTAAAAATTTAAAATATGATCAAGACAGTATAGGTACCTGCAGTCTTCCTCCCATTAATCTTCGCCGTATGATCGAGAATTTAATTAACAATAGTCTGCAGTATGCAGGAGGGGAACAGGCCTGTATTTCTATTTTATGCAGATATTCTGGTAATAAACTGATTATTCAGGTACTGGATAGCGGGCCGGGTATTACTGAGGACAAGCTCCAGGAAGTACTTAAACCTTTTGTTCGTTTAGATAAAGCGCGTGATACTAATGCGTCGAGTGTGGGTTTAGGTTTAGCAATTACCCGTTCACTTATTCAGTCATACGGTGGTCAGTTAACCTTAAGCAACCGATCTGAGGGAGGGTTGTGTGCTGAGCTGATGTTTCCGTTTAACGCTGATCGGGAAAAGCTTAAATAGCATTGAGCCGGCGATAGTGTCGCCGGGTTTATTTATCCTGCCTGCGTGTTATCTGCAGAGACTGTTTATCTGTATTCTTTCGCTGTTTTACGTCCAAAGTATTCTCTTGTTTTTTGAATAAATTCCTATACTAGATATCCATCCTGAATGCATTTTATATTATTTCAGGTTAGTGTTTGCTCACTATTTCTTATTAAATTAAGCATATCTGGTTGTTTTCAATCACACATTGCAGTGGCTCTATTTGACTGTGTTAAACAGCATGCGGCTGTGAATAATGTCCTTTTATATGCATGCATTACCGTCGGTCATGAAATGGTTTATTAGCTCATTCATCACGGAATCACTACTTTTCACTTTTATTCACTTTATTTCACTGCCCTTATTGATGATTTTACTGTTAATTATATCTGTCGCCATGACATTTATGTCAGTGGTGATTTCTGGTGATTTTAAGTGATTAAAATAATGTTAAAAAAGGATTCTAACCATGAATAAATTTAAACGAACGCTATTAGCGCTCTCTATAACTGCGGCAATGCCGGCCACTGCATATAACAACTCTACTTCGATGCTGACTTATGGTGCGGAAGATGCGATTCTTACTGGAGCGGTATTAAAAAACCATTATCAGGGCTATAGCGGCGCTGCCTATATCAAAACAGAAACGAGAAAGGGAGATGTAATTTCTTGGACGTTTGATATTGCAAAGCAGGGGGATTACCAGCTTAGTTTCCGTTATGCGAGTAAAAATGACCGTCATATGCAGCTAAGTGCCAATGACAGTGAAGCCAGTACTTATCAGTTTCCCGCAACGACTAACTGGAGAACCTGGGAGCAGAGTGAAGCCGTTACTTTCAGCCTGGAGCAGGGCAGCAACACTATTAACCTGGAAACATTAAAGTCGCTGGGTCCTAATATCGATAACCTGCAGGTCACGTTTGTGCCGACGCCGGCTGATGAACTGCTTGCTCAGGCAGAAGGTATTTATCAGGATATTTTTGTAGAGCTGGAGCCACTCGGCTCTGCGCATGTAAACAAAATTATTCCGGAGATTTTCCCGGATCCAGTCAATTATAATCCCGGCCGTCATTCAGCTTTTATTTCTCTGCAAAAAGGAAACAGTCTGTGGGATAGCATCGCTCTGCCGATAATCAGTGCTGATAAAAGTAAAAAAACGCAGGCTGCTGTATCTACCGTTGAAGGTAATAAAGTGGCGGCCTTTTCCGGTGATGTTTTTAAATCTCTTGCCGCACCGAATTTAAACAGCCTGATCAGCTGGCTAACGGCTGGCAATGAGGGAACGATAGCAGATTCGCTGAGTGTCGCGACTTTAGGAAGTTATAACGGAACAAATATTGAAACCTGGGCGGCAGAGCGTGACATAGCATTCAGCCAGCAGGCATTAACTGAAATAGATCCGGAAAAACATATTGATCTGGTTGTTGTTAAGTCTAACGCAGATCAGGCTTCCCTGCAGATGCTCCAGGATCGTTTAACCCGCTTCCCGGAAACCAGTGTGCTTATTTATCATTATCAATACACTGCCGGAACAGCGCATATGAATGACTTTCTGCTGCAGTTCGGCATGAAGTTTCAGTCCGACGGCGCAGGAAATTATCACAGTCAGGACAAGGTTGTTGAGCTGCCGCCGCAGGAACAGATAAATCGTGTACTGCAGAATTCGATATATTCGGATTTGGATGCTGTTGAAGCGGCGGTAACCAATATGGCCGCCGGAACAGATACCTTTGAACTGGTTGACGGTAATGATGCTAATTTCGCCGAACTGTACGGCGCTGGTATTGTATCCATAGCGACTAATCAGAAAGCAGTTGAGTATCCCAACAGTCCGACTAAACTGCAGATGCTGTTTACTGAACTGGCGCGGGTGAAAGCAGAATTGACGCCGCTGCCGCTGGGCCTTGACAGCGGTGATAAACAAGCCTTTATTAATCGCTATTTTGCTAAAAATGTACTGGCTTTAGATTCAACTATCTTTGTAGAAGCACCTTTATTTAGTCTCGTCAATGGTTTTAGTGAAATGGCGGAAAAAGCGCTGCTGGATAGAGATGTGAAAAATTTCACTGGCAGCGATATTATTTATGATGATTTAAACAAAGCATTTGCCCTGCTGCCCAACGCAAAGGCAACACAAACTATTAACTATATTTTTTCTGAAACAGTAAATTTCAATCCAGGAAAAAATGCGCGTTTTATTGAACCTCTAAAGTCTGAATCAGCCTGGGGACCGAATGCTTTTCCATTGATTGTTGGCGAGAAAAACTCTGTATTTGCTTCTGCAAATGCGGCGCCGGGTAAGCGTTCGGCGGCATTCGGCTATGAACCGCTGAATCGTCTGGATAAAGCCGCCGTTTCTCAGTTGATGAGCTGGTTAATGAATACCTCATTAACCCAGTTAAAATGGGAAGAGGTAACGGTGCTGATTGCCGGTAATAACAGCGGCACTCAAAAACACCTGAATGCCTGGGCTGTCGATCAGGGTATTTCACTGAATGTGGTTTCCTGGCAGGAGTGGCAGGAAGGAGTCAAGCCGGATCTGATTATTATGCAGACCAGTCAAAATGAAATATGGACAGACTTGGTGAGCCGCCAGCATCAGTTATTCCCTGATGTGCCGCTAATGTTTACTCATTACGGCAGTTGGGACTGGAAGTTAAGCGAGCAGGCACAACAGATCGTGAGTGATTTCGGTTACCGCTCATCTGGACATAATTACTTTAAACAGGATAGTGCTGTGTGGGAGAGCAGCACTGAGATGTTAAACCTTGCTTTAAATAAACTAGATGATGATGCACTTGACTCTGTACAGGAAATGTTCGTTAACCTGCAGCATGACTCTTTTAACTTTACTCTGAGTGAAGGACGGGGGCCTGCATATCAAGCTGAATTTGTTGATCCGATGACCTACTTAAATGCCAGTATTGAGAAACTTAATGAACTGGCTGTGGATCCCTTTGACGCTGATGGTTTTGATGCGATCAGTCTTATTCATCTGCTGCGCGACAGTTATGCGCTGCAGTTAGATGATTCAATTGCTATTGATGATCAGCATCAGCTGCCGTTTTTACAAAGCCAGCTGTTAGACAGCATTAACAGTAATGTACAGACTGCTCAAAGTGAACAGGTTGAGGCGAAACAGATCACCTACATTACTGAAGATGACGGCAGCGGGGTGGGAGATTTCTCTTATATCAAACCGCGTCCTGATTCTGATGTAATGCAGCTGGCATTAAACACGGGGGATATCAGTGCGATTGATGATATTGATGTCCTGCATCAGCAGATCAACAGCAGTCTTGATAATAGTATGCGGCTTGAGCAGGCGCAGGAAGCTGCAGACTTTATCTTTGACGGTGAGTTGATTGATTTAACTGCCGCGGGCACGGCTAATTTTATTGAGCCGAATGTATGGGGCTCTGCTGTTCCTGCTTTCCCGCTGGTGATTGGTGAACAAAATCAGATCCTTGCTGCCGCTAATATTGCTAATGACAGGCGATCTTTTGCGGATACTGCAGGGCTGAACTGGTTATCAGATGAAAGTTTTTACCGCTTGATAAAGTGGCTGACTAATAAAAACGACACACAGTTGTCCTGGATACCGCTGTCTGTAATGTCTGTCGGTAAAAACCCTGTTGACCTGAGTGTTGGTGCTGACGGAGCACCGCTGCAGATCAAAGAAGTCTCTTTTAATAAATTTATGCAGCCGGACCTTCTCGTGATCGGCGGTAAAGGTCTCTATGAGCACGAGGTCGAAGATATTCTGGAGATGATCCACACTTATCCTGAAATGCCGGTTATCTTTACCAATAACAGCCAGTATAAAGGCTCAGATGCTTTGGTTAACCAGCTTTTAGCTGAGCTGGGTTATGTTTACGGTACTAGTAACAAGAAGATTGCTGATACGGCAAATGCTTTTGATCCTGACGATTTGTCTGATGCGGCGCTGCAGAGTTCACTGTACAGCTCATTAATTCGATTCAAAGCACTTAACCGCAGCCTGCAGAATGAAAGTTATGATTTTGTACTTGCGGAAGGTAAAACACCTGAATTCCTGGAGCAGTTTGACAGTTTAGTGAAAACCTTAAGAAGCAGACTGACTGCGAGTGACGTTAAAAATATTCCGTTATTCCAGAGTGAGCATAGTTCAGACGTGCTGAAATCAATGATTTTATTGGGGGATATTTACCGTACGCAGATCGCTTATCGCTTATCATCTAGTGCAGGTGATCAGACTCCCTGGCTGCGTGCCTGGTTTGCCGATCATACGGTATATTACAACCGTAACTTAGCGCCTGCACAAGGTGACCTGGGCAACTTCGCAGAGCCTGTTGATCCAAGTTACCTGCTGGAGACTTATCAGAGTCTACTGCAGCCGCGAGCAGGCGTAAGCTGGCATCCGACAGGTGCTTATGCACATCCCGGTGTCCCGTTTACTGTTGAACTTAGCAGTGATGCGACACAGTCAGTGAAGGTATTTATGAATACCATGCGTACCGGTTCAACGAAGGAATGGGGTACGAAATACCAGAGACCTAAGTACTTAAGATCACCTTCTTTTACGGTTAATCCGGGTGAAAAACTCACCTTAACTTCGCCTTACGGCGGTCCTGTGCAGATTAATGCAACACTACAGGAAGAAGTCGAAATTAACTTCACTAATGTCGGTCAGCATCTAGTCGGGACCATGGATAATATTGATAGTTTTAGATCTGATTTAGCTGCAACACCGTATAGCTGGGTATATGTGGATGTACCTGGATTTCAGATGTATTCACAGCGACTGCATATGGTTAAGACGGTCGAAGAGTATTATCAGGGGGATGTGCAGAAAATGTTTGATAACATTATCAGCACTACGGTTGGCTCTATCAGTTCTTTAGGTGGTTTTGTCGGCAATGGTATTGAACTGACTCCGGCAGTCACAAAAATCTGTATAGAGAAAGGTTTAGACTGTTTTAATGAAAATTGGCATAAACGTTCTATTACGCAGCGTGCTAATCATGACTTTGCTTCACATTGTGGTGTAGGTTGTTCAGGAAATCCCTATGATTCTGCAGGATACTTTAGAGCTGATGGCTGGCTTGAGGGACATGAAATAGGGCATAACTTACAGATTGGTGAACTAAAGGTTTATGGCGGTTTATCAACGGAAGTGTCTAATAATATTTTCCCTATGCATATGCGCAAGTTTCACAACCCGAGTTCAACTAAAACAGCTTCTTCCATGCCTAAGATTTTTGCCTGGATGCAGGAGGGGCAGAATAGCGATGATCCAACAGCGTATGTGAAGAGTAAATTGTGGACCAAAGGAGACATTGACCAGTTAGCCTTATATATGCAGATCGTTTATGCGCTTGAGTATTTAGAGTTAACGGAGCATGGTTTTGATGCCTTCACGCTACTTTACTTACATGCTAGGGAGATGAGAAATACATCAGACTGGCTTGCTAATAAAGATCGCTTAGGTATGAGCCTTTATGAGTCAAAAACACGTTTAAACGGTAATGACTTTATGCTGGTTAGTTTGTCATTTTTGACCGATAAAGATTGGCGGGAACAGTTTGCAGCATGGGGAATTGAGGTTTCGGAGAAAGCCGTTGCTCAGGTTGCAACTTATGACTTAGAGTCTCTCGGTAAACATTTCTACGTGCCTAGAGATACCATGCCGTTTCTACCCTTTGAACGTACTATACCTTTAGATGGTAAAACAGCGTGGCAGTAGTTATTGCCGTAAATATCTTTATTTGATAAAGGGAACATAAAGCCAATGCAGGGAGGATAACTCCCTGCATTTTTTATTTTTTGAGTCTATTCTGCACTACTGTTCAGAACCCCTTAGTGATTACCTCCGTTTCAATTTCAATTTCAGTTACATATTTAATGTTGTCATGATCCTGTTATATATTGATATCATGGCCAATAGCCATCTTAATGATGTTGTAACTCACTGATTACTTTCGTTATTTCATTTTCTAAGTACGACATAAACTTTGCGGCTGATAAAGACAATGGATAGTGGTTGGAAGTGAGTAAAAAGAAATTAAAAGGTATTTTTTCTTTCAATTTAATAAGCTTGATGCCGAGCTTTTTATAGGAAAGGGCCGTCATAGGATCAATGATGCCGATACCTAGGTCGGCGGCTACTAGGTGGCAGCAGGTCGTATTATGATTGGTGGAGTGCATGATGGTCGGCGACGACAACAGCATATTGGCAATATTATCATTGAGTGGTTTAGTGATATCAGAGCTAATACCGATAATGTTGTACTTTGTTACCTCTTTTAATGACACAACTGATTTAGACGCAAGCGCGTGATCATTAGGACAGATGCAGACGCTGTGCATTTTTACCATGTGGTGAGTATAGCCCTCCGATTGAGGGACACGCATTGCTATTCCTATGTCTCCGGAGCCACCTTCGATAGATTCAACGACTTCCTCTGAACTACTGATAACCAGATTTATGCGTATTGACGGGTGTAGCAGAGAAAATGATTTGATCACTCTGGTTAACATTCCGTTTGCAAGCGCCGGCATAATGCGCAGGTTTACTACACCCAGTTCTTTATTACTTATCTGTTCTGCGGAATTCATTAGTGAATCGAAACCGGAAAGCGTCTTTAAGGATAGCTTATAAAATAAACTTCCGTCAGAGGTTGGGTGCAGTCGCCCTTTAATGCGTTCAAATAGTCGAAAATTAATTTCTTTTTCTAATTGAGACAATAACTTACTTGATGATGGTTGAGTGATCCCTAGCTCTTCAGCCGCCCTGGAAACGCTCTTATGTTTCATAATGACAACAAAGTTTCTTAATAACTCTATTTTCATAGTATTCCAAAATGTTATAGCTTTGTGTGATAAATATACTTGTTTGTGCATCCATTTAAAAGGTAAATTTAAGTTAACAAAATGTTAAATAACTAAAGCGGAAAATGATGTGCATAACTATCTCGTAATTGGTTCAGGTATTGTCGGCTCAGCTGTTGCTTATGGGTTGCTTAAGCGCGGGCATAAGGTAACTATTTTAGATGAAGGGGAGCCTGGTTTTAAAGCTTCACGCGGTAACTTCGGGCTTATCTGGTGTCAGGGAAAAGGTTATTTAAATAAACCCTACGCAGATATCACTTTTGAATCGTGTCGTTTATGGGCAGAGTTTAGCCGAGAATTAGAAGCCCTAACCGGATTAGAGACGGATTACAGATGTGAGGGGGGATTGTATTACCTACAGGATAAGATTTCTGTGGAGCAGAGGGAAAAGAAACTGCAGGCAATTTATAAAGCGTCACAAGAAAAAATTGTTTACCGCATGCTTAGCAAAACGGAATTGCAGCAGAAATACCCTGAAATTGGTGATGGTGTGCAGGGGGCTTCATTTTCACCGTTAGATGCTACTTGTGATCCATTAAAACTGCTTACGGTGCTTAAACGGGCAGTCAAGCTACTTGGCGGGCTGATTATCTACAATAGCCGAGTGTTGAGCGTTAATAAAAACCAGGTTTCGGTTGAAACTGTGCAGGGGACGATGTGCGCAGATAAAATTATTCTGGCTGCCGGTTTGAGCAATAGACAGTTAAGTCGCGATGTCGGTTTGAAGCAACCTTTAAAACCTATTAAAGGGCAGATTCTAGTCAGCCAACGTATGAAGGATAAAAAAATACCGCCTAGTCTGCAGGTTCGTCAGACCAGTGAGGGAACCTTTATCTGTGGAGATTCGCATGAAGATGTCGGTTTAGATACACGAACGAGCCTTGATGTTATCCGTCAGATAGCACAGCGTGCGTTGGTAATTCACCCTTTTTTAGAGCAGATACCGGTTAACCGGGCCTGGGGAGCTCTGCGTGTTATGACGCCTGATTCATTACCTATTTATGAACGTTCTACAGTTAATCCGGCTGTTTACGGTGTGTCCTGCCACAGCGGGGTCACGTTGGCAGCCTATCACGCACTGCAGTTAGCTGCTTTTATAGACAACAATCATCTGCCGAGTGATTTGCAGACATTTAGCGGGAGTCGTTTTAATGATTAAAAATATCAGTAGTCGGGACATAGTTCCTATTTGTGTTAACGGGGTAAATATTGTTGTGGCAGATAAGCAGAGTGTGGCAGCCGCTTTACTGGGAGCCGGTATCACTTCTACGGGAAACGCACAAAGAGAAGACCGAGAGACGGGGCCGTTTTGCATGATGGGAGTGTGTTACTCATGCCTAGTTGAAATTGACGGTGCTCAGTTTCAGCGTGGCTGTATGGTCGAAGTGCAGGAAGATATGGTGATTAATACCGGAGCTGATTATGAAAGTATATGATCTGATTATTATAGGATCAGGACCTGCCGGAATGCGGACTGCCATAGACGTGGCGCAGGCTGGTTGTGAGGTTATTGTGCTAGATGAGCAGAAATATCCAGGAGGCCAGATTTATCGTGCCGTGCAGAAATGTCCCCCGGAACGGCTCCATTTACTGGGATCTGATTATGCAGAAGGGCTTGCACTGGTTAATGAGTTCAACCAGGCGCCACTTACGTTTATTGGTTTGGCATCGGTCTGGGATATTGATTGTGAAAGCAAAGTGATTACCTATAAGCAAAATAGGGGTAGCTGCAGTTTGGGGTATCGGAAATTAATCCTCGCAACAGGTGCCATGGAACGCGCTTATCCTTTCTCGGGATGGGAAAAAATAGGTGTAATGACAGCCGGTGCTGGACAGATTCTGTTGAAAGATGCTGGCAAAGTTTGTGACAAAGTAGT
Organism: Psychromonas ossibalaenae ATCC BAA-1528; assembly: GCF_000381745.1. Lineage (GTDB taxonomy): Bacteria > Pseudomonadota > Gammaproteobacteria > Enterobacterales > Psychromonadaceae > Psychromonas > Psychromonas ossibalaenae. The sequence goes on along the minus strand of NZ_KB906976.1, from coordinate 23,174 downwards.
GATTGCCGGATCTGGCCCTCTGCTTGATTTACTGGCTTGCCAGTATATTAAAGCGGGTATTAAACCACTCGCGGTTGTTGATATGACAGTGAAAAAAAATTATCTGAATGCTGCTAAGCATTTTTTGTCAGCTCTTAAAGGTTGGCGCTATCTGTTCAAAGGACTGATTTTAAGATCGAAGATTAGGACTTCCGGTGTAAGACGGTACTCTTTTGCAGGACAGCTTCAGGGGCATGGTAAGAAAAACTTAGATGCTGTTTCTTTTACTGTATCAGGTAAAAAAATCACCTTGAAAACAGATCATTTACTGGTTCATTTCGGGGTTATTCCCAATATTAATTTAACTGCTTCAATTAATGCAGACCTGTACTGGTGTGAGCGCCAGCAATGTCTCAGGCCTCGTCTCAGCCGAACATTTGAGTCATCGGTTAGGGACGTGTTTATTGTTGGAGACGGTATAGGTATTTTTGGGGCGAATGCTGCGCAGTTAAACGGCCGGCTACTGGCCGCTTACCTTACGGGTAATGAAAAGTTAGCCGAGTTGTTACAAAAAAAACGCCAGCAGGATATCGTGGTGCGTCCTTTTCTAGAAAAATTATTTCTTCTTCCGGCACGAAGCCTCACTGAACTGGCAGATGATACAGTGATCTGCAGATGTGAATCAGTGCGCTTAAAGGAGATAAAAAAGGCTGTCTCATGCAGTGCTGGGGCGCTAAACGATATCAAGATGGCGACGCGTGCTTCTATGGGACCTTGTCAGGGACGTCAGTGCGGTAATGCACTCGTTCAGATTACAGCACAGATGACGAGTACCCCCCCCCAAGAAGTGGGTTATATAACTACAAGGTCTCCGGTAATACCTGTGACTTTTCTCGAAGTATCTACTAAAAGGCAAATATAATATGGAAAATATAAATTGGACTCCTCTCATTGTGATTGGGCTATTTTTAATTGGTATGCTCTATATCGGTTATTTATCATCTAAAAAGCTGAACAGTAGCGCTGACTTTTTAGTGGGTGGACGAAATTTTGGCTTATTAACGGTAACAGCAACCCAGTGTGCTTCGGCATTCGGTGGCGGTATGATGATTGCTCACGTCGGTATTGGTTATCAATGGGGATTTGCCGAAATCGGTTATATGGCAGGAATTTTTATCGGAGGTATTTTGCTTGCCGTACTGGTGGCTAGGTGGTTACGGCAGCAAGAATTTTTTACCACTACTGACTGGATGGTTTCTCAGTTTGGAGAGTCAAAAGCATTACGCTGTATATCATCGGTTATTTCTATGATGTTAACCATGAGCTGGTGGGTTGCACAACCTGTAGCTGCCGGTAAATTGCTGAATGTATTAACCGGGTTACCCACTGAATTTGGTATTGTCATCTGTGCGGTTGTGGTGATCATCTATACCAGTGGTGGCGGTATTTTAGCGGTTGCCTATACCGATGTCGCACAGCTACTGTTGATGTTGATTGCAGTTGTGATTGTCCTCCCTCTGGCTATGACTGAAGCGGGTGGAATCGATGCTATATTTGCAGCCGTGCCACAGGAAAACCTTGGATTATGGGCTCCCGGGGAAGCTGTAGTCTGGGGATGGTTATTAACCCTAGTGCCAGGACAACTGGTTTCACAAATTTACCATCAGCGTATTTATGCTGCTAAAACCGATAAAATAGCGCGCGACAGCATGATTATAAAATCAGTCGCTTCTGTTGTTATGGGGGTATGGGCTGCGTTGCTGGGCATGAGCGTATATACATTAAATGCTGAACTCTCTGATAAAGAAGCCGCTATGACTTGGGTCATTATGGAGCTTCTGCCGGAATGGATTTCGGTTATTATGCTGGGGGCGATAGCCGCTGCGATTGTTTCTACTGCCGATTCAGCCCTGCACAGTACCGTTTCATCATTGACGCGAGATATTTATCAGCAGACTTTCAAACCTGATGCAACGGATAAGCAGATTTTACGTTTTACTAGAATATCTGTTTCTGTTGTCGGCATACTGGGCCTAATGATCGGACTTTTTGCCCCATCTGTATTCTCTATTTTATTAATGGGGTCGATGCTAACGGCCTCCGGGTTATTTATTCCGCTTTATGCCGGCCGTTTCTGGAAACGCGGTACAAAAGAGGGAGCGATAGCGGGAATGGTCGGCGGTGTTACAACTTCTTTTGCTTGTAAACAGTTTGATCTACTTCCGCAGTATCCGGATGTTGTCTGGGGGATATTGATTTCTGCTGTGCTGTTTTTCAGTGTCAGCCTTATCAGTAAAACGGAAACCGTTATTAAGCGTGCAGAAGATGAAAAACAGAAGGTATTAAACGATTAATAAAAAAGTTTGTACAGTCAGCCTGTCATGATAATGCTTATCATGACAGGCTGACTGCAATCAATGCTGATATTTTAGGACTATCTGATGCTTAAGTTAATAACAGATACGGTGTATCATGATTTCACAAAAGCAGCCTCCGGAGCTGCTAGAAAATGCATTTTAGACTGCCTTGGTGTGGCCTTAGCGGGAGTGAATCAACAGCCCCTTAAAAAATTGCACAGGGCACTCTCTTTATGTTCAACACAAAGCGGACAATCTCCATGGGGATGCAAGCTACAAACAGATTATACCTGGTCAATATTTTTGAACACCCAGGCAGCATCTTACTTTGATCTTGATGACGGTCACAGATTAGCACAGGGTCACCCTGGAGCAGTTATTATCCCGCTGGTTATTGAAGAAGCTGTAAAAACTAATAAAAGTTATCAAGCAGTACAAAGCGCAGTAATTGTTGGTTATCAGGCTGCTGTAGAGGCTGCTGTGATTATCCGCTGTAACGGCGGGCCGAGAAAAGGGTCCAGTGGCTGGGCGGTAATTGGCGCAGTTGCTGCGTTATGTCATCTGCATCAGTTGGATGTTGCGACAACAACTAATGCATTGGGATTTAGTGAATATTTAGCCCCTCAAGCCCCCCAAGATCGTTCTCTGGCTTATCCTTCTGATATGAAAGAGGGCATGGCTTATGCGCCGCTGTTAGCTTTACAATGTGTAGCACTGGCAAAGGCCGGGGTGACAGCAATGAGACCATTTATTGTCGATAAACAATATCAGGGGAAAAACCAGTTTTTCCACATAGAAAATACCTATTTCAAACAATATGCCTGTTGCCGCTTTGCACACCCTGTTATTGATTCTCTTGCATCCTTGATCGCGTTATATCATTTTAGTTTTCGGGATATTTTGCGTATAAGGGTATTTTCATTTGAAAAAGACGCTTTATTATCAAGGACAAACATAACCAATTCAGTTGAAGCTATGTATTCTATCCCTTATGCAGCAGCTGTATGGTTGGTGGAAAAGGCGGTTAACCCTGAACATATGCTTGAGCATGCATTTACTAACAAAGTTTATTTATCACTGGCAGAAAAGATCAGTATTGAAATTGAGCCCGAAATAACGGCCAGATTTCCTGTTGAATGTTTAGCAAGAACAGAAGTACTGCTTCGTTGTGGCAGTGTATATACAAGTGCGCTGACAACAGCCAAAGGTGATCCGTCGAATGCATACCGGTTAGATGAACTGATTGATAAGTATAAGCGTTTAGTGTTTCCGGTTATTGGGCAGGTGGAGGGCGAACGCCTAGCAGATGCCGTTCTTTATGGTGATAGCATATCCGCTGTTAAGCTGTATTTGTCTTGAATATACAGAGTAGGTAGGTTTGTAGGGGCTTACTTTGTGTCATTGTGCGAACGGAGAAGATTAACACCTTAAACGCTGTTTGGCCTAAGGTGTTAATCTGTTTATTTTAAACCGGGTAATGTTTGTATCCCAGCTGCTCTGATATATTTCTGCACGCCTGATGCAGCAGTTCTACATAGTAGGAAAGGCGCTTTTCATCAAAACGTATGGTGGGAAAAGAGATCGACAAACCGGCAGTCACATTGCCAAAACGGTCGTAAATCGGCGTAGCGATACAGCGTAAACCCGGCTCCTGCTCTTCGTTGTCTTCTGCAAAATGCTGTTGTTTAACCAGTGTCAATTCTGACAGAAGCTGCTCGGTATTTTCTAAAGTTTTTTCCGTGTGCTTAATAAACTCGACCGGTGCTAATTGAGCGCGCACAAACCCTTCCTGTTTTTCTGCTAACAGCACTTTACCGATTGCAGTACTGTACAGCGGATTTCTGCGTCCTATTTTTGACTGCATGCGCAGGTTATAACCAGAATCAATTTTGTGAATATAGATGATCGCATTTTCGTCGAGCATTCCCAGATGCAGGGCTTCATTAGTCTGCTCTGAGATATAACGCATCTCTTTATCGGCAAGGTCGATAAGGTCGACATACTCTAATGATTTGGCTCCTAGTTCAAATAACTTCAGCGTCAGTGAATATTTGTCTGCTTCACCTTCCTGAGAGACATAACCAAGCATTTTCATGGTTTGTAAAAAGCGGTAAGTGGTACTTTTGGACATCATCAGACGCTGCGACAGTTCTGTTATGCCGATATCTTCCTGGTCACCAAGCGCTTCCAGAATAGCAAATACTTTCATCACCGAAGAAACGGCTTCCGGCTGATTGGGTTTGTCCATGAGTGATACCTTTTCTGCTGTGTTATAAAATAATATTTCCATTATATACATAAAAACAGCTGCTCGGCCATTTTTTTAAAAAGGTGTTTCATAAATTTTAAAAAAAGAAAATTCGATTTGAGTTTGATTTGGACTGCTATTTAATTATTTTTGAAACGTTGTTTTAAAAATATATTGCGAGGTGTTTTTTTTACTGTTACTGTATATCCAACTTAAGCAGCTTAGTAAAACAAACAGCTGATATTCGAGACTAGCGGAGAAAATAGTATGATTTTAAATTCTTTTAATTTGCAGGATAAAGTGGCGATTGTAACGGGCTGTGATACTGGGCTGGGGCAGGGCATGGCTTTAGGTTTAGCGCAGGCCGGCTGTGATATCGTTGGTGTTAATATTGTTGAGCCGTCAGAAACTATTGAAAAAATTGAAGCGACAGGGCGTAAGTTTATCGATATCCGTGCCAACCTGATGAAACTTGATGATATTCCAATGATTGTCGAGCGTGCTGTTTCTGAGTTGGGAAAAATTGATGTTTTAGTAAACAATGCGGGAATTATTCGCCGTAATGACGCCATCGATTTTTCTGAGCAGGACTGGGATGATGTGATGAATATCAACAGTAAATCTGTTTTCTTTCTATCTCAAGCGGTTGCTAAACAGTTTATAGAGCAGGGTAACGGCGGCAAAATTGTTAATGTGGCTTCCATGTTATCTTATCAGGGCGGTATCCGTGTACCTTCTTATACTTCATCAAAAAGTGCTGTAATGGGCATTACCCGTGCCATGGCGAATGAATGGGCAGAACACGGGGTAAATGTAAATGCGATTGCACCTGGCTATATGGCAACTAATAATACCGCTGCATTACGTGCAGATGAAGCACGTAATAATGACATTGTCGGTCGTATTCCAGCGGATCGCTGGGGAACACCTGAAGATGTAGCCGGCCCCTGCGTATTTTTAGCATCGGCGGCTGCTGATTATATTAATGGTTATACCATTGCTGTTGACGGCGGCTGGCTGTCACGCTGATCTTATAAAAAAATAAGCTGATCAAAGTATCGGCTGTCAGGGAGTATTGTGACTTATATATTTGAATTACCGTTTGCACAATGGTTAGGTCTGCTGAGTTTTGCTTTAGGTATTATCGCTTTTAGCCAGAAAAATGACCGAAGCTTAAAAATTGTGATGCTGATTTTAAATATTAATCATATGCTCCATTATCTCTTTTTAGGCTCCTTTATTTCTGCATTAAGCGCTTTACTGGGGGCTGTACGCACGGGCACTTCGATTTATACATCGTCTGTCTATGCAGCACTGTTTTTCGTCGGCGCAGGTATTCTAAGCGCTTTTTGGGCCGCTGACTCTGTGCTTGATCTACTGCCTGTTTTGGGCGGGATTATCGGTACCATATCGGTATTTATGCTGCAGGGCATTAAGATGCGTATCGGTTTTCTGCTCGGGGCGTTGTGCTGGTTAATTAACAATATTGTGGTCGGCTCAATCGGCGGCGTTATGCTGGAAAGCACTTTGGTCAGTGTTAATTTACTGACTATTTATCGTCTTCATAGTGAAGGAAAAGCAGATTATGCCATTGAGAAATAACACTTAACAAATAATTTAAAAACTATAACTGGAGAAATTTATATGAAAATCGCATTAATGATGGAAAACAGCCAGGCGGGTAAAAATGCAGCTGTATTAAATGAACTGAACGCTGTAGCTACTGAGAAAGGTTACCCGGTATTTAATGTCGGTATGTCCGATGAAAATGATCATCACCTGACTTATGTTCATCTAGGTATTATGGCCAGTATCCTGATTAATTCTAAAGCGGTTGATTTTATTATAACCGGATGCGGAACAGGTCAAGGTGCAATGATGTCGCTTAATCTGCATCCGGGCATTGTCTGCGGTTACTGTATTGATCCGACAGATGCCTTTTTATTCGCGCAGATCAATAACGGCAATGCATTAGCTTTAGCTTACGCTAAAGGCTTCGGCTGGGCCGGTGAGCTGAACGTTCGATATATTTTTGAAAAGGCATTCTCAGGTGAAAAAGGTCAGGGGTATCCGGTTGAGCGTAAAGCGCCTCAAGTTGCTAATGCGGCTATTTTGAGTGAAGTAAAAGCAGCGGTTAATAAAGATAACTACCTTGATACGCTGCGCAGTATTGATTCTGAGCTGCTTAAAACGGCAGTTAGCGGTGGACGTTTCCAAGAATGTTTCTTTGAAAACTGTCAGGAACCGGAAATTGCTGAATATGTACGTCAGGTTTTAGCGTAAAAGTTATGTCCCTGCCGCTTTTGCGGCATTTTTTTACATCTGTTATGGAGATAAATAATGCAAGCGGATCGTATTGCAGTTATTGGTGAATGCATGGTGGAGCTGCAGAAAAGCGGTGCATTATATAAACCGGGTTTTGGCGGAGACACATTAAATACGGCTGTTTATTTATCCCGCCTTAGCGGCGCAGAGCAGATAACTACCTCCTATGTTACCGGCATTGGTGTCGATAGTTTTAGTCAAAATATGTTTGATGCCTGGCTTGAAGAAGGGCTTAATGTTGATTTAGTGCATCGTTGTGAGACTAAACTGCCCGGTTTATATGCTATTGAGACGGCTGATGACGGCGAGCGGACTTTTCAATACTGGCGTAACAATTCAGCTGCACGAGACTGGCTGCTGGAAAGTGATATTGAGCAGCTGACTGCGCAGCTGAAAACGCACCAGCTTATCTATTTAAGCGGTATCAGCCTGGCAATATTAACAGACGAATGTCGAGAAATTTTATTTGAGCTGCTTCAAGAGTGTAAAAACTCAGGGGTATTGATTGCTTTTGATAACAATTATCGTCCTTCGTTGTGGTCCGGGCCGGTGCAGGCTCAACAGAGCTACCAGCGTATATTGAAACTGACCAGTATTGCCTTTCTGACTTTTGACGATGAAGTTTTACTTTATGGTGATACCTGTGAACTGCAGGCAATTGAGCGCAGCCGGCAGTTGGGCGTGGATGAAATTGTTATTAAACGCGGTTCCGATGACTGTATTGTGGTCAAGGGTCAAGAGCAGATATCTGCACCGGCTGCAGTGCTTGGGACCGATAAAATAATCGATACAACTGCTGCCGGAGATTCCTTTAGTGCAGGTTATTTAGCCAAACGTCTTTCAGGTGGTGATATCAGTGAGTCAGCTGCCGCTGGACACCGCCTGGCGGCTGAAGTTATTCAGCACCCAGGCGCGCTTATTGAGAAGCACTATATGCCGTCAATTTAACTATTTAATTTAAAGAGAAAATTATGAAAACTATTAATCAGCGTTTAAGTGAAATTAAAGTCGTACCTGTTATTGCGATTAAAGATGCAGGCAAAGCCGCTAAGCTGGCACAGGTATTAGTGGAAAACGGTCTGCCTTGTGCTGAGGTAACCTTTAGAACAGAAGCGGCTGCGCAGGCAATTAAAAATATGCGTGAGGCTTATCCTGATATGCTGATCGGCTCCGGAACAGTATTAACTACGGAGCAGGTTGATCAGTCAATCGATGCTGGTGTGGATTTTGTAGTAAGTCCTGGTTTTAATCCGACCACGGTTAAATATTGTCAGCAGCGCTGCATCACTATAATTCCTGGTGTTAATACACCAAGTCTGGTGGAGCAGGCGATGGAAATGGGACTGGATACGCTGAAGTTTTTCCCTGCTGGACCTTCCGGTGGTGTTAATATGCTTAAAGCCCTAAGCGCTGTTTACCCGGTTAGTTTTATGCCGACGGGCGGGGTGAACCCTGAGAATGTCAATGATTACCTGGCTGTTTCATCTGTACTTGCCTGCGGCGGCACCTGGATGATCCCGACAGATCTTATTGATAATGAAGAGTGGGGAAAACTTGGTGCATTAATTGCGCAGGTAGCAACTATTATAAAATAAATAAAAAACTGTTTCGCAGCAGCGGACAAACCAACCGCTGCTTTTTTGAATAGAAAACTCCCGCAATTCCTCCCTCATTAGTTAAAATTTTGAACTACAGCAAAGTGTTACAGACTTTCTGTGTGTCCCTGTATAGGAAAGACGTCAATTAGTGCACTATGGTGTTAATAAACAACAGACACTTTTATTCTCAGGAGCCGTTAATGTTTGCAGAGTCGCTGATTTTTTCTTTTTCAGTTACCGGCCCAATATGCTTGATGCTGTTTCTCGGCTGGTTTTTAAAACATATCCACTTAATTAACGAAGCCTTTATTGATACGGCTTCAAAATTGGCTTATCAGGTGACCCTGCCGGCATTATTATTTTTAAGTATTGTTAATGCAGATAAAAACACGGTCATTAGTATTAGTTATATAAGCTATTCACTTGCTGCTAATTTACTGTTTTTTCTTCTGACTATTGTTTTAATTAAGCGCTTTATAAAAGATAAACAGGACCATGGAGTTATAATACAGGGTAGTTTTCGTGCTAACACTGCGATTATCGGTTTAGCTTATGCTGCTAATGTGTACGGCGAGTCCGGCGTGGCGTTGGCGGCCGTTTATGTTGCTTTTGTGACCGTGTTATACAATATTCTAGCGGTGATTGTTTTAACGCAGGGACAGGCAGGCATTAGTACTAGGCGTCTGGCTGGTGTTTTCACTTCAATCGCAAAAAATCCATTGATAATCAGCATTTTTATTGGTGTTATCTGCTTCAGCTTAACGCTTCGTATTCCGCCGCTGGTTAGCCAGACCGGACAATATTTCGCAGATATGACATTACCTTTAGCACTGCTCTGTACCGGCGCCTCTCTGAATTTGCAAGAGTTACAAAGCGGCCGCCGCAGTGCCTGGTTTGCCGCTAGTTTAAAACTTGTACTAGCACCGTTGTTAATTACCGGCTGTGCTTACCTGTTAGGTTTTTCTGAGATAGAGATAGGTCTGCTGTTTTTTATGAGTGGTGCGCCGACAGCCGCCGCCAGTTACGTGATGGCACGTTCAATGGGCGGCAATGCAAATTTAGCTGCTAATATTATTGCCGTAACCACTGCTGGATCACTGCTCAGCTGCAGTATCGGTATCTCTGTGCTTTATGCTCTGGATATTATGTAGAAGCATGGTAATACCAAATCCACTAATTTTCTATTCATTGATGCTTGTTAAAATGGACGCTAGCTTCGTTCTTGATTTTGTAATTAGAATAACTAGTTACTGCAATCAACGCCTTGCTTTCATCCATTTTTCCTACGCCTAAATAGAACATCTAATTAATGGAATTGGTATAAAAATCAACGTCAGCAGTAAACTCAGGCAGCCCCAACCTCCAATGTAAGAAACAATAAGCAGCGGCTCCGAACAGGTGAAATGTTTCAGTTCAGCTCAGGAGCATATTTTTTAAAGCTATCCTAATTTGATAATCATGTTCAATAATTAAGTAAGTGCTTAACATATTTTTCACGTGCTGAAAAAAAAATCTTTTTAACTAAGGCTGCTATTGTTAAACTCCATTTAAATTATATGAAATAAATAGATTAAATTGAGGCTTAAGTGCGTCAGCGCGGTTTGTCTGAAATGGAATTCATATATTTAAATAAGGAATGAAAAGAGTATTCTGCTGTTTTCTGTTTTACCAGCCTCTGTCTGCACTTTTAATAACTCAAAAATGAAGCGTAAGTTATAACAGCACTTTACCGTGCTGCGGTTTTTGTTATTTCGTCTACTGCCGCTGAAGGCGGCATTAAGAGCAAATTAATAAGTTGAGGAACAGCCGTTGACTAATTTATTTTTTAAAACTTCAGCACAATTCGAATCTCGTGCTCAGGCATCGCTGCTTGGCCTGGCACTCGGCGATGCGCTCGGTACCACATTAGAGTTTCAAAGCAAAGACAGTTACCAGCCGTTAACCGATATGATCGGCGGCGGCCCATTTAACCTTAAAGCAGGTGAATGGACGGATGATACTTCAATGGCGCTCTGTCTGGCAGACAGCCTGCTGGCCAAGGGGAGGCACTGCGCAGAAGATCAGATGGAACGTTATCTGCGTTGGAAAGAATTTGGTGAGAATTCGGTAACCGGCAGCTGTTTTGATATCGGTAATACAGTTGCACAAGCCTTAAATCGTTACCAGAAAAACGGCAATGCGAATGCTGGTTCAAGCGAAGAGAATTCAGCTGGTAACGGCAGTCTGATGCGTCTTGCACCGATAGCCATTTTTTACAGTGCAGCTAAAGGTGTCAGCATTGAAACTGCTTTGCAGATGGCGGTGGAAAGCTCAATAACAACCCATGCAGAACTGCGATGTATTGAAGCTTGTCAGGTTACCGCCTGGCTTTTATACCATCTCTTTGCTGAAACCTATGCGGACAAACATGCTTTATTTGCGGCGCTGCAGAAAAATTTTCCGGCTCCGTTATCTCCAGAAACGGCAGCTGTTGTTCAGGGCAGTTTTATAAATAAAAGCCGTGAACAAATCTACGGCTGCGGATTTGTTGTACAGTCTCTTGAAGCCGCCCTATGGTGCTTTGCACATAGCGATACTTTTGAACAGGGGGCGTTGTTAGCAGCAAATCTTGGTGATGATGCAGATACTACAGCGGCAGTTTACGGGCAAATTGCCGGCGCTTATTACGACTTAAACGGTTTACCTGAACACTGGCTAGAGAAGTTAGCCTGGTATGCAAAACTACTGCAGACAGCTGAGCTTCTGGCTGCCTGTCCGCTGCACTCGCATTGTGCTGCGTTTATCCGCGAGGCAGAAAAGCAGCGGAAAAAACTGACAGACGGCTCAAGAAAACTTGTACATGAGTTCACTGCTTCTCTTTATCCGGCATTTCATGATTATGGATTTATTCTCAACTGGGACTGGAGCAGTGAGGAACTGCCGGGATATGCACAGCATGTGCAGTTGTACGGCGAAGGCAATCTTGAACCGTGGTTAGCACAGGCTGATTATATTACCTGCCTGAAATTTATAACCCGTGCGGTACGCGGCGATCGTTTTTGTAACGGTCTGCTGGCAAGTATGAGCGAGACGGGAACAATTACGGCCTGGCTGGCACGTATAACTGAGCTTACGGACAGGAAGCTGGACGGAGTAAACTATTGTCTGCACTCAGATGAGACCAGACAGCTGCTGTTCATCGGAGACGTGCATGGTCAGTATAAAAAGCTTAATGAGCTGTTAACATATGCTGATTTTGTCGAGCATGATCCGAACAGTGCTTTTAGCCGCGGCAAAGTGGTATTTGTTGGTGATCTTATTGATAACCATAATGAATCAGGCGCCGATCATGTAAATACGTTAAAACAGGTTAAACGTCTGTGTGATAGCGGACTTGCCTGGTGCGTGATGGGTAACCATGAATTCAATGCTATCGGCTGGACATTAAAAAAACGCACGGGTAAGGCGGATTGTTGGGCACGTGCGCATTCAGATAAAAATCAGCGTCAGCATGCACTGTTTTTAGAGCAGATGGTCGAAGACTCCCTGGAATATAAAAAATGGATCAAGTGGTTTAAAACGCTGCCTCTGTTTATGGATTTTGGTGCGGTGCGCTGTATTCATGCGTGCTGGAATCAGCAGTCTATAACCCGTTTACTGCCGTATCTTAATAGCGATAATAGTTTAAAAGAGCATCACTGGAATGACGCGTTTGATCCCGCTCACGAGCTTTATGAGCTATGTGAAACTCTGCTTAAAGGACCTGAAATCGAACTGCCTCAGGGACACAGTTTTTTTGATAAAGGCGGTTGTGAGCGTCGTCATATTCGCACAGCATGGTGGCGTGATCAGGTTCAAACCTACCGTAGTATTGCGCAAGTGCCTCCGGAGCAGCTGGCTGATATTCCCGAACAGGAGCTGTCGGGGCTGCTGCACAATGAGCGTCAGACGCGGCCTGTAGTGGTAGGTCATTACACGCTGAGCGGCATGCCGCAGGTGCAGAGTGATAAAGTAGTTTGTGTCGATTATAATGCTGCGGATCAGAAAGGAGATTTAGTCGGCTACCTGTTTGATTTAACCAACTCACAAGGGCAGATGCCTGGCCGTATGAGTAACGAAAATTTTATTTATGTTAATCAGCCTGTATTAGGACAAATGACAGAGTCGGGCATTCATCAGCTGATAAAAAACAGTGTCAGCGAGCTGCCCGCTTTTGATCTCGGAAATTTAGATGCCCGAACGAAACGTTTTTGCGAACAGGTCAGCTGCATTTTATATAAAGACTGGGATCCGGCCGGTATATACGGTGAAGCAGGTTATGAAGCTGAATATTTCGCTTATGAGCAGGATGTCATCCGCCTGGGCATGTTTGCAGACAAAGAGATGCTGGCGGGGTACTTATGCTTAACGCAGACTTACCTTATCGGGTGGGAACTGGAAAAGAGTAAAAATAACTGTGCACGGGTTGCGCATAAAATTAAGGCGCTGCTTCAGAATAATTCCGATGCAGCTTATCATCCGGAAATTCAAAGCATGGGGTAGTTAACAGCACCGGAAATGACGCTGTTACGCTCTGATACTTTTCAGATAACTTTTAATTAAACAGCCGCTTTACTAAGCGGCCGTTTTTTCTGTATCTGTATGTTTAATTCTCTTATTTATGGGCATTTCCTGCACATTAACAGGCTGCAGCTTGATGACAGGTAGAAAACACGTATGCTCTTTAGCGGATAAAAAACAATAATATGACTAAGTTTTCTTACGCATAAACCGATCACTCATATACTTGAATGGTACTATATAATTACGAAACGAAGTGTCGGGTTAAGGTTATAAAGGATGAGATTTTGTAGTTCAGGTGTTTAAGCTCAGTTTTCAGCGTTTATAATATTGAGCCGTAAAAAGGATTTTTGGTGGAAGAGTTTATGGAAGATAAAAAATTGTGTACGGATGCACTGCTGCTTAAAATTAATCAGCTGGAAAGCGTGTTAAATAACGTTGGCGCGTATATATATACTAAAGATATACACGGTAATTATACGTTCACCAACCAGCCGCTGCTTAATCTTTTTAATAAGAGCTGCGATCAGGTGATAGGCAGAGATGCCAGTCACTTTTTTGATTTCTCATTCTCGGATTCACTGCGCCGCAATGATCAGCAGGTGATGCGGGAAAATATTACTCTGGAGACCGAAGAGTCAAATTTCGTTAAAGCGCTCGGTGAAAGCCGAGTTTTTAAAACCATAAAAAAGCCGCTGCATAATGCCCGGGGAGATGTCATTGGTATGTGCGGCATCTCCACTGATATCACCGAGCAGAAAAAATACGAAACGATTATCAAAGAGCAGAAACAGTTATTAGATGCAGTGCTGGATAATGTCGACTCCCATATTTACATGAAAGATCACTTACGTACTTACCGATATGTTAACCGTAAAGCAGCCGGGCTGTTCGGGCTTCCAGTCGAAGATATTATTGGTAAAAAGGACATAGAAGTTATTGGCAGAGAAACGGCTGATAATTTCTGGATTTCGGATAAACAGGTGCTGAACAGCAATCAGAAACAAACCTGTGAAGAGATCTTTAAGGATGAAAATAATAATCCACGGCGTTATATGAGTGTAAAAATGCCTTATCAGATTAATGAAACGACACCTGCTGTTATTGGTTTTTCTACCGATATTACTGAATTATATAAGCTTAAAGAAGAGCTCCAGAAGCAGGCGAATACGGATTCACTGACCGGGTTAAATAACCACCGTTTCTTTATTGAAAATGCGCAGCGGGAATACCATCGTGCCGGACGTTATCATTTACCTTTAACTGTTATGACCCTGGATATCGATAATTTTAAATTTATTAATGATAACTACGGACACCCAGCCGGTGATCAAGTCTTAACTGCATTAAGTCAGAGTCTTTTATCTATTGTGCGTTTTGAAGATGTGTTAGCCCGGACCGGTGGAGAAGAGTTTTCAGTTTTACTGCCTGAGACTGATATGCATCAAGCTGGAGTATTAGCAGAAAGGATCCGCTTTGAATTACAGAAGTTGAAAATAGCCGGAAGCTGGTCAGGAGAAATAAAAATGACGGTAAGTATCGGTCTTGCCGCTTTGAAAAAGACTGACGATAGTTTTGAAGCACTCTTTTCAAGAGCAGATAAAGCTTTATATAAAGCTAAGAAACAGGGGAAAAATCGGGTTTGTACCAGCGCCTAGAAACAAAAACAAAAGATGTTTATCACTATGCATGATGTTGTCTGAAGTTTTGTGCTAGCTGCGCGGTAGTTTATCAGGCTGGTCTTTTAATAAGACGAATAATACTAAGGGTAGGAAATTAAAGCCTAATAAGAAAAAACTGATAATAATGGGACAGCTGCACTATTGGTGTCACGCTTTGCGTGAACCGGCAACTGCTGATGCCCATTATATTAGTAATATCTGTAAGTGTTAGCTGCAACTGATGATACAGAACGTGGAGATGATGCTTCGTAGTTATTAGTATTAGCGAAACCAGTTACTTTTTTGATAATTGAAAACATATTGGAACCTCATTTATTTAAAAATATTTGTTTGTTTTGTAATAATCATGTTCGAGGTAGATCCTCATCACATGTGGCGTATATTAATGTTGAAAAAGTGTGATGTCAATCACGTATTTTAATTTATTTGAAAGTTTATAAATTTTGCTGACTGATAAATTTAGATAAAAACATGACTGCAAGATGTGAAAATTAGTGACGGGATTTTAAAAGCGCGGGATGTTAATTAATCTTTACTTATTGTTTGTATCTGACGCTGTGCAGGATAGTGTACATGTTCGGTCTATTTTCTCCTTGCTCGCTTCTAAAACATCTTTATAATGTGCGACCCCGACAAGGGCTGCAATAGAATAAATTGCGATTTTTTTCGCTTTCTACTGTAACGTCAGGGAATAAAATTTAAACAGCGGGTTCCCTCACCCCGCAAAAGTTAATTAGTCATTAAAAAGGTCACAATATGTTAATGTTAACAACCGCTCAAATTCGTCGTGCGCTGCTGGTGCTGGCGAGCTTTCATATATTAATCATCTGCGCCAGTAATTATCTGGTTCAGCTTCCATTTCAAATCTTTGGATTTCATACTACATGGGGCGCTTTCAGCTTCCCGTTTGTATACCTGGCAACGGATCTTACCGTAAGAATTTTCGGTCAGGAAGCCGCCAGGCGCATTATTCTTAAAGCGATGTTCCCGGCACTGCTGATATCTTATGTGATGGGTGTTGTTTTCCATCAGGGCGGTTTTCAGGGATTAGATTCATTGTCAGAATTTAATAATTTTGTTTTCCGTATTGCTTTTGCCAGCTTTGCGGCTTATCTGATCGGTCAGTTAATGGATATCACTGTTTTTTCTAAGCTAAGAAAAACACGATCCTGGTGGGTGGCTCCTGCCGCATCAACCTTGATAGGTAATTTAGTAGATACGTTAGTGTTTTTCTCATTAGCATTTTATGCATCTAATGACAGTTTTATGGCGGCACACTGGCCGGAAATTGCCAGTGTCGATTACGGCTTTAAACTGGTTGTTAGTTTAGGTCTGTTTTTACCGGCTTACGGACTGCTTTTGAAAGTGCTGGAGCAGAGGTTAGTCAAACTGCCTGAACAGCCGAGCCTGGCTTAAGTTGTTGCAATTCTGGTTTTCCGCGTTTAAATGCTGAAAACCAGAACTGCGCCTGAAGTTGAGCACTGTCATTTATTAACATTATTATCGTAGGGAATATTATGAAAATTATGCAGATCAGCTGGGCAGATATATGTGCTTACGGTGACTGGTTGAAGCCGGAGAGCGCTTTAAAATTTGCTTTAGGCGGCTATACGCATGTTGAGTTTCAGGGTGAAGTAAGCAAATGTGAGCTGAGTTATGCGGATGACGGCACTCCGTTAGTCGGTTTGGGCAAGGAGAGTAATTAAATCCACGGACTACTCCTGACAGCCTCTTTTATTTACTTCTTTTTCTTCTAAAATCAAGCTGTTAAGCTTCTGGCAGTTTGTATCATGCTTCTGTTACCATGCCTGCTAAAGATAATAATCATAAAAAGGAATACTTAATGAGTACATTCACTATTAATTCTAAAACCATGCATTACCTGGATAAAGGTCAAGGCCCGGTATTACTTTTCGGGCACAGTTACCTCTGGGATAGTGAAATGTGGACGCCTCAGATAGAGATATTAAGTCAGCATTACCGCTGCATTGTTCCTGATTTGTGGAGTCACGGACAGTCAGACGCAGCTCCCGGCGAAACACAAAATCTGACGGATTATGCGCAGGATCTGTTAAGCCTGATGGACCACCTTGAAATTGAAACATTCTCAATTATTGGTTTATCGGTTGGTGGCATGTGGGGAGCGGAGTTAACCCTTTTAGCCCCGGCGCGGGTTAAAGCTTTAGTACTGATGGATACCTTTATCGGACTTGAGCCGCAGGTCACTCATCATAAATATTCTGCCATGCTGGATATGATAAGTGCGGCACAGCTGGTGCCGGAGCCATTAATTGAGCAGATAAGACCTTTGTTCTTTGCTCGTGATGTAGAGCAGGAAAACCCTGAACTGGTGAGCCGCTTTAAAAAAGGACTGCAGGGGATTCGCGGACAAAAGGCCGTTGATCTTGCCCAAGTAGGACGCATGGTATTCGGGCGCCGGGATCTCTTTGATGAAGTTGAAAAACTAACATTACCGACGTTAATTATGACCGGAATGCAGGATATTCCTCGTCCGCCTCTAGAAGCACAGCTGATGCAGGATGCAATCAGCGGCAGCCGTCTGATCCTGGTGCCCGATGCCGGTCATATCTCAAATCTGGAACAGCCTGAATTCGTGATAGAGAAATTATCTGACTTTTTAAACAGTGTGTATGCCTGAGCTGAGAGTCATGCTTGTTTGTAAAGGTTTTCCCTGCCGGTTCTTATGAAATGATTATCGGGCTGTTCTTAAAGACAGCCCGGTAGTAAAACCTTTCCCTGCTTTTTTAGCCTTCTTTTATAGTTTTTAATACTGACTATACTCAGGTAAGTGCTGTTACTCGTATCAGTTATTTACTCGAGGTTTACGTTATGAAAACAATTAATATATTAAGTGCTTTGCTGCTGCTGTGCTCTTTCAACGTTGCTGCCCAGACAGAAGTCAAGATTTATGGCGATGATGATTATGCACCATACTCCTATGCACAGGCTGGAAAGATGACCGGACTCTATACCGCCGTCTTGAAAAAAGTCGCAGAGAAAATGCCTGACTATAAAATATCATTTGTCAAAACGCCCTGGAAACGCGGGCTTTCTGATATTGAAAAGGGCAAAATTTTTGCGCTTTATCCACCTTATGCTCACCCGGAAAAACGTCCCTATATGGAATATGAAACGGCTATTCTCGACGAAGAGTTGAGTCTTTTCTGCAGTGATAAAATAGCTAAACAAGACCGGCCTGCCTGGCCGGTCGATTATTACGGCTTAACAATTGGTAATAATGCTGGATTTACTGTCGGCGGAGATGCGTTTCTGGAGGCTGTTAAAGATGGAAAAATCAGTTTGAAAGAAGTAAAGGGCACTTCAAAAAACTTACAGAAACTGATTAACGGGCGTATTGACTGTTATTTGAACGACGGCCTTGCCACCGAATGGGAACTGAAGAAGCTTCAGGATAATGGAAAATACAGTGGCAGCGGCGTATCTAAAGCACTGGTTATCTCAGCTGAGCAGGGTTATTTAGGTTTTGTCACTGACGGCGGTAAATTTCCTTACAAAGATGACTTTAAAAAACAATATAATCGAGTATTAACTGAGATGAAAAAAAGTGGTGAGGTTCAGCAGATTGTTGATAATTACCTGAAATGAACTAAGTCGGCATGTTAGCCGCTAAATGAGCGGTTAACATACTCTAGAGCGGCTGTTTTAATTCTATAATGCCAGTCTTCACTGTATGTGCAGTCCTTTTTATTCCTCCCGTCCGTTGTTTTCTTGTGCCTTTATACCCAAGCTACTTGAAGATGCAGGAATCAGCCAGTTGAGAGGTGACCATATTCAAGGCATGGAGTTGAAGGTTTAGTCATTCTAAATCAATGCTTCATAACGCCGAAGATGGTTGCCTCTCAACTGGCCCTATGGGAGGCTCACTCGAAAGCCAGCTCTTTGTTACAACACTTGAAAAGGAATAACCATTCTCTTCATGTTGTGCCTTGATCTGGCATCCGAGCGAGCCTCTGAATCTGCATCTTCAGGTAGTTTGGGTATATATATAGATATGTTTTATTTCCTGAACATGTTTAAAGCGACTGCAGGACGGCACGCTTTTTCTTCCCTGCTCTGCAAATGTTACGCCGGCAAATAAAATCGTCCAATTTTCACTCAATTGTTGTGCGTTTTTCTTTCTTTATTGTCACCTGGTTATGTAACTGCATGAATATATTGCGTTTTATAATTTTTATTTTATTAGTAAAATAAAATAAATTTCATTTCAAAAGGGTGACGAACTTACTACTATTGCCTGCTTTTGTTGTTTAATATGACCACCATATCAAGGCGCGTTGACGGATAAATAACCCTTGCTTAATCGCTTAGTTTATTACTTTTTATTTATGTTAAACAAAAAATCCATAAGGATTCAATAATGAATAATACTTCCAAATCTCTTCAGTCTGAAACTCGTCTTGAGCATGATCTTCTTGGCGAACGTCACGTTCTTGCCGATGCTTATTATGGTGTGCATACATTACGCGCCATTGAAAATTTTAATATTTCAAAAACCACTATTTCCGATGCTCCTGAGTTTATTCGCGGCATGGTAATGACTAAAAAAGCGGCTGCTATGGCGAATAAAGAGCTGGGGGTTATTCCCAGCAAAGTCGGCCGTTATATTATTGAAGCTTGTGATTTGATTTTAGAAACAGGTAAATGTATGGATCAGTTTCCGTCGGATGTATTCCAAGGCGGTGCGGGTACCTCGGTTAATATGAATACCAATGAAGTGATTGCTAATCTAGCGCTTGAGCTGATGGGCAAAGAGAAAGGGCAGTACGAATTTATTGACCCTAATGATCATGTTAATAAGAGCCAGTCTACTAACTGTACCTATCCGACAGGGTTTCGTATCGCGGTATACAACAGTATTTCCAGCTTAGTAAAAACGGTCGAATATTTAGAAGCTGCATTTGAGCTGAAAAATAAAGAGTTTAACGGCATTTTAAAAATGGGACGCACCCAGTTACAGGATGCTGTTCCGATGACAGTCGGACAGGAATTTCACGCTTGGGCTGTCACACTGAATGAAGAGGTGCGTAATTTAAATTACACCTCAAAATTACTGCTTGAAGTTAATCTAGGGGCAACAGCTATCGGTACCGGGCTAAATGCAGCTCCTGGATATCAGAAGCTGGCAGTAAAATACCTTGCTCAGGTAACCGGTCTTGCCTGTGTGCCTTCGGAAGATTTAATTGAAGCAACTTCGGACTGTGGTGCATATGTGATGGTACATAGTGCATTGAAACGACTGGCGATAAAACTTTCCAAAATATGTAACGATCTACGTCTGTTATCATCGGGCCCTCGTGCTGGTTTTAATGAAATTAACCTGCCGGAAATGCAGGCCGGATCTTCGATTATGCCGGCTAAGGTAAACCCGGTTATTCCGGAAGTGGTAAACCAGGTATGCTTTAAGGTAATGGGTAACGATACAACTATCTCTTTTGCCGCAGAGGGCGGGCAGCTTCAGCTTAATGTGATGGAACCTGTGATCGCGCAAAGCATGTTTGAATCGTTAGATATTTTAAATAATGCCTGCATCAATTTACGTGAAAAATGCATTGATGGTATTACGGTCAATAAAGAAGTATGTGAAAGCCACGTGTTTAATTCAATTGGTATTATTACTTATTTAAATCCGCTGATTGGTCATCATGAAGGTGATCGTGTAGGTAAAATATGTGCACAAACTGGTAAAAGTGTTCGCGAGGTTGTTTTAGAGCTTGAACTGCTTACTGAAGAGCAGTTAGATCATATTTTCTCTATTGAGAATCTGATACTTCCAGCTGATAACGCTAAACGCTACGTGTAATTTTCTGCTTCTGCATATCCCCTTCAATAAATGAAGGGGATACTTTTGTCTCGCTTGTTATTTCAAGAAGATAAAATCAACAATATTGTTGCTGCTGTCATAGCGCCCATTATCCGGTTGAAATAACGTTTTCTAGACTCTGTGGTCAGCAAACTTCTTATCGCCACCCCTAGACAGGTCCATAAACTGATTGCTATAAAACCGGTGACAGCAAAGGAGCCCATGATCCATAAACCCGATTCCAGGTAGTGCTCTCCTGCAACGGCAAAACTGCTGATACTGCCGATTGCCATTGCCCAGGCTTTGGGATTTACAAATTGAAATAATGAAGCCGATAACAGATTCATCGGGCCGGCGTGTGCCGATTTTTGTTTAGGATTAAGCGCATTCTCATCTGTCGGGGCTGTGCTTATTTTCCATGCCAGCCATAATAGATAAATACTGCCGGCGGCTTTCAGAAGATCATATAAAACCGGATAGAGCTCAAATACTACCCCTAAGCCTATTAATACAGATCCGAGCAGGCATGCGATTCCTATAATAATACCGAATATATGCGGCAGCGTGCGCAGGTAGCCAAACTGTGCACCTGAAGCTAATAACATCATATTATTCGGGCCCGGTGTCACGGACATGACAAACGCAAACAGTATAACTGCAAACAACAGTGTCTGATCCATCTATACTTCTCCTAAGTTGTTTTCTGATTGTGGTTAACATTTTGTGCGCTTATAAATGCTATTATTTTTGCGCTGAAACTGGGTTGTGAACTTTAATAACGGTTTATGTTTGTTATTGATAAATCATTGTAAAAAATCTTACATTTACAATACAGATGCAAAAATCAATTATTTTAACCATACAGACGTGGCTGAAATAACCTGTATTGTCTTTTATGTGAGCATCTGTATGGTAAAAATGTCCCTGCTTTGGTTATTATGTGTTTACCTTTACTGTGTTGACTGTCTGAGAAAATATGAAACTGTATGAAAAATTAGCAGCTGTATTAAGAGAACATATTAAACAGGGGCTGTTTCAGCCCGGTGATAAACTGCCTTCAGTCCGTCAACTTTCTGCACAGCATGAGGTCAGTATTTCAACGGTTCAGGAAGCTTATCGACAGCTGGAAATGGAAAACTTAGTGGAAGCTCGTGCTAAGTCCGGTTATTTTGCCACAGCGCAGACCCCTCCTTACAAACTACCGCAGATGTCTCGTCCGCCGCAAAGACCTCTGGATGTTTCACAATGGCAGGAAGTGCTTTATCTGCTGCTCAGTACAGATACTATCGGGACGATACAGTTACAGCATGCGATGCCGATTATGGATGCACCTTCACTGAAACCGCTGCTCAAGAAAATTACTGAACTGCATAAACATCAAAGTGCATTGAGTCTGCCCTACGGAGATATAAGAGGCGCGCTGGTATTACGGGAGCAGATCAGCAGACTGGCACTTGAGTCGGGCTGTCATCTGCATCCTGATGATATTATTATTACATCTGGCTGTCAGGAAGCGTTGTCCGTCTGTCTGCGGGCTGTCACTGAGCCTGGTGATATTGTGGCTATCGAATCGCCGAGTTTTTACGGCTCGATGCAGGCGATTAAAGGCTCTAATTTAAAAGCAATGGAAATCCCGACGCATCCAGAAACGGGATTAAGTCTGCAGGCACTGGAGCTGGCATTAGACCAGTGGCCGATAAAAGCTGTTTTATTAACACCTACCTGTAACAATCCTATGGGATATACCATGCCCGATGCGCATAAGAAGCGCCTTTATCAGCTGGCTCAAAGCTACGATATTGTTATTATCGAAGATGATATTTACGGAGATATTTCATACCAGTACCCGCGTCCTCGAAGTATTAAATCTTTTGACGAGGATGGACGTGTACTGCTTTGTTCATCGTTTTCTAAAACGCTGGCACCGGGGCTGCGGGTCGGCTGGATTGCACCGGGACGCTACCGCGATAAAGTGACTCATAATAAGTATGTCAGCAGCTCTATGTGTCCGACCCTGCCGCAGCTGGCGATTGCTGATTTTATCAAATCAGGCGGTTACAGCAGGCACGTACGGCGTTTACGCCTGGAATATAAACTGGGACGGGATAACCTTATCTGCGCCCTGAATAAATACTTCCCCGCTGACACATGTATCAGTTTTCCAACCGGCGGTTATCTGCTCTGGGTTGAATTACCAGCGCAGGTTGACGCGGTGAAAGTTGCGCAGCAGTCGCGGGAAAACGGGGTTAATATCGCAGCTGGTCCTATCTTTTCAGCAACGGGTAAATATCGTCATTGTATGCGTTTGAATTTTAGCGAACAGAGTGCCTTAATTCGAGAAGAGGGAATTCGTCAGCTAGCCAGCCTGATCAGCACGGCAAGATCATTATAAATTGAACTTTTCCTCCAACTAGCGATCTGATCACCATATACTAACAATTCGCTATTTGGTGATAATAATGAGCGCTACTTTTTTGAAATACTTCGATTCCATCTCAGACCCTCGTATTGAACGATGTAAGAAACATAATTTACTCGATATTCTTTTACTCGCTATTAGTGCCGTTATGTCTGGCTCTGAAGGCTGGGAGGATATTGAAAACT
>NZ_KB906975.1 GCF_000381745.1 Psychromonas ossibalaenae ATCC BAA-1528 | reverse complement strand
AGGTATCCCGGATTCAAAAGGACGATATTGACGAAGCCAATCAAGCTTTATATGGCCGAAGTTTTCAATATCCTCCCAGCCTTCAGAGCCAGACATAACGGCACTAATAGCGAGTAAAAGAATATCGAGTAAATTATGTTTCTTACATCGTTCAATACGAGGGTCTGAGATGGAATCGAAGTATTTCAAAAAAGTAGCGCTCATTATTATCACCAAATAGCGAATTGTTAGTATATGGTGATCAGATCGCTAGTTGGAGGAAAAGTTCAATTTATAATGATCTTGCCGTGAGCCTCATTCCAAAAGTATTACTATAATTTTTCTGTCGATGCAGAAACCTGCTCTGCATCGATATTCACCGCATCTTTAGATTTTAAATCGAGCAACCAGACTGTCCAGGCTCTTAGCCATTGCGCTAAGCGATTCACTTGAAGATGCCATATCCGCTGAAGTTGTTGCGCTGGTTTCAGTACTGTCGCTGATCGCATGAACATGAACATTAATTTCACTGACCACAACCGACTGCTCTTCCGTTGCTGTCGCAACCTGGGTATTAAGATCTGACAGCTGCTGAATATTCTGCACAATTTCATTAAGCGCCTCGTTCGTCCGCTGCGCAGCTGTCATACCAAGCTCAGCTTTTTCTTTGCTTTGTCTTACGCCGTCTACCGCTAACTTAGAGTCGTTCTGCAGCAGCGTGATCATCTGATGAATTTCATCGGTTGATTCACTTGCACGCTTCGCTAAACTTCTTACTTCATCAGCCACGACAGCAAATCCGCGTCCCTGCTCACCCGCACGGGCAGCTTCAATGGCAGCATTTAATGCCAGTAAATTAGTCTGCTCAGAAATACTGCGGATCACATCCAGCACACTGCTGATAGCATTACTTTTATCCGCTAAAGATTCGATGGTAACGGAAACCGATTCCATATTTTCCGCCATCTCATGAATACTCTGCGTTGATTCTTGAACCACTAACTGCGCATCTTCCGCCTGAGTTGTTGCTTCATTGGTTGCATCGGCGGCATGGGTTGCATTAGCGGCAATTTCTGAAATTGTTGATCCCATCTCGCTGATTGCAGTTGCAACCTGTGTAGCAATATCACGCTGCCCTTCTGCTTCTTGTCTAGATTGATCTGCACCTTGAGAAACTTTCTGCGATGCCTGACGAACATCTGTTGAGGTGGCCGAAACATCAGCGACTACGGTATGGATATTACTGATAAAGGCATTAAAACCATGCCCCAGACGGGAAACTTCATCACTTCCGCTTTCACTAAGGCGGTAACTTAAGTCGCCCTCACCTTCACCGAGCTCTTTAAATACTTCCGCTAATTCATTAACTGGTTTAGTTAAACTTTTAGCTAAAATAATACTGATAAAAATAAACAGCACAACGATAATGACAAAACACATCAGCATATAATTACGCGACTCGTTCAGGCCGACGTACAGCTCTGCTTTTGGTACTTCAGCCACAACATACCAGTCCAGGCTTGGGATATAACTTGCAGCCACGATCAGCTCATCTGTTTCCTGAAACGAAAAACCCTGCTTAGATAAAAGCGACTGTACATTAATGTTATTGTGGATTGCAGATAGTTTAACTTTATCGCTTTTTTGTTTATCTTTATGTACTTTTACCAGTCCCGTATTATCAATAAGGTAAACGAATCCAGTTTCTTCAATCTTAAAGCTGTTTAAGTAGTCAACCATATCGTTAAATGACTTTGATACACCTGATGTTCCTCTACCGTTAAGATCCTGATAATTAACAAATACATTCACATCACCATTTTGCTCGGTATAAGTACTTGCCGATTCAGTCTGCCCGCTGTTCTTAAATGCAAAAAACCATCCATCGGAATTATCATCTTTAAGAACACGGAGAAATCCGTTCTGATTCCAGTACTTAGAGGTTTCTCTGTCGGCAAAAGAGGCATTACTTAAATTATTATCTTTAGTAATAGTGTTGAGCATTTTAATCACGACAGCTTCTTGAGCAGGATCTTCGCCACCATTAACCCAGTCAAGAATAAACGGATTCGTTGCAATCGTTTTAGTCAGTACTTTCATTTTCGATATATCACCGTCAACCGCATTACGAACACGCTGCAGCAGATTGGGTAAATCGGACTGCTGCAGTCGGGAAACAAGCAGATCTTTGGCTTTAGAGTGACCGACAAACCCCACCACACTGGTAGATATAATAACAGCCGTCAGCATGGCAATAACCAGCCTGTTTTGAATAGAAAGTGAATTTAAAAATTTCATCAGTACGTCCTATGTATAGCTTTGCAGGAAATTTTCATGCAAATCCGTTTGAAAATAAAAAAGTCTTCAGCACTATAGCGAAGCGAAATAAGAAAGGTGCTGCAGACAAAAACATTTAAAAGGTAAATGTAGCCCAGCGAACAAATACAGCCGTTCAAGTCGTATATAATTACTGCATACTGTGACCTAATACTTAAAAATAAGTTTATTTACTGGCTGAAACAAATAGCGTGAGCAAGATCAACTCAGTAAAAATTGCCGTCACTTTCTGTTATACGTTTACAAATTATGTTGTTAATTTTCACGAAAGCAGTTATCAGCTGCGAATTAACAGCAGAAAACCTTTAATCAACAGCATAAGCATCAACAATGTCAATGCCGTAACAATACATATTATATACAGAACGGCTATAGGGTTCAGCCAGCTGCCGAGGTGCTGTAATGATAAGCTGTTTAAATAAGAAACTGCAAAATAACTGCTGCACAAGTGCCCTAAAACAATGACCAGCAAAAAGCATAAAAACCCGCTTAAACCGCCTTTTAGATCCTCCGGTGAAGGAGATAAATGTAATGATACTGATGCACTTAAATAAAACCATAATAGAACGGCTAAAGGCTCCCTTTGATAGCTTTTCAACAATCCAATCCACAAACTGCTCATAAGTTCAATAACAGCAGAAAGTGAATAATCGCTAAGACTGTTTTTACCGCTCAAAGCAAGCAGCTTTAATAAACTGTCACCATCAGGTAAAAGAAAAAGTGTCAGTAAGTACACAACTAACAAACCGCCAAACAAAGGGGCTATTCCGATAAAAAAGTTACCTAATACCTGCCAGGGATTAAGACTGTTATAGGAGTGATTTACATAGCCCAGAGTACCGTGTCCGTCGGGATTAAAAAAAACTATTTTTTTGATTTTATGAGCAAAGATAATACAGGCAAGTGCGTGACTAAGTTCATGAACCGGCGTGCCGATAACAGCACTGATATATACCGATCTTCCGCCCAGGTTGGCAGACATCCAGGAAAATACTAAGCGCTGCAGCAGATATAACACAGCCGTCAGCACAGCAAATAAACTCAAACCTTGTGCAAGCAGAGTTAGAGGTACAATAATCCAGTTCAATTCATTCATTTATAGACTTTTTTACAGGAAATATTCATGCCGAAAAGAGGATAACTTAATATCAAAACTTAAACCTGCCAGTTACGTTTCATCTTGCTAATTGTCAGTTGGGACACGCCGTGAATGTTAGCGTAATTTCCGCGGCAGGTTTTTATTATTAAGTCTGCTTTATTTTCTTTGGCCAGCTTCCGGTAAGCCTGCATTTCCCAGTGCCTGACAAACGTATTAGCAACCACCACATCTTTCCCCTGTCCAAGATGAACACGGCATTGTTCCTGACACCACTGATGTGCCTGTTTTAAAAGCAGAGGATCAAACAGATAACTGCCGTCGGCCTGGATAAAATACATATCAGCCTCAAGATGTACTGCATTGATAGTTTTAGCTAAGGTGGATTTACCGCTGCCGGGCAGGCCTCTAATTAAGGTTAACTGCAGTTTATTCACTTACTTTCCCTGATTTAGTATTTTCCCCACCTTATACACCAGCTTGACGATTCACAACAAGGCTTTATCTAAGAATAAAATAATAAACAGCAGGGTTAAATGAATAATAGAAAACTTAAATAACGGCATAGCACCATGTGATGTTTGTGATAATTTCAACATAAGAGCCTTGTAGACAAAAATAAAATTTAACACTGTTACCCCGCAAAGATAGAGAATACCCGACATAGCAATCAGGTAAGGTAAAAAACACACGAGGGTTAATAACAAGGTATATAAAAGTAAAGATGTTTTAGTAAATTCAACGCCATGAGTCACCGGCAGCATAGGAATACCCGCTTTTTTATAATCCGCTTTTCTGTGTATCGCTAATGCCCAGAAATGTGCTGGTGTCCAGGTGAAGATAATCATCACTAGTATCCAGGGCTCAGCGGCTAATACACCGGTTTCTGATACCCAGCCTAATAATGGAGGCATAGCTCCTGCCACTCCCCCGATAACGATATTCTGCGGCGTTGCGCGTTTTAAAAAGACGGTGTAAATACAAGCATAACCGACTAAAGACGCTAGAGTTAATAAGGCGGTTAAACTATTAGCAGCCAGCACTAATAAACTAAAACCTAAACTGCCGATCACAGCAGAAAACAGCATAGCCTGAGGGCGGGAAACTCTACGCTTCACTAAAGGCCGGTTTTTAGTCCGCGCCATCTTCGCATCTATTTTATTATCTACGAGATGATTAATAACAGCTGCACATGCCGATAATAAACCAATACCAAATAAACTTAATATCTGAACAAAATAACCTCGGCCGACATCCGGTGCCAGCGCCAAACCAACCAGAGCGGTTAATACTAATAATGCCACCACCTTGATTTTACATAACTCAAGATAATCTTTAATTTTGAGTGGCGTGGCCCCGCTGCTGTTTTTAAAAGTATGAAGCATTATATTCGCCATTCTTCCTCCTTAAACAGGTTAAATTTCCGCCTTGCCTGAGTTTTTAGGTTTATTATCTGCATGTAGCGAAGGCAGTTTGTTCAAGTAATAGATTAATCGAATTAAGCTCACTAATAACAAAGCGGCAGTTAAATTATGGGCTAAAGCAATACTGACAGGGAAGTGCAGATAAACTAAAAAAACACCTAATACCACCTGCCAGATAACAATTAGAGTAACGCTGAGTGCACAGTTTTTCACCTTATCGGAGTCACTTATTAAGTAAATCCTAATACTTATAAACAGAAGTAAAGCGGCCGTAAACACCGCCCAGAATCTATGTACTAGATGAATAGATAAACGCGCAACCCCTGATAACCTGCCGTATTCATAACTTTCAGACGCCGTCGGTAACTGAAAAATTTCAAAAAATGAAAAATCCTGCTGCCAGCTGCCTGCGTTCCATCCGCCGCTGCATAGGGGTAAACCAGAACAATAAGGGGCCGCATAATTAGCTGCTAACCAGCCGCCTAATGAAATTTGAATTAACAGCACAGACAAGCCCCATAAACTGCCGGACAGACAATCCTTCACCGCCGGATTATCGGTCCCCGCCGGCAGGTTATTAACGCGAAGGTAAAGCAGGCAAAGCAGGCTTAAAATAGCAAATCCACCGAGAAGATGGCCCATCACGATCAAAGGCTGCAGAGACATGGTAACGGTCAGCATGCCTAAAACAGCTTGAAACCCCACCAGCACAAGCAGTAAAGCCGGCAGTCGAATTGGGAATACTTTGTGCTTTGTTTTACTACTGCGGCGCAGATATATGGAAAATAGAAATAGCATAAAGATGCTCAGTCCTAAAGCGGCTGCGGAATAGCGGTGAATCATCTCCTTCCAGGCCTTTTCATACTTAAACTCGCCGCTAAACGAAGCATCATCCGGTGCCTGTGGCACTAAAGAACCATAACAGCCCGGCCAGTCGGGGCAGCCTAATCCGGCATCACTTAAACGGGTATAAGCACCTAGACCAACCACCACAACAGCAAGCAGGCAGCAGAATAGGAGTAAATGCCTGTATCGTTTATTAAGTAGTTCCGGGATTATTTTCGGCATGTGGGTTTATTAACTCCTTAGTAATACCAAATCCGATAATTATCTACTCATTTATGCTGGTTAAAATGAATGCTAGCTAAACACAAATAACAATTGTGTTTTTGTTATTGATTTTGCAATTAGAACAACTAGTTACTGCAATCAAGGCCTTGCTTTCATTCATTTCTCCTACGCCTAAACAGGTCATTCAATTAACGGAATTGGTATAATTCATACTGCTGATAATTTTCAAAAGCATTTATGAGCTTCGGGCATACTTCAATAATTTTTTTAGATCTTTAATCAGACCTTTAGCGGTTATACGGTTAGTCTGCAGATCTCTATCTAATTCATATGAAAAAACAACTAACCCCATATGATCAACCAGGTATAAATAATCAGCCTTGAGCGCGCCGCTGGGGTAAGTATAATTTTTAAAACCTTTAACCTGTCGGCCTGCTGAACCTAATAAAACCAAATCGACTTTATTCTGATTTTTGCCAAGTGCCAGATAAATGTTTTTAAGCTCGCTGATATATACTGAGCAGCCGCTTTCGCATTGTCCAGCAACACGCAAAGCAATCGCCCAAGGTTTAGGGTTAATTTTAGACCATTGTTCTAACTTCACTTCCGGCACTAAAAATTGTCCGTTATTCACGGTACTACCCGGAAGCCAGTCCGATTTTAATAATAAGAATGCGCCCCCTAAGGGCAGCAGAAAACAAATAATAAATATTGTTAACACTTTTTGACTGCTCATTTACTTCTCCGCTTATTCACTGGTTTGAGACTGGCTTCGAAGCGCAAATATAAAACAGCACACAGCGGCCAGGCCGATCAACAGCCACTGCAGCGCATATGCCTGATGTTTCTGCGGCGCCATAACAACCGGCTGATAATGCGGATGAGCATAAGTTTTATCATCCACTGCATAAGCCATATAATTCACCAGTTCTGCACCGCTTTGCTCTGCTAGAGTGGCTATATCAATGAACTGAATCAATTTCGGCCAGCCGGTGCTGACCAGCTCTGCACCGGCAAGGTAAAAACCGGCTAACTCTCCCTGCTTTAACTGCACTTTAATAGATATATGTTCAGGTAACTTAACTTCAGGCAGCTGCCGGCGGCTTTTCCCCTGCGCTAGCCACCCCAGATTAACTAACAAAGCCTGCTCACCTGATAACGGATAAAATAAAACCAGCAGATCAAAACCACTACGCCCGTTTAAGGTGCGGTTATCTAATAACCAGTAATGTTTTCTGTCCAGTCTGCCCTGTAAAGAAAGCTGCAGACCGGTTTTATTTAAGCTGAGCGGCAGAGAATTCACTCCTGACCAGTCCAAAAGCCCCTTCTGGCGCATAGTTTCGATATTATCTAATCTTTGCTGTTTCTGCTCGCCGCGCTGCCACTGCCAGTGTGCCAAAGCGCCGCACAGGACAGTTACCAGCACTATTAAGATCCAAGATATAAAGCGTATTTTCAAAGCATTACACTACATAAACAAAGAGATACAGACACAGCCACACGACATCAACAAAATGCCAGTACCAGGCAGCCGCCTGAAATGCAAAATGCCTGTTTTTATCAAAATGACCTTTTGTTATACGCAGCAGGATTATGGATAAAAGAATAACCCCCAGGGTAACGTGCAGACCGTGAAATCCCGTTAATAAATAAAATGTATTGCCATATACACCAGACTGCAGTGTTAAACCCAGTTCATGATAAGCATGGATATACTCATTCATCTGCAGTATTAAAAAGATCAAACCAAGTAAAACGGTAACTGCCATAAAACCTTTCAGCACCACTCGACGACCAGCAGTCAAAGCCTGATGAGCTATATGTAATGACACGGATGATGTTAATAATATAACGGTATTTATCAGAGGCAGTCCCGTCCAGTCCATAACTTGAGTGGTATCACCTGAGGGGGTTATAACTAACGGCCAGACAGCTTCGAAAGCGGGCCAGAGCAGCTCATTAGTCATGGCATTATTGCCGGCGCCGCCCAGCCAGGGAACAGCAAATATACGCGCGTAAAATAAAGCACCGAAAAAAACCATGAAAAACATTACTTCAGAAAATATAAACCACAGCATTGCCTGCTTAAATGAGATATTCATCTGCTGTGAATAACGCCCGGACATTGACTCATCAATGACATTTTTAAACCAGCCGAACAGCATGAGAATAAGCAGCATAACTCCCGCTAATAAAACATAAAACCCGGAAGAATCTGGTTTACCCATCTGCATCACAGTTAGTCCAGCCCCGACGGCGACAAAGAACAGTGCAACAGCACCAATAATCGGCCAGGGACTCTGTGCGGGCACATAATATTTTTCATGTTTTTTTTCAGTTTCAAGTTTCATCTTCCTGCTCCCTGAAGATCTAATTGAGCTTTTTAACTGCCGCTGATATCAAATACTGCATAAGACAAAGTTAATTCCTCAATCTCCGCCGGCAGTTCATTGTCGAGATAAAATAAAAGAGTTAACTCAGCCTGCTCCCCGGCCAGAATGGCCTGCTGGTTAAAACAGAAACACTCCACTTTATGCAGGTGCTGGGCCGCCAGCCCAGGACTGACAGAAGGAACCGCCTGCATCGCTCTATTCTGTCCGCTTACATTCTTAGCGGTAAAAGTCACATGATTCATCTCACCGGGTTTTACCGTAATGACTGTCGGCTCTGCCTCAACAGTAAACGGAGCTTCACCTTGAATATGAGTCAGAAACGAAACATCAATCAAACGCTCACTGACAACTTCAGCACTAACCTCTGCCGGCTGCAGCGATGGTTTACCGTTTAACCCGGTTACTTCACAAAAAACGTCATATAAAGGCACTAAAGCAAATGCAAAAGCAAACATCAGTACACTGGCCAGCAGCAGTCTTTTAACTAATTTGTTATGAGTTTTCATTTAACCTCCGGCGGAGTAGAAAATGTATGATAAGGCGCAGGTGAAGCAACCTGCCACTCCAGTCCTTCAGCACCATCCCAGACTTTGTCCGGCACAGTATCTCCGCCTTTAAAGCATTTAATCACGGCCCAGACAAACAGCAGCTGCGATAATCCAAAAGCAAAACCACCAAGACTGATAATCGCGTTAAAATCGGCAAACTGCAGCGCATAATCCGGGATACGCCGCGGCATGCCCGCCAGTCCGACAAAGTGCATAGGAAAAAATAATACATTTACGCTGACTAATGATAACCAGAAATGGGTCTTCGCCAGACGAATATCAAACATAAAACCCGTCCATTTCGGCAGCCAGAAATAAACGCCGGCCATAATTGAAAATAACGCACCGGTAACCAGAACATAATGAAAATGCGCCACCACAAAATAGGTATCGTGGTATTGAAAATCGGCAGGTGTAATCGCCAGCATCAGGCCGGAAAAACCGCCGATGGTAAACAGCACGATAAAAGCAACAGCAAATAACATCGGTACTTCAAAACTGATCGAACCACGCCACATGGTTGCAACCCAGTTAAACACTTTAACCCCTGTCGGCACGGAGATAAGCATAGTGCTGTACATAAAAAATAATTCGGCAGCTAACGGCATACCAGTGGTAAACATATGGTGTGCCCAGACAATAAAAGATAATAGTGCGATCGAAGCAGTGGCATACACCATTGAATGATAACCGAACAGTTTTTTACGGGAAAAAGCGGGAATGATCGTTGAAATAATACCGAATGCCGGCAGGATCATAATATAAACTTCAGGATGGCCGAAGAACCAGAATATATGCTGGAACATCACCGGATCACCGCCGCCGGCCGCGTTAAAAAAGCTGGTTCCGAAATATTTATCCGTTAATACCATAGTCACGGTACCGGCTAAAACAGGCATCACCGCAATTAACAAAAATGCAGTAATAAACCAGGTCCAGACAAACATCGGCATCTTCATCCAGGTCATGCCCGGAGCACGTAAATTGATAATAGTCACAATCACATTAATCGCCCCCATGATTGAGCTGATCCCCATAATATGCACAGAAAAGACAAATAAAGCGGTATTATTATTGCTGTAGGTTGTTGATAATGGAGCATAAAAAGTCCATCCGAAATTCGGACCACCACCCGGCATAAACAATGACGACAGGAGCATAGTGAAAGCAAAAGGCAGTATCCAGAAACTCCAGTTATTCATTCTCGGCAGCGCCATATCCGGTGCACCGATCATCAGCGGAATCATCCAGTTAGCCAGCCCGACAAATGCCGGCATGACTGCACCGAACACCATTATCAGGCCGTGTACCGTCGTCATCTGATTAAAGAAATTCGGTTCAATCAACTGCAGACCGGGCTGAAACAGCTCAGCACGAATAACCATCGCCATCGAACCGCCGATTAACAGCATCAGTAATGAAAAGCCTAAATACAGCGTCCCGATATCTTTATGGTTGGTGGTATATAACCAGCGTTTTACACCAGCAGCATAACTTTTATCAGCAGATTTTGGCTCGCCGGGCTCCTGATTATTGTCAACGGAATCAGTCATTACTTCTCTCCCTTGATAAAGTTATCGATATAAAGCGGCTGTACGAGATCCCCGGTTTCATTACCCCAGGCGTTACGTTCATAAGTGATAACAGCGGCCAGCTGCTCAAGCGACAACATGGCCTTAAAAGGCATCATGGCGGTAGCTTGTGTACCGTTTAAAACAATACTGATATGTGTATCAACTGGACCTGTGGCTATCAGGCTGCCTTTTAATGCAGGAAAAGCCCCCGGCATGCCCTCGCCGCCGGACTGATGGCAAACAGCACAGTTAGTCTGATAAACCTTTTTACCTAATACCATCAGCTGCTCTCTAGTTAATAGAGCTAATGGTTCAGGCTCTTTGTGCGGTTTTTCTTCAACTGCATTTACCTCATTTATCTCAATCGTTTCCGCCACCACTTTAGGCGTAACGGTTTTATCTACCCCAGTCTCTTTAATCACCTCTTGCGGCGTTTTGTTCACCTCAATAATTTGCGACGGCTGCACAAGATCGCCGCTATTATTTCCCCAGGCATTACGCTCATAGGTAATGACGGCGGCTAACTGTTTCGCGGACAGCTGTTTACTAAAGGACTGCATCGCAGTACCGGCTTTACCGTTTAAAACAATATCGATATGTCTACCAACATCACCGACTGCAATAGGACTTCCTTTTATCGCAGGACCCCCCCCCGCTAAACCCAAGCCGGTCGGCTGATGGCAAACGGAACAGTTTGCGCTGTAGACATCTTTTCCTAAAGCCATTAACTCCGCTTTAGCCAGCACAGAATCCTGCAGTGCACGCTCCTGCTGAGCAAGGTTTTGTTTTAATGCCTTCTGCTCAACTAACCAGCGGCTAAACTGTTCCGGACTTCTAACGTCAACTACGATCGGCATAAAACCATGATTCTTGCCGCACAATTCAGCACACTGGCCGCGATAAACGCCTTCGTCATTCACCTTAGTCCAGGCCTCATTAATAAACCCCGGTACCGCATCTTTTTTAACCGCAAAATCAGGAACCCACCATGAATGAATCACATCATCAGAGGTCATTAAAAATCGAACTTTTTTATTACTGGGAATAACCAGAGGTTTGTCAACTTCAAGCAGATAAGTCGGTTGCTTATCTTCCTGATTATTAATTTGTTCTTGAGGAGTTGATAAGATTGAATAAAAACTAATATCTAAAGCTTTTTTATCGTAACTCAAGTACTGATAATGCCACTTCCATTGAGAAGCGGTTATTTTTACGGTTAGATCGGCTTTGCTTGTATCTTCCATGGCAATCAGGGTTTTCGTCGCAGGAACTGCCATGGCAATTAAAATAACAAATGGAACTGCTGTCCATAAAATTTCAATTTTTGTACTTTCATGAAACAGGGCTGGTTTGACCCCTTTAGACTGGCGATGATGCCATATCGCCCAGAACATAACTCCAAAAACCAGCAGGGCAATCACACAGCAGATAAGAAAAATAGTCATATGCAGCTGATAAACGTTCTCGCTGATATCTGTGACTCCATGACGCATATTAAACTGACTATCAGCACCATGCAGTTTCGAAACAAACAATAAAAACAACCAGGTACAGAGAAAAACGGGCATCTGACATCTCCTTTATTCTTTAAGTAAAGATATCAGCTGATATCAGATAACAAGTTTTTATGGTTCACAAGCACAAAGTTAGCTGCCTGTAATGTGGAATGATCTGTTTCTCAGGCCCCTTTAACCAAATAGACAAAGATTGTTCTTTGCGCAAGTTTTGAACTTAAAGACAGGCTTCGCAGTTCCATCATAAACTGCTGAAATAGCGGTATGGAAAGCTTGAAATACACGGCAGCTCCTGTTTTAAAGAAACTGCACAATTTAGAATCAACTGAATAATTGGTTAAATTGGTAGTGAAAATAAATCAGCAGGACATAATAAACTCAGGAATTTCGCTTAGCGGTATCTGTTTATCGACTCCGCCTAGTTTTACCGCCTCTTTAGGCATACCATAAACCACACTTGACTGTTCATCCTGAGCAATCGTTTTACCACCCGCTTCATGCAGCTCTTTCATTCCTTTAGCACCGTCATCACCCATTCCTGTCATTATAATGCCGACAGCATTACTACCGGCAGCTGTCGCCACTGAACGGAACAGCACATTCACCGAAGGCCTGTGACGTGTAACCAGAGGGCCGTCTTTAACTTCAACGCGGTACTGTGCTCCACTGCGCCTTAACAAAAGATGCTTTCCACCCGGCGCAATCAAAACTAAACCGGGAATAACACGATCATTATTTTTAGCTTCTTTAATACTTACCTGACAGATACTGTCTAAACGCTGCGCAAATGAAGCAGTAAAGGCTTCCGGCATATGCTGAACAATGACCATACCGGGTGACGTTTTAGGTAAGCGCGTTAAAATATATTCTATAGCCTGTGTACCGCCCGTTGAAGCACCAAGTGCAACGAGCCTGTCTGTCGTTTCAGCCATGGCTCTGAGTGGTGTTTTCAGCACAATAGGCAGCAGATCTTCAGTGCTGATAGATTTAACACTAGCCTGAGCAGCGCCCTGAATAGCATTACTCATTAAAATTCTGGATTCCTGTAAAAAATCTTTTAAGTTTACCGTGGGTTTGGTAATAATATCGACCGCTCCAGCACTCATCGCCTCCATGACAACCGCGGCGCCCTTAGTGGTTAACGTAGAGCAGATCACCACGGGAGTTGGTCTTTCCTGCATCAGTTTTTTTAAAAAAGTAATACCATCCATTCTCGGCATCTCAATATCCAGCACGATCACATCCGGCCAGTCTGCCGGCAGTTTTTTCAGAGCGAAAACAGGATCCGATGCCGAGCCGATCACTTTAAACCCGCCAATACTGTTGAGTACCTGTGTTAATACCTGCCGTACTACGGCTGAATCATCAATAATAAAGATCTTTATCATAGCCAGTTCTCTCTTTAACAGATTTCATTTCATGCTTTGTAATACTTTTTCCCAGTATTTTTTTTCTTCCTGCTGTACTTGAAACTCGATGCCGGAATTAATTTTTTTCATAAATACAGAAAAATCATGGCCCATAAAATGAATATTTCGACCATGCTTTCCGCCTAAAGAAGAGCTGATCAGGGGAATTTTTTCTGATTTTAAATATTCATGAATAAAATCGATATTAACATCACCAATCCCTCTGTTTCCCCACGCCGATTCAGTAATGCTCAACACATCACCGCCGCCAAAACACTTGGCTTTTAAATGACTCTTTTTGGCCCCCCTAAGTACCATAGAATGAATTAACAACTCCATCGCATGAACGCCGTAACGCCCTGCTTCTGAATTAAACATATGATATGGAGTATGATGACGGCGTTCGGCAAGTAAAAAATGATTCATGCCCGTTATCCCCTTTACAGGATCATATAAACAAGCGGCTACGCAGGAACCTAATAAGGTAGAAATAACTTCCTGGTTTGAACTCACATAATATTCTCCAGGGTCAATAATGATTCGCTTAGTCTTTTTATAGGGTTGAATATTCATTTTTTTCTATAGATGGAAGGTTTTACCATCACCAGTTTATCGGTTACCCGGGATAGGGTTTCTGAATGACTGATAAAAAAATACCCTCCGGGTTTCAACTTTGAAATAAGCTGTTCAACAACCTTTTTTTTGGTTTCATTGTTGAAATAGATAAGTACATTACGCAGAAAAATAACATCAAACATAGAGATTTTACCGGGAAGACTCTGCGTTAAATTCAAACGGTGAAAACTGACCTTTTGTTTTAACTTATCAGCGATGCAGAATAAGCCCTGCTGTGAACGAACACCTTTCAGACAGTATTTATTCATTAAATAGGGATCCAGCAGTTCGACTCGATCCATACCGTAAATCCCCCGAGATGCTTTTGTTAAAACATCACGGTTTAAATCCGTGCCTAATATATCCCAGGTTTTTGTTCCTGATTTTTCCGCCAGCAGCATCGCCAGTGAATAGGCCTCTTCACCACTAGAACTGGCAGCGCTCCAGACCTTGAAATGGCCGGTTTTCCATTTTGCTAATATTTCTTTTTCGAAATAGCTGAAATGTTTTGGCTCACGGAAAAAATAAGTTTCATTAGTGGTTAATATATCGACTAATAACTGTAATTCCTGACCGTTATCCGGGTGGGTTGCTATATGGTAGTACTGCTCGTAACTGGCAAGCTGATAATGGTTCACTCTTTTTTGTAATCGTCCGCCGACCATCACCTTTTTAGCAGGAGATAAATCAATGCCCGCATGTTGATGAATAAAATGACGGAACAATTCAAACTCGGGAGTTGTGATCTGAATAGAAATAGCATTCCCCTAAATACAGCTGTTTATGAATATTCAACAGTGCTGTTTATGCTAAAACAGGAGCAGGCTCTGCAGCTGTCATTAAACTTAATTCAGCTAGTTCTGAAACAGATAAAACCCTGCTGATCTCCAGCAGGATAATAAACTCATCCTCAACACGTCCCATAGCTTGAATAAATTCAACGCGAATATTCGTACCAAAGGTTGGAGCAGGCTGAATATGATCTTCAGGGATATCTAATATCTCTTTTACCTGATCCACCAGCATGCCGAGACTCTGCTTCTCATCATTGCAGCTTACTTCCACTAAAACGATACAGCTGCGTTTACTCAGCTCGCTGACTTGATGACCTAAACGCGCAGACAGATCCACAACAGGCACGACATTACCGCGTAAGTTAATCACTCCGCGAATATAGTCGGGAGTCATAGGCACACGGGTAATACTGGTTATTTCAATAATCTCTTTTACATCGTTAATCGCAATACCAAGTGCTTCATCAGCAACTAAAAATGTCAAATACTGCCCCTGCTGCTCTACAGCTGCAGTTTCGTGACTGCGAACCTGATCTTTATTAATGCTTAAATCATTCATGTCAGCTCCTACTTTAAATTTCTGCAGTGCGCTTGATTAGCCGCACTGCAGCAAGACAGTTAAAACTTTTCAAAGTCCTGCTCATTAATATGTGATTCATTTAAACTAGCCGGGCGGGTTACATGTTCCGGGCGTACCGCAACCATTGGCCGCTTCAGGTGAATAGAGTCCTGTGCGGGATCCGCTGTTATACTGCCGCCTTCAGTCAGTTTAAAATATGCAACAGACTGCTGCAGCTGCTCCGCCTGACCGCTTAATTCTTCCGAGGTGGCGGCGAGCTCTTCGGAAGCGGCCGCATTTTGCTGCGTCGCTTTATCAAGCTGACTCATCGCATCACTAATCTGCGCAATACCGCTTGCCTGCTCACCTGAAGATGCACTTATTTCCTGCACTAAATCAGATGTTTTAACTATATTTGGCACTACCTCAGTGATTAACACACCCGCTTTTTCTGCAATATCAACACTGTCACCTGCCAGCTCACTAATCTCCTCCGCAGTAACACGGCTGCTTTCAGCAAGTTTTCTTACTTCAGCGGCAACAACGGCAAACCCTTTGCCGTGCTCTCCGGCAGAAGCGGCTTCAATAGCGGCATTTAACGATAATAAATTGGTTTTATAAGAAATATCTTCAATTAGGCGGATTTTCTTAGCAATATGCTTCATCGCGGTAACGGTATCTGTTACCGCAGTAGCCCCCTGCTGTGCATCACCTGCAGAGCTGGTAGCCATTTTTTCGGTGACACTGGCATTTTCCGCATTCTGCTGCACAGACGAATTGAGCTGCTCTACCGATGTACTGGTTGCTTCAACACTGCTTGACTGTTCGACCGCTCCCTGACTGATAGTCTGAGCCGTTGCACTGACCTCCTGCGAGGCGCTTGCTAAATTATCAGCGCCGCTGCGCACGGTTTCAATCACACCTTTTATTTGATCGCGCATTACAATCAATGCGTTACTTAACTGACCAATTTCATCCTTCTGATCAACTTCAAGGTGAGCAATCAGATTACCTTTTGATAATTCCTGTGCAAATACAACACCTTTAATAACCGGCCTGGTAATACTAAGGGCAAAAAAGTAAGCAACAATAATAATTAAGATGCAGAATACAGCTGAAATTATTGAAATATTTTTAATCAGAATTTCCACCGGAAGCATTATTTCCGCCTTATCAATCTCAGCAATAACTGCCCAGGTTGTACCGCCCACCTCTATTGGAGAATAGGAAGACAATACTGAATTACCATTATAATCCTCAATGATTTTAGAGCCGCTGTTACCGTTTAGCGCATCTTTAACGGCTTCAGTATCTACACCGTTATTTTTGACATTACCTGCAAAAGAAGCGGCTACAGAATGTCCCGAGGGATCAAGAAATGAATCGGAGCGCATTAATTTATCCTGCCCTACCAGATAAGTCTCTCCTGTTTCCCCCATTCCATCGCGCTGATTCATTATTGCGTTGATTGAACCTAAGGAAAGCTGCAGTGCCACAATCAGTTCAACTTTTCCGTCCTTCATATACGGCTGCGCTATAAAAGCAGCCGGCTGATCATTACTCGGCGCATAAGGGGCAAAATCTGTAATGCCGTACTGCCCTGTTTGTAAAACCTGGCGTACTAACTTACCCAGACCTGAATCACGGAATTTACCATTGACCATATTGGTCTGATAATCACTTTCTTTAGTGACACTGTAAAATACCTGTCCGCCAGGGTGAATTAAGAACAAATCATAATAGCCGTATTTTTCTACATACTTTTCAAAATAATCCTGTGAATCCCCTTTAGCCTTAACTGCTAATACTTCTTCCAGGCTGCCGGAAGTGACCGATACCCAGTCAAGTCCATTGATATTTAGCGGACTGGCCGCCACCAGTTCAACAGTGCCGGTACTACCAACCATAATTTCTGTTTTAGATTGACCAGCTAGTGCCTGTTTTATAAGTTCACTGGATTTTTTTCCACCTATTTTTCCCGACTTGATAACACGATCGCTTCGGTAGCTGCTGACATTATCGACTTGTCCAACTAAGTAACTCTCAGAGGTTTCTCCCATACCGATACGCGGCTGTACAATTGTATTAATCGGATCCGGGGACAACTGCATTGCAATATAACCTTCTGCAAACTGCAGTCTGCCGACCACAAATGCAGCCTGATCGCCGTTAGAAGGTTCATAGGGTTTAAAATCACCAATCGCCAACTCTTCCTGCCCGCCCTTAACAGCCTTCGCAAACGCGCCAGCTAATGAACTGTTCTTCAGCAGCGGATCATTAAAAAGGTTCAATCCCAGATCCGACTCTTTAGCCGTACTGTATATAATATTGCCCTGCGGATTGATTAAAAACAGATCATGCCAGCCGGTATCATTAACAATATCTTTAAAACGAGGATCGTACTGCTCAACCTGCTGCAGCCACTGTTCTGATCCAATACCGAATTCAAAGACATTATTAATGGCATAAAAACCTTCTGATAAATACGGATCATCCTTAGCGATATTAATATTCGCTTCAGTCGCTTTAAATAAGTTTTCCATGCTGGATATTTTTAAATCCTGCAATGCCAGCAGTTTTGATACCTGTGAATCAAGCAGCGCAGATGTTGTTTCCATCAACACTCCTAGGTCTGATTCACGTTCATCAAAAAAACCTTCCAGTTGGGTATGCTTTACCGTGCGCATTGCGTTGAGCTGCTTAAAAGACTCTTTAAATAATGCATCTGATGCACTTCCTGATGAAAAATACGCGATAATCACCAGCGGAATTAAACTGATCAACAGCATTAATCCAACTAATTTCACCTTCATTGATACATTTTTTAAGTTCATGGCTTACCTTCCAATTATATAAAAAATTATTCAGTTATATTTACGCTAAACTACCGTTACCTTATTAATTAAGCTTTTTACATTAAGGATCAGCGCAACATTTCCATCACCTAAGACGGTGGCCCCGCTTAACCCCTCTATATTCTCGAAAATTTGTCCTAGCGGTTTAATTACCGTCTGCTGCTCACCGTGTAATTCATCTACCACAAAACCGGCGCGTTCTTTACCAACTCGTACAACGACCAGACTTTGTCGTGATCTTTTGCCAAACTGTTTACCCGGGTTAAAATACTCTGAAAGTTTTAAATAGGGCATTGCACTGCCGCGCAGATTGACGTAATTCTGCACGGCATCAAGCTGCCACTCTTTTTCATTCATTTCGACACATTCCTCAACCATGCTCAGAGGAATGATGTAACGCTCACCATCAGCACCAACCATAAAACCATCAATAATTGCCAGCGTTAAAGGCAGCTGTATAGTTATTTTTGTCCCCTGATGCTCAATACTGTCAATATTGACACTGCCGCGTAAACCTTCAATATTTCTGCGTACCACATCCATGCCGACACCACGTCCGGAAAGATCGCTAGCCTGTTTTTTGGTACTTAAACCGGCGGCAAAGATCAGATTGTAAATTTCCTGATCGGAAAGATTTGCTTCTTCAGTAACTATGCCTTTAGCAACCGCTTTTTCTAATATTTTATCTTTATTAAGGCCGGCACCGTCATCAACAATTTGAATAACAATATGCCCGGAATCATGAAATGCATTAAGGTGAATAGAACCCTGCTCTGACTTTCCAGCGGCTAAACGCTGCTCTGGTGATTCAATGCCGTGGTCTAATGAATTACGGATAAGATGGGTAAGCGGATCGTTGATCTTCTCAACAACCGTTTTATCAAGCTCGGTTTCACCGCCGGTTATTTCAAGATCAATATTTTTACCCAGCTCTTTACTGACATCACGAACGACACGTCTAAAACGGGAAAATGTTTCACCAATCGGTACCATTCGCAATTCTAATGCGGTATCCCTAATGTTACTCACCAGAGACGACATGGTAGCCGAGACCTCCTCAGCTTCATCCAGTCCGCTTTTTTCAATCATTAAATCCATGGCGGCTCCGGAAATAACCAGCTCGCCGACTAAATTAATTAAGTGTCCTAATTTTGTTGAATCAACACGGATATAGTTGGATTCAGAAGAAACTTTTTGTTTTACCTGCTGCTGTTTTTTTATCGCCTGCTCAATAATTTTCGGCTGAATAACATTCTGCTCAACCAGTATTTCGCCGAGCGGTCTGCACTCTTCTTGAGAACTACCTTGAGTATGCAGAGCCCTGGCAACATCATTGACGGTTAACACCCCTACTTTAACTAACATTTCACCTAAACGAGCTATTTCATCCTCAGGCAGATCTTCCAATAACGCTAAGTACTCAACTGATTTTGCCGATGGGGCTAAGATTTTAATTTCACAGTCATCTGCAGCAAACTCAAAAACATCTTCAATCTGCTGTTTATCTGCTTCACTTGAAAAAGCTATTTTATAATGTAGATAACAGCTCTCCGGATCGAACTCATCCCCTTCTGGAACCGCTTTATCAAAAAGTAAAAGTGCTCTGATCTCTCCCAATGTTTTCAAGTAACGAATAAACGACAGAGGATCAACCCCCATTCTGAAGGCATCTTTTTTAAACAGAAGCGTGATCAGCCAGTTACCGTTCAAATCAGCGCTGTTCTTTTCTTCCGAAGTATTTTCTAACTCAATATTTTCAGTCCTTGCCTGTCCCTTTACTGCAGATGACTGTGTAGGAGTAAGACACTCGCTTAACAGCTCACCGTTTCTCTGCAGCTCCTCTTCCAGAGGCTGGTCCGGATACTCCAGACTGTATGCAAGCAGCCGGGCAGTATGATCACGGCAGTCTAATAATACCGAGATTAACTGTGCATCAATCTGCCGGCTTCCATCACGAACCTGATCTAAAACCGTTTCAGCCTGATGGGTAAAGCTAACAATATGATTAAAACCAAATAATCCCGACGACCCTTTAATGGTATGCATCGCCCTGAATACACAATTAATCACTTCAGCATCATCCGGCGTGTCTTCTAACACAAGCAGTGAACTTTCCATTTCATCCAGCAGCTCCTGCGCTTCCTGGGTAAAGGTAATTAATGCAGCATCTAAATCATTCATGACTATTTCCACTCAGCTGGCAGCACAATAGGATCGGCAAAAAAATCAGTTAAATTAAACAGTTCAATCACCTCGAAAACAGACTGGCTGTGATGCAGCAGGTTGAAGTCACTGTCTAATTTATCAGCCGTTTTTTTCATAAAAATTAATAACTGTATACCTGCACTGTCAATTTCAGAGACAGCCGACAAATCAATATTTAGTGTATGCCCGGCCTGCAGATGTGTTAACAGACAGTTTTTCTGCTCAAGTACGGTATAAATTGTCATTTCATCATTAATATTTATCAGCGTTTCTAAGTCATTGGTATTTGTAATTTCAATCGCCATCAGCAGACTCCAGCAGCAGTAACGTTTAAGGTAAGACGAGTTTTGAAACGGCTGTTAATAGCATCGGAGGCTGAAATGGTTTAACTAACCATGCTTTCGCGCCCGCTCCCCTTCCCTGCTGCTTTTTAGAATCGGAGGCTTCCGTTGTTAACATCATCATCGGCGTAAATTTATATGCAGGTAATTTTTTTGCTTCTTTTACCAGGGTAATACCGTCCATTTTCGGCATATTTACATCGGTAATAATGAGGTTAATCTTGGTTTTATTTGCCTGCAGTTTTGCCAGCGCATCTTGACCGTCATTAGCGGTAATCACTTCAAAACCCGCTCCTTTAAGAGTCAGGCTCACGACCTGTCTAATTGATGCTGAATCATCAACAACCATAATTGTTTTAGCCATATCTGGTGCCTATTTAGTTAATGAATTAAAAAAATGTAAGATCATCACCTGCTGCTGCATGAGCCGTTTTTTTATCCGG
The DNA here is from genome assembly GCF_000381745.1 of Psychromonas ossibalaenae ATCC BAA-1528. Taxonomy (GTDB): domain Bacteria; phylum Pseudomonadota; class Gammaproteobacteria; order Enterobacterales; family Psychromonadaceae; genus Psychromonas; species Psychromonas ossibalaenae. Next base: position 104,009 of record NZ_KB906975.1, on the reverse strand, counting down.
CTGTACTGCGGACTGATGATTAAGCAGCTCTTCGGGCATGGTGTAGCGCAGTTCCATATTGTCCATAATATCTTTTACCGAAATAGACTGCTGCGCTTTATCCTGTAACTTAACAGCATGATGTCCGGCTGCAATTTTCAGCAGATCATTGAGATTACTTTGAGCGTGTTCAAGCATCTGACAGACGCGATCCTGAAACTGCAGCGTGGTTATAACCTGGTAGATATCTTCCTGAACTTTGCTGTTATTCTCCGTTAATACTTCGGTACTTTTTTCAAATAAGGTTAACGACTCTTTTATTTCAGATAACACACCTTCTATATGTGTTTCCAGATCACAGATGCTTTTTTCATCTGAATTTCTAGTTACTTCTACCGTCGCTAAGGTCGATTTCATGGCATCATTTATTGCGCTTACCGTTGAGCTGATTCTTACGCCTGTTGCCGCAGAGCTTTGTGCTAATTTTCTAACTTCATCAGCTACCACTGCAAACCCCCGCCCCTGCTCGCCTGCACGAGCCGCCTCAATCGCTGCATTTAACGACAATAAGTTGATATTATCCGCAACACTGCGTACCTCTTTAGCCATTTCATCCAGCTGCAGGGTATGAGCCGACAATGTTCGAATCTCTTCAACCATACTCTTTTCTGCATTATTCAGACGATTCAGCTCTTCAAAAACCTGCAGAAGCACCGCTTTTGAATCAGTTAACAATTGATCAATCAAACCGCCTCTTCCCCCGGACTGGCTTGCTTCAATCTGGCTGATCTGCTCAGTCATCAAAACAAAGGTATCCGTCAATGTTGTTATCTCTTTTTCCACAAAATCTTTCGATACGTTTATCTGTTTCTCAATAACTGGAATCACTTCAACAAATAAGTGTTCAAAATCGTCAACTGCCTGCTCTATTTTTAAATTGTGAGGCTCCTGCTCAGCAAGCTGAGACTGATATCGAATCTGATTTTTACTGTTAACTTTGCTGATAAGTAACAAAGCAGTCAAAATGATTGCCGCCAGTAAAATAGGAAGCAGGGTCAGAGCATTAAGAATCTGGAGTTCAGCAAGTCCGCAGATAACAGCAGTCAGTGCAGCTGATGAGAGAAATGAAATAATATAAAAGTATTTATCGCGAAGCATTACCACCTCAAATTAATAAATATATAGACAAACTAATATAAACAAAACAATCTTAGGCCAATTCGGTGAGGGTATTTTAAGGAAGGCAGGTTTAATTACAAAAAGCCATATTAGTTCACAATTTCAAAAAATTAGACTCAACATGGTTGATTTTATTGAAAATTAACACAGACTCTGTAGTTTTTATTTAACCTGATATAAGTAACTGACTCTCTTGATGTTTTCACCATTACTGAATTTAATGTCATTATTCAGCAGGTTATATGTATTTAACTGCCTGTATTATTGCCTTATTCTTAAGCTGTCAATCCAGGCAGATCTCCGTATACTGCAGGCTTATAATTTATAAAATGAGAAATACCATGAAAGACACCAATCAGACACTACTTACGTTTCTAACAGAAGTTAAACCAACTCAGCAGCTGTGGGCGCTGCAGGATACAAAAAGTGAGGACTGGGTTGTACTTGACTCTCTTAACTATGAAGAAACAGAAGTTATGCCGCTTTGGTCCAGCGCGGAACTTGCAGCGGTACACTGCACCGAAGAGTGGAGAGACTATCAGCCTGCCGCCATCACTTTAGCTGACTGGTTAGAGTTCTGGATTGATGATCTTGTTAAGGACGGTGTAGTAATCGGTATTAACTGGATCGGTGAAGAAAATGATTTAGAAATTGACCTGCCTGAGTTTACTCAGTCTCTGGTTGATATCGAAGTTTTATAAGTCAAATAACTACCCGTTTATCAAGCCGCTTCATTAAGCGGTTTTATCTTTGTTTGGCTTATACCAGTCCGCATAAATATCTGCTCACCCGTACTGGTTAAAATTAACGTTAGCTCCGTTGTTTTCAATTCCAGCGGCCAGCAGCTGCTCGATCAAACGCCTTGCTCTCATTAACTTTTCCTTGGTAACTTCAGACCATTTAATTAACTGAAATGGTATCATTTCTGGTGGGAGATAATACTTAAACACATGTTAAGATGTTCAATCAAAAAGCAGAACTGCGAGTAATTATCTTCATTGATCTTTTTCGGTTTAGTGAGAATCTGCGCACTGATCACACCAATCACCTTATTATCGATTTTCACTGGTGCAATACAGACAGCCCCCCCGGCGATTAATTTTTCAATTTCAGCAGTAACATAATTACACCATTTAGGATCCCGGTAATCATTTACCAGTACAGTACTATCCATTTCCACAACATGACTAAGAATATTCACACTGTCACATAATGATATTAAACAATGGAAACTTTCTGCACGGCCGTTATTATCATAAGAAGTTCTTGATTCAATGTTTCGTTTGTCACTGCTAAGCATCCAGAACGAACAGCGATCAAACCCGAGAATATGTGCGCCGTGCCGCAGGGTGAATGTTAAAAAATCATTGATATTCTTACCTCCCCTCGTCAGCTTAGTTAATGCACCTACAGCTGTTAACAGCGCTTTTTCCTGACTAGGGGCATGTGTAGATACCTGCAGCGACTGCTCACTGAAATGAGAAGCTTTTGGAAGTGCTTTAATGTGTTTTTCCAGCACGGAAGCGCCGTACGAACTTAATAATTCAATCGCTAACTCTCTAGTCTGCTCAATTCTTTCTTTTAAAAAGCGCACCTCAATTTTCATTATCTTACTAATTTTTTTCAATATCAGATCAAATTCAGCCTTCGTTTTTGGTGGGGATGCAATGGCGGCACTAAGCTGATTAGCTAAACTGATGGTCTGCATCTCAATGGTTCGAGATTCAGGCTGATCTAACGATTTTATTAACAACTCTCCTAAATTCCAGGTTTTAGCCAGGCCGATGCTGAGATCGATAAAGTCAACACCGCATTCTACAGCACAATATTTTTGAAATTTATCAGGCGGCAGATCAACCTCCTTTATTAACAGTTCAGCTATATCACTGCCGGTGCTCCAGAATGATGTTTCTCCTATGTGATATAACATAGCAGCTAAATAAACTTCTTCTTTTGTATCATCGGCATGATCCGGCACCATCATCTTAGCTAATAATCCCGCATAAAAAGCATTCGCCATCAACATCGTTAAACGATGATGAACCTCAGGACCTAAATTATGACTCTGCAGCAGCCCGTCTAATATTTTTGACGTTAAACAGATATTTTTGACTGATTGAATACCAAGTACAATTGACGCCCGAGACACAGTGGTAACTTTTCGCATAGAGACACGATGAGAGTTATTAACGACTTTAAGTACACAAGAAGATAACGCCTGGTCATGTAGTATAGCTTTGCTTAATTTTGGAATTGAAGAGGTATCATCATTAGAAAACTTATCAAGCATACCCGCTATCGAGGTGATTGCCGGCAGCTCTTTCTTAGCAAGGAGCTCTATCCACTGAGCAGGTGTCCGTTTTATTTTATCGCGCATTGCATTTTTCCTAATTGATATTACACAGTAATAAACAGCCGGAAGAGAGTTACCCCATAATGAGCTGGAAATGCAGATTGTTTTTTAAATTCTAATACCGCGGCTCCGGTCACGCCAATTATTGTGCTGATTTACAGCTTTTATTTAAATAAGCAGTGACATTAATGCAGAACTATAACGAAGAGCCGCTAATACAGCGGCACTTTTAATATAACCATATGAATATATTATATAAAACAAATATTAGAACACTTTTTCCAAGTCGCTCGACGCTTTAGAGTATTCGTCGCAGTCGAAAGCAGACAGACATTTCTTAATTGACGTTAGGCAGATTCAAGTCGTTGATTAATAAAAACAGCTCTACAATGCTGAACAGCAACTTTACGTCTATAATAAACAAGAACTTTCACAAATTATGCGCACAACCTTCACTTACGAATATAAAGGGATTTTATGAATAATTTAGGTTTTTCCCGCAAGATTATTCTTGCCTCAGGTATTATTCTTACTGTTGCATTAATTATACTGGCTGTGGTTAACTACATTGTGGTGATGAAACACACGCGTACAAGCCTGCAGAGCAACCTCGAAGAAACATCGCAGAACGCCTCAACGAATATTGCTAACTGGCTTAATGATAAGCTGCTGGCAACTAAAGCAGTTGCGAAAGGTACAACTGAAATCAGCCCGACCATGGACCGATCCAAGCTGTCTATGATTAAAGATGCAGGCAATTTTATCTATGTTTATGTTGCCGATGAAGCCGGTACCATGGTGATGGATAATCCAGAAGAAAAACTGCCGGCAGATTATGACCCCCGTGTTCGTCCTTGGTACACAAAAACGAAACAGCTCGGCTCGGCTTCTTTTACTGCTCCTTATATCGATGCCACATCAGGTGCGCTGCTGATATCAGTCACCGCTCCGATTAAAATAAACAGCAGTTTTGACGGTGTTGCCGCGGGAGATTTATCGCTTGGCTATATTGGAGATACGCTCGGACAGGTTAATTTTTCCGGGACCGGCCATGTATATCTAATCGACAGTGATGGTAAAGTATTAGTCCATAAAGATAAAAGCCTTGGTGATAAAAACATTCGTGAACTTTACCCGAATAACGATATTAAAATTCAATCACAGTTAGTTGAAGTAGAAACGAGTACAGGTACACACCTGATAGGTTTTTTCCCGATTGAAGGGGTACCGTCTGTAAACTGGTACCTAGCCGTTGAGATTGATAAAGAACAAGCCTTTTCCTCTATGGAAGATATCCGTAATCTTTCTTTATTGTTAACCAATGCGGCTGTCTTAATTGCGGTTGTTTTACTGAGTTTATTATTAATGCAGCTAACCAAACCACTGCATGATCTGCAGGCCGCCATGCGTGATATTGCAGAAGGTAACGGCGATCTGACTAAACGTCTCGATATAAAAAGCAATGATGAAATAGGCAGGTTAGCTGAACACTTTAATACCTTTGTCGCGAATATACACAGCATGATGAAAGTATTTAAAAGCCAGTCTGAGGAAATGACAATAATAGCATCACAAATGAACGACATTTCCAGCCAGAGTAAGTATGAGATGAACAGGCAGAGACAGGAGACAGAGCAGGTTGCAACTGCAGTAGCCGAAATGTCAGCAGCTGCTGGTCAGATTGCCGTTAATGCTCAGGGAGCCGCGGAAGCAGCCCAGGATGCAGACAATGAAGGCCAGGTGATTAACCAGGTAGTCGATGAAGCAATTTCCTCCATCCAAGGGCTTGCGGATAACCTTGGTGAAGCAGAGCAGGTTATTGCCGAACTGGAAATCGAAGTGACAGATATCAGTACCGTCTTAGACGTTATTAAGGGTATAGCAGATCAAACTAATCTGCTCGCTTTAAACGCTGCGATAGAAGCCGCCAGAGCCGGTGAACAAGGGCGCGGTTTTGCTGTGGTTGCTGATGAAGTTCGCAATCTTGCCGGTAAAACACAAGACAGTACCGAGGAGATAAATGCCAAGATTGCCAGCTTACAAAATGGTGCTGCGCGTGCGGTTGAATCCATGAAGAAAAGCCGCGAAACTAGTGATGTCAGCGTACAGAAAGCCGGTGAAGCAGGCCTGTCACTTAGCCGAATTTCTGAGTCTGTGTCGCGTATTTCGGAAATGAACATTCAGATTGCCACCGCATCTGAACAGCAGACTAATGTTACCGAAGAAATTGCCCGTAATGTCACCAATATTTCCGACGCAACTGAAGTTACCAATGAAGCGGCCAACGAAACCGTAAAAACCAGTGAACAATTATCTGCTATCGGTGCTCAGATAATTAAAGACGTGGATCAATTCGTTATTTAATCATTTATACTAGGCTCCTTAATCTGTCTTTTCAGGCAGCTCAGGAGCCGATATCCGTTACCAGCCACTATACATTTATTAGTCAGACCTAGTATCTACCGGGTTTTCCTTACATGTTTAACCTCCCGACTTGCTGAACCCTGCATCTTCGGGTAGATTGTCGAAATATTCATCCTCAACAATAAACACAGAAGTAATCAATGTCAGAAAAAAAAGTACACCTCGGGCTGCTTAACCCTAAAAGCGCGACCAATGTAGGTGCCGTAATGCGGGCTGCTGGCTGTTATGCAGCTGATAAAGTAATGTATACCGGAGAGCGTTATGATCGCGCTGTAAAACTCAATACTGATACTAAAAAAATCAGTTCTTCGGTGCCGTTAATAGGAGTGAAAAATCTGCTCGACAATAAAAGTGATGATATTAAAGTCATATGTGTTGACCTTGTTGAAGGAGCTGTCCCCTTACCTGCATTTGAGCATCCGGATAACGCTTTTTACATATTTGGTCCGGAAGACGGTACCATTAGTCAAAAGCTGATCAACCAGGCTGATGCTGTAGTTTATATTCCTACAATCGGCTGTATGAATCTGGCTGCGACAGTAAACGTTGTATTATACGACAGACTGCTAAAATCAGCGGCACATGTAACCGACAATACGTTAATTCGTCAAAGTAGAGACAATAACAATAAAGTAAAAGTGAAAAATAGACAGACGGATTAACATACCCAGGCTGCCTGGGCATGCATAAGAAGAAGTCGCTTGTCGGCTGCTAAAGCACTCAGCTGTTTAGTTTCTCAGCTGCTTTGCTGAAGATAAAACCCAGGCACGGTCATGTACTTCAAATCCCATATGAGGGTAGTAATCTTCCGTCTGAGGTACTGACAATAATATAAGTTTACAGTCTTTATTAACCTGCTGTGTGGTTAACTGCAGCAGCTCCTTACCAACACCGTTATCTTGCGCTTTTTCATGCACAGCAAGATCTGATATATAACAGCAGTAATAAAAATCAGTCATAGCCCGTGCAATACCGATCAGTTCCTCTTCCACCCAGGCAGAAACGATTAAATTGGAGTTCTTCAGCATACCGGCAATATACTTAGAATTACCGATAGGCCTTCGTTCTGCAAGTGATGTATTATCTAACAAATCAACAAACTGCTTTTCTGAAATTACTTTATTTACCCTGTATTCAATTTTCATTTCTATACTCCCGTTATATGACAGGGCAACAGATCATGCAGATGATTTATAATGCTCGGTCACTATTATTTATAAAGCCGATATTCCCTCGCTTCGAAATTCCGCATCAAATACAGTTTCCCTGTGCGGAAATAATAAAACAATAAAATTGCAGTCACACTATAGACAAAATGAACTCAATTCAACAGATTGGATTTCTATTGTTACAAAGCGTGACTGGATAAACATATTTGTAAAATTGTCCGCCAGCGCAGAAGCCATGGGGCTGGTGATTTACCTATCTCAGTCAGTGGATTACCAGAGATGCCGACCATCTTAACAAGATGTATTTTTGACCAAACAGATACACAAAACACTCTTGTGTAAAAAACTTCCGATCAACTTGGCGGCATCCACTGAAAATATAAGGAGAATGCTTAATGTTAGAGCAAACTATTATCTGCCTTAAGCCGGTCTTTTCATCTGACTACGGCTGAAAAACAGGCATTAGGTAATTACATGCTAAAATCATACGAGTTACACAGATATTACTGCACTATGTAAAGAGAAAAATATGTCACAACTTCCACTCATTCGTATTGATATCATATCGGACGTGATGTGCCCCTGGTGCATTATTGGTTACAAAAAATTAGAACAGGCAATGTCTAATATGACCGAAAAAGTACAGTTCAACATATACTGGCAGCCTTTCGAACTGAATCCTGAAATGCCTCCTGAAGGGCAGAATTTAAATCACCACCTTCAGGAGAAGTATGGCTTCAGTAAAGAACAAAATATAAAAAACTGCCAATACATTACTGAAATCGGCAATACATTAGATTTTGAGTTTTGTTATCACAAAGACTCTCGAATTGTTAATACCTTTCTTGCTCATCAGTTACTATACTGGGCAAAAATTCAAAATAAGCAGACAGAACTCAAACTGACACTATTTGACGGCTATTTCACTCGGCAGCAGGATCCTAGCGATATTGATGTACTGCTTGAAGCTGCCGAACAAATTGGTTTGAATAGAGAGGATGCAAAGAAAATTTTACAGTCTCAGTGTTTTGCACAAAACGTGCGCGATGAACAGAACTTCTGGCTGCAGAATGAAGTTCGAGCAGTACCCGCCTTTATCTTTAATAAACAATATTTACTTTCAGGCGCACAGGAACCTGAAACACTTCAAGATGTTATTGAAACAATTATCAAAGAGCTTTAATTAACTGCATCCACAATTATTTAAAAATAACTATGCCGTTGTCTGCCACAATAGGTATAATGTCCGCAAATGAAAGAAGAGTTTTATTGATTTCATAACGGTAACAACTCCGTCATCGATGTTAAAATACTTTGAATATTAAAATAAAAGGTGTACTTAATGGGTAACGTGCTTGAATTGGTGAAAAATACTCGCCGTAAAAATAAACTAAAACGTGAAATCCTTGATAATGACCAAAAAGTTCGTGATAACCGCAAACGTGTTGATCTGCTGGCTAACCTAGTAGACTACATTACGCCTAACATGAAACAAGAAGATATCGTAAATATTATCAAAAACATGCAGTCTGACTACGAAGACCGCGTAGATGATCATATCATCAAAGGTGCAGAACTTTCTAAAGAGCGCCGTGAAGTAAATAAAAAAATCAATACATTTAAAGTTCACGATACTGCAAAATAAATCATTTTTACGCAGTAAAAAAGGGATAGCCTGACTATCCCTTTTTTGATCCCGCTTTCCCTGTTAATATTCCTATCGTCCTTTTAACAAACCACTGGAAGCATTTTGCCTTTTAACAACCCTTCTGCAAATAAAACCTTATTAAATAGTGATGTCCACTTGTGGAGGATTCAACCTCATAAAATAACTGATCTGCAAGTATTAAACTCTTTAAAAAGAGTACTGACTCAATCTGAAATTGAAAAAGTAAACCGTTACCGTTCGCCGAAAGCACAGCACAACGCGCTGATCACACGTGCTTTTGTTCGTTTCGTTTTATCTCAATATGCAGAGATAAAACCTCAAGACTTGTCATTCACTATTTCAGAGCATGGTAAACCCGAATTAAACAATACCTCGCCTGCTCTGCGTTTTAATCTGAGTCACAACGATGATTTAGTGGTTTGCTCTGTATGCCTGGAGCATGATATCGGCTGCGATGTAGAAAATCTGTCACGCAGAGTTAGTATTGAAGCTATTGCCAAACGCTATTTCTCAGCTGAAGAATATCAAAGTTTAAAAGGCCTTGAGTCTGCACAGCTGCACAGGCGTTTTTTTGAGTACTGGACATTAAAAGAAGCATTCGTTAAAGCAACCGGGCTTGGTATCAGCCAGGGATTAGACACTTTCAGCTTTAAGGTCACTGAAGCTGAAACAGGGAAGTTCAACGATAATATCTGCCTGTCGTTTTCAAATAATAGTCCGATTAAAAATGAAAAAGACTGGTACAGCTGCTTAACTTACCCAGATCAAAAACATTGCATTGCAGTATGTATTAATAGTAAAAGCAAGGGTAAACAATTTCAGTTAACGCATTTTCAAGGTGAAGACTGTTTACCTGAGTTTCATATCGAGCGCAGCAGCTGAATAAATCCTGCGGGTTAAGTTTTGGTGATTTAAAGGTTAAGCGGGGGGAGCTGTCTGTGTAAATACTTCATCTGTTCTGGCCAGTTCAAGTAAGCACTGAAGATTCCCCAATTCAGATAAATCGATACGTTTACGATACAGTCCCCAGTCAAGAAAACAAGCAAGGCGGATTTCTCCATCGGTAAGCGGTAATTTATCGACTGAGACAGCATTGTTTAATTCCTGAAGACCTGACAAAACACGGTTGTTTTGACGTTGTAAGTATTTGCTGTCATTTAAACCTATATTATCCATCTTTTCTAAGAAGAAAATATTTACGCTGGCATCCATAACAGTATTAGTCATATTAAACAGCTCAAAATCTTTAATCTCCGCAAGATAACTAAAACCGGCTTTTTCTCTGAGATATTTAAGAATTGAACTTGAATCCGTTAAGGTAAGCGCGCCGTCAATTAACAGAGGCACTTTTTTAGTCGGCGATAGTTCTGCGCTTTGCTGTGCATCTATTTCAACAAAATCACATTTTAAATTCGTGGTTAATAAAACGATGCGACAGTGGCGTACAAAAGGAGAGGTGAAACTACCATAGATTTTCATATTAATCCTTCATAATAAAATGACAAGATAAACAGAGTAATCTTTAAACAAATAATATTCAATGTTTTCAGTGAGGGCACACAGTATAAAAAAATCCCCCAGTAACTACTGAGGGATTTCTTTTAGTGGACATGTTTAGCTTCAACTTCCGGTTTTTCTTTTAACTCATCAGCAAGCCATAATTCATGCATAGGATCAACTTTTTCTGAAATGGTAAGCTCAACTCCCATCTCTAATAACTCTTTGATTGTTAAATTATCAGCAAGGTTCATAGATTGACCCGCTTTATTATGAAATAGCATAATATCCTCCTGTCAGCTTTCTGTCCCTTTATGATTTTAGCCTATGTTTGTCTATGAGGAGCTTTAATCCTGTATTTTTTTGAAATAATATTCATTCAGTGCCGTTTCATTGTTCAATAAGGTACTCAGTAAGTCCCCAGCTAAGCATCTTTTGATATGCGCAGCGGACATCTTCTGGTATATCTTGAACAATTTGAAAACCACGTTTAGGATATTATTTGATCCGCTGCAGAAATAAACGAGGAAAAGCGGAATAACAGCAGTCAGATTAAACTGCTGATTATTGGAATGTACAGCCCCTCGCGATAAAAATGGATAACAGATATGCAGCGGCAGCAAAGATATCAGCGGGCATAAAATAAATTAACACAGAGTTTTTTCTGCGTTAATTAATTCTGGAAAGGAGCAGCTAATCAATTACTTAATGACAGTAAACTCAATAGCGGCAATAAAAACATCACCCTGTTCGTTGATCCTGAGCACCTTGGCTTGTGCATTTAAAGGAGGAAAACGAAGATCATCAGTGCCAAGCTGTACTTCAATTTCATCACCAGCTCTTAAACTGAGATCCGTTAATTGTATAGACATACCAGTACTGCTAAGATCTTTACAAACCCCCTGCAGCTCAAAAGTTCCTTTTAATATCTTTACACTAGTTTCAATTGCCATGCGGCGAAATTCACGTCTATCATCATGAGCTGTTAACACATTACCTCCAAAATAAAGCTGCAGACTTTATATAATAAAATAGCAAACGAGAGCTAACTATAAAATGAGACATATTTTAAAATCTGGCAAGTTATGCTGATTTTTTTATTTTGACTTTGGGATCTTAACTGCAAATCGTTATTGGTTTATTGAGGCCTGCCACGAAAAAAGAGAATACGCTGGAAGTAACTTTCCAGCGTATTATCAAACATTAAACTTTAAAAGTTGCCATTAATTCACTTACATTCTGGCCTAATTTTTTCAGCGTATCACTGCTGCTGTTAATATCGGAGGCGATTTCATTAGTGGCATTTGCTAAATCTGCAATAACAACCACCCTTTCATCGATTTCTCTGGTCACTGCAGACTGCTCTTCCGCAGCCGTGGCAATATGATCATTAGCGTCAGAAATGGAATTAACGGAGCCAGCGATAGAGTCAAGGGAATCACTGGCTTTTGCAGCCTGTTCTACCGCAATAACTGCAATAGAACTACTCGTTTCAATCGCACTTACCGCCTCCTGCGCTTTACTTTGTAACTGCTCGATAATTCCATTTATCTCCAGAGTTGCCCCCTGAGTGCGCCCCGCCAGGGTTCTAACCTCATCTGCAACGACCGCAAATCCTCTTCCCTGCTCGCCGGCACGAGCAGCTTCAATGGCTGCATTTAATGCCAGTAAATTAGTCTGCTCTGCAATCCCCTTAATAACCGACAATACCGAATCAATAGAGCTACATTCAGAGTCCAGCTCTATAATCACAGCACTTGCAGACTGAATTTCAGTTGATAGATTTTCCACAGAGTTAGCAGACTCGGTCACCACCTTCTTACCTTCAAGCGCCTCACTATTTGCTCCCTGTGCCAGTCCGGCGGCCGTTGAAGCACTATGCGCTATCTCATTAATCGTACTCACCATCTCATTCGAAGCGGTGGCTATCTGCGCAGTTTCAGCATTCTGCTGCTCGGTACTTGCAACAGATTCCATTGATTTAGACAAAAGTTCAGATGCGGATACTTCCACCTCTGCAGAGGATTTTTGTACTGAAACGATAATGTTGTGGATTTTTTCTACAAACTCATTAAATGAGGAAGAAAGTTTAGCAACTTCATCTTCTCCGTTAACTGGAAGACGTACCGTTAAATCCCCTTCTCCTTTTGATAAATCCTGCAGTGCCGAAGTTGTAGAACGAATCGGTATAACAATACTTTTGGCAATAAAAAATAAACCTGCAAGTAAAAACACAATAATGACTACAACATAAACAGCTAAATCTGCAGCAAGCTGCCAGGTAGAGGCTCTGACATCATCGACATATATGCCGGTACCGATAATCCACCCCCATGGTTTAAAAGCTTTAACATAGGATACTTTTTCTAAGGGGTCACTGGATCCTGGTTTTTCCCATAAATAATCAACATGGCCAGCGCCGCTCTCTTTAGCCACCCTCACAAATTCCAGATATAAATGTTTTCCATTACTGTCTTTAACACCCGATAAATCTTTACCGGCAAGCTGCGGCTTAACCGGGTGCATAATAATAGTTGGTGAATAGTCATTAACCCAAAAATAGTTGCCGTTATCATAACGCATGGTTTTAACTGCATTTAAAGCTAAAGTCTGCGCATCTTGTTCTTCTAACTCACCACTTTTAAACTGTTCATAATAGCCGCTTACAACTCCATGCGCAGCATCTACCATGTTCTGGGTCTGTTTTGATTTAGCCACTAATAAACCTTCATTTATTTGTAATAATGACTCTCCGGCAACGAATAACACCCCCAGCAGAGTAATTACGGCAATTAAAGCTAACCTTGAACTAATAGAAAATCGATTCAGCATATCCATATGACATTAACCCCTGCAATTTATAAAAATTAACGACTCCTAAATGTAATTTAGTACCTATGATATTTATTGACAAACCACAAAGGTGATCAAAATCACACTTACGTGCGCGATGAGAAAATTAGCCCTTACATAACAACAAGATACCCCAAACACACTCTATAAATCACATTGAAAGCACATTAAAGTCAAAGGAAAGACATCAATGGCTCTATGGATTCAATAAGCATTGAATTAATAAATATCTGATTGAAATACAAGAAGAATTGTAAATACGAAAAAAAGAGGCAAAAAAAAGGTCTTATCAAACTGATAAGACCTTGATGCTAAGTAGAGGTTAAGAAGGGTAAATATAAGGCGCCTGTATACCTAGCGGAATACCTAATGCCCAGTATGCCAGCAGGAAGAGTGTCCATGCAATTAACATAGCAATTGAGTACGGCATCATCATCGAAGCCAGTGTACCAATGCCCGTGCTTTTAACATAACGCTGACAGTACACAACGACTAACGGGAAGAATACCATCAATGGAGATACTATATTTGAAACAGAATCACCAACACGGTAAGCTGCTTGTGAAAGCTCTGGAGAGATACTCACCGCCATTAACATAGGTACTAAAATTGGTCCGATTAATGCCCATTTAGCAGAAGCAGAACCCACCAGTAAATTGACAAATGCAGTTAGCAGAATCAAACCAACAATGGTCATCTCTCCCGGCATATCTAAATACTGTAAAAATTCAGCACCATACAAAGCTAAAATAACACCTAAATTTGACTGCCCGAATGCCATTAAAAACTGCGCACAGAAGAAAGACATGACAATATAACTGCCCATCGTTCCCATCGTTTCAGACATTGATTTAATGACCGAATCGTGAGTTTTAAAACGTCCGGATACTCTTCCGTATACTACGCCCGGGATGATAAACAAGATAAAAATCAACGGCACAATGGACTGCATCAACGGTGCATCAAAGGCTGTCATATCACCGGTTGGTGAACGCAGCGGCGAGTCATCAGGGTAGACTAAAACAATTAATGTAAGAATACCCAGCAGCATAGCTAAACCGGCACGATTAAAGGCTTTATTCTCAAGATCACTGATAGAGCCTAAATTCGGTGCTGTTTCAGCATCTTCATCAATTTCTACTTTAGAAAGGCGCGGTTCAATAATCTTTTCAGTTACCCACCAGCCCACACCAACAATTAAGATCGAAGATAGACCGGTAAAGAAAATATTTGATAATGGATTAACAGTGTAGTTAGCATCTAAAACTTGAGCGGCAGACTGAGTGAAACCGGCAAGTAAAGGATCGATGCCGGAAGGGATAAAGTTAGCAGAAAAACCACCAGAAACCCCGGCAAAAGCGGCCGCAATACCCACTAGCGGATTACGTCCTGCAGCATGGAAAATAATGCCGCCTAGAGGAATAACTAAAACGTAACCGGCATCGGCTGCTGTGTGAGATACAATAGCAACCAGTATTAACATAGGGGTTAATAACTTAGCAGGTGTAAAGCTAAGCATTTTCTTCAATGCAGTATTGATGAATCCAGACGAATCAGCAACACCAACCCCTAACATAGCAACCAGTACAATACCTAAAGGAGCAAATCCGGTAAATGTTTTAACCATGTTAGCTAAAAATGATGCTAAGGACGCGCCGGTAAGCTGGTTATTAACTTCGACTGCTTCTCCAGTAACTGGGTGAAATAAGCCGAATGAAAACTGCGCAAATACAGCAGATAACCCCCAGATTAATAACAATCCCCAAAAAAATAATAAAGCAGGATCCGGTACTTTATTGCCTGTTCTTTCTATAAAATTTAAAAAACGATCCATTCCCTTGGATGACGCCTGCGGCGCTCGTCTGATCGTTTCATTACTCATTGAATCTCCGATTAGTTTTTTAGTAAGCAGTAATCCCCTTAGTTATAATAAACATGAGGCAGTACTTCGTTTTAATAACAACACAAATTACTCTTTACCGAATAAAGTGCATTGTTGTAACCAAGCTACTTGGAAATACGGGTACTAGTGCCGTACATCAATGTTCTGCGCTAATTGTATTTCTAAGTGGTTTGATTTTTAAAATCGCCGTATTTTAATATATTTTGTGCGAATGTCATTGTTTTACTCTCAATATTGGCAGCAGATCTCACAATACAGCAGTTATTCGCTTATTCCTGTTCATTTATCTGCAGTGAATCAAGAATAACTTCAGGCACCGGCTGCAGTCGTTTATCCTTGTCTAAACAGACCATCTCTATTTCACCAATCACAGCAGCTCTAGCTGCCCCCGGACGCCAAACCTCCTGACGCCACAAGGTTTTATATTTGCCGTCAAGTTTGTAGGTGGTGCGGATATCACAAACTTCAGCAAATTCAACCCCGTCCTGAAAAATCATATTGGCTTTATAAACGGCAAAACCCAGCCCCTGTTCGCGCCATAATTTATCCAGAGCATTACTGTTGATAACATGTTCACGCGCACGTTCGAAATACTTTAAAAAATTAGGGTGATAAACAACCCCGGAATGGTCTGTATCTTCGTAGTAAATCTGTACCGGATGGTGAAAAACTTTACTCATTATTTATTATTCTCTTTAAGTGTAATTTTTAATAAGGGTTCACAATCGTTCTTAACGGTTATACATCCCCTGATAATCAAACATTTCGACAGTTAATTCTGGCACCTGATAAAAATCGCGGCAGGCTGCAGCCAGCAAAGAGGTACGTTCAGAAATACCATCCTGTAAAAACTGCATAACCTTGTCATGAACCTTATGTTTAAAACCTAAACGGTCAATCTCGATACCACTGAGGTTATCTGCACTAACATCAAACTTAAAACCACAGCTGACAGCAATGATCCATTCAATCGCCTGCGGCATGATTTCGACCTTTTCAAATTCAGCCTGCAGCTCTGCACTTCGCCCGTCCGGTTCATACCAGTAACCATAATCAACCAGTAAACGACGCTGCTCTCCGGCAACTAACCAGTGGGCAGTCTCATGCAGCGCACTGGCATAAAATCCATGCGCAAAAATAATACGGTGCAGTATATTGTCCGCATCTGCCGGCAGGTAAACAGGCTCATCATCACCAGCCAGCAGCTCTGTTTTATACTCAGTTAAAAAGGTCTGGTTAAAAATATTAATTAAATCTTGGTGTTTAAAGGTACAAGGCACAGTAAATCTCAATCTATAGTCTGAATTGTTCGACAAAAATAGCCACAAATTATACACTGCCCGCCATAACATACTAATTAAAATAAGAAGATTAACATGTCATTTATCAGTAAAATTCGTTGTGCTTTTACTCTCGGCCAAGGCTTACTTATCGAAAATAAAGCATTAAAAACAACTAATGATCCTATTGAGTTTTTTAATCACTGGTTAACCGAGGCAGAAAACAGCGGCATAATTTTACCTGAATCAATGTCAGTTTCTACCTGTACTCCAGAAGGACGCCCTTCCTCTCGTATGGTGCTGTTAAAAGAAGTGGACCACAAAGGTTTTGTCTTTTTTACCAATTACGGCAGCCGCAAAGCGATAGAGCTGGAAGTAAACCCCTATGCTGCTCTTCTGTTTCACTGGAATATGCTCCAGCGTCAGGTTCGTATTGAAGGACGAATTGAACGGATCAGCACAGAAGAATCCAATGCCTATTTCCAAAGCCGCGGACGAGGCAGTCGTATCGGTGCCTGGGCATCTCATCAAAGCCAGGAGCTTGGTGATCGTGAAACATTAGTACAACGGGTAAAGTACTTTGAAGAAAAGTTTGCCGGTAAAGAGGTTCCCTTACCTGAATTCTGGGGCGGTTACCGTATCATCCCGGAAAACATTGAATTCTGGCAGGGTAAAGCAGACCGTCTGCATGATAGATTTGTTTATCAGCCGACAGATGGAAACTGGAAAATAACACGCCTAAACCCTTAACTAAAAATGACCGCAGGGGGAGCCCCTTCCCCTGCTTATAAAAAGTTTATTTCACTATTCATTATAATATAAGCTGAGGGTACCACCACTCAGTGAACTGCCGTAATTAATCGTAAAACCAATTCCAATATTATCTAAGAGCGGGATCTTATTATTAGTATCAATAACCCAGCCGACAGTCGTCTCATAATAATAACCGTCATCTGAAAGACGCGACATATCTCCGCTCACATCGATCCGTTTGAAATCTACAGCAACAAAATCAGAAACACCCCATAACTTTGGAACATCAAACTTAAACTCAACGCCGTTAATTATCCGCCAGCCCTTAGGTCTAATTTCGCTAAGATTTTCTGCTTTACCACCGACAGCCCGACCGTAAACATAGTGATTACTATTATGAGCAAGCCATTGCCCCCATGACTGCTTCTTTGTATAACCGAAATTAATAAACGGCTCTGATATTAACGCAACAGCTGTCGTATTAAATACATTGCCGTCTAACAGCTCACGCAGTTCAGGAGGAAAATTACTATCGTAATCAAACTGGTTTTCATAATGCATTAAATGCATACCTAATCCGGCTTCACCATACCAGCTTTTTGAGAAATCATAGTGCTGCTGGTAATGTCCATAAGCACCGACTACGCGTTCTTTTTCAGCATTAGTGAGGCCGTGAAGAACCTGATTCTCACGGTGAACTTCTATATAAAATGCGCGTACTGCAATTTTATGTGACCAGGCAGGATCTAAATCCTCAAGCTGCCAGGTATAAGGTATTACAAAAATATCCAGGCTTTTTTTCAGCTCCAGCGTTTCTTCATCTCCCCAGTTGGGATCATCGGGATCAAATATATACTGCAGGTCAAAATTAGCGATACCAAAAGTGAGTGCATCACTATCAGACACAACCGTGCTGATAGCTAACGCTTCCTCAATTGATTTCCTGCCTAAATTATCCGCATTGGTTAACGGCGAGATAAACAGGACAATCCATAAAAGACGAAAATTTAGAATAAAAATAATCTGTCTCCTATTTAATAAGATTACAACCAGCCGTGCTGAGCAAACATGTCCGCCAATTTATCTAACTCGCAGTCAAGGTGAGCAGACCATTCAAAACCATTTTCCAAACCGCCCAGCTGTTTCATAAACCAGTTATAAAACACCTTGTTTTCAAAAACGCCATGCAGATAAGTTGTATATACATTACCCTGCCGCCAGCCTAAATTTTCTGCAATAAAAGGTAGAGCTTCAGCTGTCGCCGTTGTTTTCCCGTGGTGTATTTCATAACCTTTAATTCGTTCACCGAGCCAGTTAACCGAGGTTTGCTTAGTCGATTTAGCCTCGCAAATTTGCGTCTGCAGATCAATTAAGCCGAGTCCGATTTTATCACCGTCTTCGATATTTAATGGATCTGTTATCTGCCTGCCGAGTATCTGCAGACCACCGCAAATACCCAATATTAATTTACCGCTTTGTTTAAAGTCAGCGATTCGTTTATCCAGCCCTGTTTCCTGCAGAAAGGATAAACTTGCGCCGCTGTTTTTACTGCCCGGCAGAATTAAAGCATCAAACAGGTTTAAATCAACATTCTGATGAACGGGTACCAGATTTATATCTTGCTGATAAATCAGAGGATCAAACTCATCTAGATTTGAAGCATAGGGATAATAAAGTAGCGCAATATTGATTTTCCCACGTATCCATTGAGCACCTAGCCGGAAACTGTCCTCTTCGGGCAGCTGATGGCGATAATAGGGCAGGTTTGCAACCGTAGGAATGCCGGTTTTTTCCTCTAACCACTGCATCGCATTGCCCAGTAATGCCGGGTCCCCTCTAAATTTATTAAGCACAAAACCTTTTATCAGCTTCTGCTCTTCAGGTGCCAGACAAGCCCAGGTGCCTAAAAGGTGAGCAAAAGATCCGCCTCGATCGATATCAGAGACCAAATAAACATCTGCCTGACATTCAAGTGCGACCGACATGTTAACAATATCACCGGCGCGTAAATTAATTTCAGCAGGACTGCCGGCCCCTTCAATGACCACCTGCTGATAGTCTTGCTGAAGCTGTTTTAATGATTTTTGAACCTCCGGCCATAACAGTTTTCTGCGTTCCATCCAGGGTAAACCAGCAATTTCTGTATTTACCCTGCCGTTAACAATGACCTGGCTAAAAGTTTCTGCACTGGGTTTTAACAGCACCGGATTCATCATAACGCTGGGCACTTGTTTAGCGGCTAGAGCCTGCAGATATTGAGCACGGCCGATCTCTAAACCATCTGCCGTAATGGCGGCATTATTACTCATATTCTGTGCTTTAAAGGGGACGACTTTTATACCTCGGTTCGCCAGAAGACGGCAGATTGCGGTAACCACTAGAGATTTTCCGGCATCACTGGTACAGCCTAAAATCATAATAGGTGCATTTTTTGTAGTACCTGCAGATCCGTTCACAGCAGCTCTCTTAATTAGTAAATTTCAGATAAAAAAAAGCACCGTCGAAACAGTGCTTGATAATACTTTGAATAGTATTAAGCGCGTCGAGTCAGCACTGCAGCCGCAAGCTGCGATAATAACTCTTCAGTATCAGCCCAGCCGATACAAGCATCAGTGATACTTTGTCCGTATGTTGCGGCGGTATCATCGACTAGATCCTGACGGCCTTCAACTAAGTGACTTTCAACCATTACGCCGGAAATCGCTTTATCACCAGCGGCAATTTGAGAGCAGACATCAGCACAAACTTTCATTTGGTTTTCAAATTTTTTCTCAGAATTTGCGTGACTGAAATCGATCATTAATGTTTCCGGCAAACCTGATTTATTCAAATCAGCTTTGATAGCGGCAACGTCATCAGCACTATAGTTCGGTGCTTTACCACCGCGTAAAATGATATGGCAGTCCGGGTTACCAGCAGTTTCAACAATTGCACTATGGCCGAATTTATTCACTGACAGGAAATGGTGAGAAGCATTAGCTGCACCAATTGCATCTACGGCCACTTTAATTGTACCGTCAGTACCGTTTTTGAAACCAACAGGGCAGGAAAGACCAGATGCCAGTTCACGATGAACCTGAGACTCAGTTGTACGTGCACCGATTGCGCCCCAGGTCATTAAGTCACCAACATACTGCGGGGTGATCATATCTAAGAACTCAGTGGCAGCAGGAAGCCCCATTGCATTGATATCTAACAATAATTTACGGCCAGTGCGTAAACCTTTATTAATATTGAAAGTGCCGTTTAATTCCGGATCATTAATCAGACCTTTCCAGCCTACTGTGGTACGCGGTTTTTCAAAATAAACACGCATTACAATTTCTAATGTATCTTTGTATTTTTCACGCAGTGGTGCCAGTTTTTCAGCATACTCAAGCGCCGCTTTCGTATCATGAATTGAACAAGGACCAATAATCACTAAGACACGATCGTCTTTACTGCTTAGGATTTCACTGATCGCATGACGAGAGCCGGCAACTGTTTCGCTTATTTCTGGTGTTGCTGGAAATTTTTCTAATAATGCAATCGGCGGTAAAAGTTCTTTAATTGCAGTGATATGTACGTCATCAGTGTTTATCATAGTTATTCCCAAGGCACTTAGTTGTGCTAAAAAGTTAATTATATTTATGGTGCTTTTTATTTTTTAATTAGTACCGTGTTACTAATCCATTAAAGCATTGTACGGCTCAATTGTTACTGTTTCACCACCCTCAACATTACCGCGGTCTTGTTCAAGCACAATAAAACAGTTTGACCGGCTCATGGAGCTGAATACCCCGGAGCCCTGACTGCCCGTTGAACTAACAACCAGCTGCCCGCTATCATCAACAGAATAGACTGCACGCTGAAAATCGGTGCGCCCTGCTGCTTTTTTAAGGCTGTGCGCCGCTAGTGCATTAAAACGAATCGGCGCTTTGGCTTTTAACCCGCTCATGGCAGCCATCGCAGGCACCGCAAGCTGGTATAGAGTGACCATAGCGGAAACCGGATTACCTGGCAAGCCGAAAAATACGCTATTCGGCAGTTTACCAAAAGCAAAAGGTTTGCCGGGTTTAATCGCTAGCTTCCAAAAGCCGATTGAACCTAACTCGGTTAAAACATCTTTAATGAAATCGGCCTCTCCAACAGAAACACCGCCGCTGGTGATCACTACATCAGCCTGCTGGTCAGCAGACTGAACCGCCTCTCTGATCAGAGACAGATCATCTTTAATAATACCAAAGTCGATAACTTCAACATTCAGACGCGACAGCAGCGCAATAATGCTGTAACGATTGCTGTCATAAATATCACCTTCACAAAGTGTTTCACCTAAGCTTTTAAGTTCATCACCGGAAGAAATGACCGCCACTTTCAATTTTCTGAACACTTGAATTTCAGCTAAGCCCAGGGATGCAATTAACGGAATATCGCGCGGTGTTAATTTATGGCCTTTACTGAGCACTACCTGCCCCTGTTTAAGGTCTTCAGCAGCAAGGCGCACGTTGTCGCCAAGTTTGGGAGCCTGAGTAAAGGTAATCAATTCACCAGCCACTGCAGTACGCTCCTGCATAATCACAGTATCGGCACAGCCGGGCATAACCGCGCCGGTCATAATGCGGATACAGCATCCGGCAGGCAGTTCACCAGAATATGGGGAACCAGCAAAAGATTTACCTATCAGTTTTAAAGTAACAGGGTTTTCAGGAGAGCTGTTAATTAAATCATTGCGCTTAACTGCATAACCATCCATTGCCGAATTATTGAAAGGAGGGACATTTAACGGAGATTTAATATCTTCAGCTAATGCAAACCCGAGAGCCTGTGAAAGAGGCAGTCTTACTGCCTCACATACATTAGATAAAGACTCCTGCATTTTAATTAATGCTTGTTCTAGGGGCATTAAGCCTTTTGCATCACAACAACCCATCTGTTCACTCTCACCATATGATATAAATAGGCGTTCAGTGTGACTTTTTATTGGTTACACTGCAAATGAATGGACAACAAAAATTAATGAAATATCAAGATTATTCAAGCAGTAGCGGTGAAAACCTTTAAATAGTCAGTCCGCGCAGTTATTCAGTCGTATCAGCTACCTTAATCCCCTTAAGATGGGTAAAACAGCAGTCTATGGCTGTTTTAATAAAATCTTCCAGATAAGGCAGGGATTTCTGCTCTTCACGTACGGCTGCATACAGGGTATTCCATAGTCCCTCTTTACCTAACCGGCGCGCTACTACATAGTCTTTTTTCAGATATTCAAATAATGCCCAGTTGGGTAATCCGGCGACACCACGCCCGCTTGCTACCAGCTGCAGCATCATCAGCGTCATATCTGCCTGACGGATTTTAGCCGGAGAGACCCCCTGCGGCATTAAAAACTGATTGAAAATATCCAGACGCTCTTTTTCAACGGGGTAAGTAATTAAGGTTTCCTGGCTGAGATCCTCAGCTTCAATATAAGTTTTGTTAGCAAGGCGGTGATGGCGGCTTAATGCCAGCATAGGCTGATAACTAAATAACGGAATATAACTAATACCTTCAATGGGCTGCGGATCTGAAGTAACCACTAAATCCAGATTGCCGCGTTTTAGGGCAGGTAAGGGTAAAAAACTAAAACCACTGGAGAAATCCAGCTCTACTTCAGGCCAGCTGTCGCGAAATTTATCAATTGCCGGCATCAACCACTGAAAACACGAATGACATTCTATGGCCATATGCAGCCTGCCGGCATCGCCCGAAGCCAGACGCGATAAATCACGCTCAGCACTGCGGATCTGCGGCAGCACCTGCTCAGCAAGTTCCAATAAACGCAGCCCGGATATGGTAAATCGAACCGGCCTGGATTTACGGATAAACAACGAGCAGTTAAGACGCCCTTCTAACTCTTTTAACTGATGCGATAATGCCGACTGGGTAAGATGCAGTTGTTTGGCAGCCTCTACTAAACTGCCAGTACTGTTTAAAGTAGACAAGGTTTTTAAATGTTTAATTTCAATCTTAGTCAAAAGCGACCCCGATTCTGAAGTAAAAATGCGCAATTATTTCAACAATACTTGAAAAAATTTAATAATAATAGCCTGAATCCATGTCCGGCCGCTTTATTTACTTCACACTCTCTTTAAGATCAGGTACTTTTGTAAGTTACAAATTTATGTTCACTATTTTACGCGTTCCGCGCACCGTTTATGTTTAAGAGGTTCTCATGTATTCCATTGAAAAGTCCCATAAGTTAGATAATGTTTGTTATGACATTCGCGGACCTGTGCTTAAAGAAGCCCAAAAACTGGAAGATGAAGGACAGCGGATCCTTAAGCTTAATATAGGTAATCCCGCCCCGTTCGGTTTTGAAGCGCCGGAAGAAGTGTTAATGGATGTCATTAAAAACCTGCCGCAAAGCCAGGGTTACTGTGACAGTAAAGGTCTATTCTCGGCACGTAAAGCTGTTATGCAGCATTACCAGGCCAAAGGACTGCTTTCTTTAGCTACCGATGATATTTATATCGGTAACGGCGTAAGTGAACTGATCGTGATGGCGATGCAGGGTCTGTTAAATAACGGAGATGAACTGTTAGTACCGGCCCCGGACTATCCGCTTTGGACAGCGGCCGCCAATTTATCAGGTGGTAAAGCCGTACATTATATCTGTGATGAACAGTCAGACTGGTTTCCAGATATCGATGATATCAAATCCAAAATAACCAGCAAAACCAAAGGCATTGTCCTTATTAACCCCAACAATCCGACTGGTGCAGTTTACAGTAAAGAGTTATTAGAGCAGATAGTTGAACTGGCACGTCAGCATAATCTGATCGTTTTCTCCGATGAGATCTATTCAAAGATTGTTTACGATAATGCTAAACATATCCCGCTGGCGACATTAGCCGATGATATTTTAATTGTTACCTTTGACGGCCTGTCTAAAGCCTACCGTGTATGCGGCTTCCGGGTCGGCTGGATGATGATCAGCGGCGCTAAGAAACAGGCGCGTGATTATATCAGCGGCTTAGAAATACTCGCCAGCATGCGTTTATGTGCCAATGTGCCGATGCAGCACGCCATACAGACATCACTGGGTGGTTATCAGAGTATCAATGAGTTAATCGTTCCCGGTGGACGCTTATACGATCAAACACAAAATGCCTGGAAACTGCTTAATGATATTCCCGGAGTAAGCTGTACAAAACCTAAAGGAGCACTGTACCTGTTCCCTAAGTTAGATCAGAAAAAATTCAATATTAAAGATGATCAACGTTTTGCCATGGACTTGCTGATGGAAGAAAAGATATTAGTTGTACAGGGAACCGGCTTTAACTGGCACCGCCCGGATCATTTCCGCATTGTCTGCCTGCCGCGTATGGACGAACTAAGCAATGCTATTTCTAAAATCGGTAACTTCTTAGAAACCTACCGTCAGTAAAAAACAAGTATTTTACTAATCCGCCTATGATTTCTCCTGCTAAGCAGGGGGAATTATTAGGACTCTGTCTCAAAACCAGTCAATCTAATACCCTATCCCACTACGAACACCTGCCTCAGCGACACTAAAGAACCTGCTGCGAATTAAATAACCGCATAGCGCTATCCTACTTGCTTGTCACAATCATTGCAGCTGTAACAGCCGGCTTTGTGCTGGAAAAGCTTAGGTTTGAAAAGTATGTAAGGGGTAAAGCCTTTCAGATAACTGAAAATTCAAATCACGGCAGTTGGCGTGCATCTAAAAAGAACAGTGCTAGTGCCAGCTTCGAGTTGTAACAACACTACAAAACCTGCTGCTTCATACAGCAACAGAGCTCCCACAACGCCTTGCAGTTGCAGAGTAGTGGTAATCACTGTATGCCTATCTGGTTTTCAATATGGCAGGGTTTCAGCAGATTTCCCTTACCGCAGGCGCATTCATTTACTATTTATGCCGGCGAAGGCGCTAGGCCAGATAAACGCAAAAAGCCCGCAAGCGGGCTTTTTTTAATATTTAAATCAAATTTTTAAATATTAAACAGCTTAGAAGTTGTATTGAACTGCAACAGTCCATGCATCATCAGCACCGTCAAGCTGATCGATATTGTACTCAGCCCAGGCTTTCATATTGCTGTTAAATTTGTAAGCAACACCTAGCGTAAATTCATCAGCTTTATCACCACTGATGTTACCTTTAGCTTCCTGGAAGGCATAACCGCCGTATAGAGATACAGCATCAAGCGCATAAGAAGCAACTAAATCATAACCTGCTACTTTAGATTCACCTGTAACGCCGTCTTTTTCAAGTTCAGCCCAGACATAAGCAGCACCTAAGTATAAGTCTTCACGAGAGTAAGCAGCAGATAATGCGTAGTTATTTTTGTTCGCATCTTTAAAGTCCTGTGCGTGGTAACCACCGTAAACACTAAGACCGAAATCTGCAGTGTAACCTAGAGTTACTGCATAAGAGTTATCAAGCTTCTCACCGGTTGTGTGTGCAGGAACGCCTGAATCCGGGTTACCTAAGTCATATTTGAAGTTATCATCAGCAAACTGTGCAGAAGCGCCTACGTAGAAGTTGTTAAATGTACCGTTATATACAATCTGACCTTCCTGACGGCCGTCTTCAACATTCGCAAATGCTGCATAACCGTAAGTATTGAAGATATCCGTTGCAGCTACTGCCTGATAAAAAGCAGTATCAGTCTGACCGAATACCAGTTGACCGTAATCATCTGTAGCAAAACCAGCATAAACGTGACGAGCAGATAACTGCTTAGCATCATCAGCGCTGTTTTCAGCACGAATCTGCCATTCACCTTTAGCAATACCTCTGATACCCGGGGCAATTTCAGATGATGCGTTAATACCTAAACGTGCAGTACCAACACCTGACATTGTTGTGTTTTTAGTATCACTGATGTCAAACTGCATACGACCGTATACATCAGCACTAACGCCGTCTGCATCATAAACATTTGCAGCCTGCGCAGAAGCCGCCATTAAACCTGTTACTGCAATTGCTAGTATTGTTTTTTTCATTTCCATTGCCCTTTTAAATTAAGTACACAGTTTCATATCTTCCTGATTTGCAGTGTGTCCCCACTGCATGGGCGTTACACTAACAAGCTAAAAAAAATTTGCAATAAAAATGAACTTTTTCAATTTTCTATAACACATGCATTTTACAAGCATTTTTTGTATGAAATGCAACCAAAAAAAATAAGCTTCATTTACCTGCTGAATAACAGACAAACGCAGCAGCCCCATGGGGTAAACGTTTTCACAAAAACCTTTTCCAGCACTTTTCAAGCGGTTACAAAACACTCCAATAGATGCATTTAACTTATTATTAACAACTAAATTTGTATTTTAAAATCAAAGGATAGATCACACTTTAAGATCCGCAGGCACACACAAAAGTTACAAAATCATCACCATCATTAAGAATTACAGCTTATCTTCCAAATGTGACCTTAGACAGAAGGCACGCTTACCAGACAAAATATACAGGCGCAGTTATCCGCCGCAAGCGCAATATAAGCTCGCCAAACGAGAAAAAACAACAATAAAAAGTCCAGACGAAATACAGCCAAAATTAAAAAAAACAGACAAAGACATCAACAAAAAGACATAAACACAAAACTCCAATCAAATATTTTTCACAATTGTAATTGTATTGGTCATACGCAGATAAAATATTAATTATGCAGATAACTTGCGGAACGATTCAATTTGTTAAAAAGTTGTACTATTTTCAGTCCCCCAGAACTACGTATTGTTGAACGTGAGCAAATAAAGCAGCTGTCTAGTAGAGTTAAAAATACGAAGATATGGTTAATTTATGCTGCTAAGGCAGAGCAGATATTTGTATAGAATGTGGAGAATACCGCTAAGCAGGCAAAAAAAAACCTGTTTGCATAACAAACAGGTTCTCAGCAGTGCCCATAAAAGCAGATAATCTGCTTTTAATTAACGCTTATCTGATCATGACCCGAGGCTTTAGCATCACTTAAAGCACTGTCTACTTTAGCCATCAGCATTTTCATTGAATTCATTTCACTTGGGAAAATATTTGATAGACCCATACTCATAGTAAGAGCGTTCTTAACTGGTGAGTGAGCATGTTCAACATTTAACTCTTCAAGTGCAACTCGAATACTCTCAGCAACTTTAAGCCCTTTAGTTGCATTGCCGCCTTTAATCAAAATAGCAAATTTTGCACCTTCAAGGCGTGCCACGAAACAATCGAACTCTTCACATTTACTCTTTAATGTGCAGGCAACAATTAACAAAACATCATAACTGGTTTCTTTTTCATAGTTATCCATAAACGCCTGGAAAAAGTCTATTTCACACATAACCATAGAAAGCAGTTCACTGCCTCTGCTTGCTTCCTGCCAGGTTTTAACAAAATAACCGTTAAAGTCACGACGATCAAATATATTCATCTCACTCATCAGACGCTCAAAATCATCTTTTTCAGTATCAAGCTGTTCTTCTATCTGAGTCGCTAGTCGAGTATCACTAACAGGTATTAAAGCACTATTTTTATCTTCAGGCTCAACATGTCCGCAAACCTGGTTATATCCAGATACCTTCGCAGAAGTTAATGCGCTGCCGGCGGCATTCATTAGAATTTTCATGGAGGTAGGAAAAATACTGGAGATACCGATACTTAAAGTGACGATATCACTAACATCAGAAAAATTATGCTCGGTACGAGATTTTTCAACCGCCTGACGCAGTGTTTCAGCAATATCACGAGTTTTTTTAACGTCACCCCCTTTAATCAAAATGGCAAACTCGTCACCTCGATAACGCGCTAGAAAACAGCCGAATTCTTCACAGGTATTTTTTAAAGCCAGTCCGATCACTAATAACATGAAAGCGGAAGCCTGATGACCATAATTATCATTATAAGCTTTAAAGAAATCGATCTCACAAATAAGCACTGACAGCAGTTCACTTTCATCACTTGCTTCAGCCCAAAATTTATCATACTGCATGTCAAATGCATGACGATCCGCAATATTCATCTGCGACATAACTTGTTCAAAAGCAGATGTTTCAGAACTGACTTTTTCGTCCGGCTGTTTATATTTAGCCATATCAACGACTCCTTTTGAATCCGCGTCTTTATTTAGTGGCTCATAGGTTGATATATTCGAACTTATTACTTCTTTTTCAGTTTGATTGTATTGCGCCATACGCTATTCCCTTATGTGTTCGTATCCTGTTAACAATGCTCAAAATGAAAGTGCTCTCTTCTGTTTCCATTTTGTGCATTTTCATTACACCGCTTATATGCAATGTCTATACCATTTTATTGACTTTTATTATTTACAATATGCAGTGCAAAGCAATTTTCATCATCATGATATACAAAAACAAAAAATCACGTAAGCAATACCGATAATAGAATGCTTAAGGCATTATCCCCGGTCAATTGATGTTTTTATAAAATATCGTTGACTAACAAATATCGAATTCTTTTATGATATTCCTTAAATGCACAGAGATCACTCAATTATTTCTGTTAAATAGAAGTAATTTGCTGATCTTCACAGTTTATTCGCATGCACAGTCAAATTATTCAGCTAATCAATGGTTTAAAAAAGGAAATTGAGAAGGTCATAGAGTAAATGAAGGTATTAACTAAACTCAGCCTCAATTCAAGCTGAGACAAATAAATTCACGCTTTAACTACAAAGAATTGTGCTGGCGGAAAAAGGAGAGCACGCTCTCCTTTTTTATAAACAGTAAACTAATTATTTATTTTGTATGAAACTCATTACAAGCAAACAGAGTATTTTCAATTAAGGTGGCGACCGTCATCGGACCAACACCACCTGGTACAGGAGAAATCCAGGCAGCACGATTTTTTGCGCTTTCGAAATCAACATCACCGGCAAGTTTTCCATTATCTAAACGGTTAATACCCACATCTAAAACAACTGCCCCTTCTTTTATCCACTCACCAGGAATAAAGTTCGCTTGTCCGCGGGCAACCACTAGTACATCAGCTTGTTTTACATGATGTGCTAAATCTTCGGTAAAACGATGACAGCAGGTTGTTGTACAACCGGCTAATAACAGTTCAAGGGTCATCGGCCGGCCGACGATATTTGATGCACCGACCACAACGGCATGCTTGCCTCTAATATCTACACCGATTGCTTCAATCATGCTGATCATGCCGCGGGGAGTGCATGAACGAAGGCGCGGAATACGCTGTGCTAAACGCCCGACATTATAGGGATGAAAACCATCAACATCTTTATCCGGATGAATACGTTCAATAACCAGGGTTTCATCTAAACCTTCAGGCAGCGGGAACTGCACTAGAATACCGTCAATCTCGGTATCCGCATTAAGTTCATCAATTAAGGCTAATAAATCTTCTTGACTGATATCAGCCGGCAGATCGTATGATTTCGAGACAAATCCAACTTTTTCACAGGTACGGCGCTTGCTGCCGACATACACTTCTGATGCAGGATCACTTCCCACTAAAACAACAGCAAGACCGGGAGCACGTAAACCTTTACTGACTCTAGCTGAAACACCCTTCGCAACTTTATCAGTAATTGCGGCTGCAATTGCTCTTCCGTCTATTATTTGTGCAGACATTGTTCAACTCTCTTTTGGTAATGATTCATAGGGGTAATACTGATAATAAACAGATTAAATAAGTGAGCCGTTCTGCTCTGCCCGCATTTGTAATAAATTATAAAAAGGAAGAGCGGTTTCGGCAGATAGTGCTCTGCTGGTGAAAATTTATTCCACCACAGTACACAATCATATTATTAATACCGTTATTATTAGACTTTAACTTCTTGAATATATCCTCAAGCCGCCTTAAGGTTAAAATTTCGATACCTTGTAAGCTGTTTGAGCACATATTGTCGCAAAACAATTGTCTGATGTCACATGAATCAGTACACTTTGCGTTTATATTTTCTATTTGGATTTTATGCTTTAAATAAAAATAGAAATTAATTTCGTACGCTGAACTATCAAAGACATACAATTAGACTGATATTAATGAAAACATCCCGCTCGCTTAGCAGTTTTAAAAACATCGCCCGAAAACTTGTTTCCGACTCAAATGTCCACTCCGGGCTGCGCGTTTTAATTGCGATGAGCATTACTTTTATTCCAGTGCTTAACTACAATTTACTGCCCTTTTTCGAGCAGTCCAACCTGCAGATGTCAATCTCATTATGTTTAGGGGTGATGGCCTGTGCCATTGTGGAAACCGATGATAATTATAAAAACCGGCGGAAATTTATTCTTACCATTGTGATCTGCTTTTTTATTGCATCCGCCAGCGTGGAATTATTAATGCCTTATCCGGTTTTCTTCGGTTTAGGTTTATTAACCTCCAGCTTTGTTTTTATGATGCTGGCGGCACTCGGCACGCATTATAGTAAAGTTGGGTTCGGCGCAATTTTGGTTGCTATCTATACCATGATCGGACACCAGAGCGGCATTAACTGGTATGAACAGCCTATTTTATTAAGTCTTGGCGCTTTGTGGTACGGCCTGTTTTCAATTATCTGGAATTACTACAGCCCCTACCGCTCACTGCGCGAACAATTAGCCCAGCTGTTTTTCTCATTAAGCCGTTATCAGCAGCAGAAATCTGCATTGTTTAACGAAATAGAAGGTACCAGCAAGGAAGGTATTTTTTCTGTTCGTCAGCAGTTAGCGGTACAAAATATTGCTATTATGGCACGCCTGGATCAGTCAAAACGCATTATTCAATCACGTTTCCAAGTCTGTCAGCAGCAGTCTGAACTTAATAAACTGAATTATTATTATTTTGTCGCCGAACAAATTCATGAACGCATCAGTGCCAGTCAATACCTTTATAGTCAGTTAGAAATCACCTTCGGAAAAAGTCAGATTTTAGAAGGATATCACCAGCTCTTTTTACAACTCAGCGAAGAATACTATCAGCTTGGCAGTGTCATTAATGATAAAAAACCATATCAGCACAGCAGGCGCCTAAAGTGGACATTTAATGCATTAGCCGATCAGCTGTACCTGCTCAAACAGCAGCCTGAATTTGATCATAACAATGAAGCCGTGCAGGCGCTGCAGGCTATTTATGACAATATTCGCGGTATTGATCATCTATTATTAAGCCTATGTTGCTATGATCCTGCCGAACAGCTAGAAAGCCCGGTAATTTCTGTTGAAGAGCAGGTCCAGCCGCCACAGTCTATTTTTAAGACCCTTAGACTGTCAATGAAAGCAACTAACCCCGTTTTTAAACACGCGGTAAGAATCAGTACCAGTCTGCTGGTCGCTTTTATACTGCAGCAGACCTTTCAGTTAGCACACGGTTTTTGGATATTATTAACCGTATTGTTTGTCTGTCAGCCTAGCTTTAGTGAAACACGTAAACGTCTGGTACTAAGAAGTTTAGGCACCTTAGCAGGCATTCTGCTTGGTTATCCTATTTTAATGCTGGTTGGCGGAACGCTATCACAAATCATTTTATTAATTCTTACTGCTTTCTTGTTTTTCAGTTACCTGCGCACTAATTATGGATTAGCTGTAGTCTTTATTACTCTTTTTGTGATGTTTATATTTAACTTGTTAACCGGCAGCGGCATGGAAATTTTGCCCGCCAGAATCGGAGAAACCTTGTTAGGCTGCCTTTTAAGTGTACTGGCCATCAGCTTTATATTTCCCGACTGGCAGTTTCAGCGTTTTCCTTCGCTGGTCAATCAGCTGTTAAACTTAAGCGGCCGCTATTTCAAACAGGTCAGCCAGCAGTACCAGTACGGCAGAAGTGAGAACCTGAACTATCGCGAAACACGTTTCCAAACATTCCAGAGTGATGCACAGTTAACCAGTGCCTGGCAGAGCATGTTATTTGAACCCAGCTCAAAACAGAAACTTAACCGCGAAGTTTATGCCTTAGTAAACCGCTGTGATGCATTAGTTTCGTATATTGCGGCCCTGGCTTCACATCGTCATAAAATTAATGGGTTTAAAGAAAACCAAGCTCTTCAGCACCTTATTTGTGCAACCGAGAAGCAGATAGCACTGGCTTATAATCAGCAGCTGAGTGACAAAATACAACCAGTTATAACCGTAGATGAATTTGAAAAATATAAACCCATGTTATCCAGTGAGGTTTTATTAATCGTAGAGCAGCTGCGTTTAATTGCATTTACCGCCCTGGATATACAAGTGCTGCTACAACAGGTAGACTTCAACCATAAAACCGAACGATAAGGGAAAATAATTTTGTTATTTAACGGCCAAGAGCTGCCGACAGATCCACAGGGTTATCTGCTCGACTCTACATTATGGACAGAAGCACTCGGTGCTTATATTGCTGATTTAGAATTAATAACTATGACCGATGAACACTGGCAGGTTATTTTCTTTGTGCGTGAGTTTTACCTTGAATATAATACCTCTCCGGCTATTCGCGCATTAGTAAAAGCGATGGAAAAAAAGTACGGTAAGGAAAAAATTAGCAGCCGCTATTTGTACCGCCTTTTCCCAAAAGGCCCGGCGAAGCAGGCAACCAAAATTGCAGGATTACCCAAACCTGCTCGATGTATATAAACTCAATTACAGACAACAATTAAGGAAAAACGATGCCAAAGGCAAGTGACGTAAAAAAAAATACCGCAGTCGAATTCAATAACAGCGTTTATATTATTAGAGATATTGAACGTTCAGTACCGCAGGGTCGTGCAGGCGGCAGCATATATCGCATGCGTATGTACGATATAGTTTCAGGCGCAAAAACCGATGAAACATTCAAAGACAGCGATATGCTGACATTAGCCGATTTAATACGCCGTAACGTCATGTTTTCTTACCTTGACGGTGACGAGTATGTGTTCATGGATGATGAAGATTACACACCGTATAACCTTAATAAAGAAAGCATTGCAGACGAAGTACTATTTATTGATGAAAATACACAGGGCCTTCAAGTGGTTTTAGTCGATGGTTCACCTGTCGCAATTGAACTGCCTTCTAGTGTTGACCTTGTTATAATAGAAACAGATCCGTCAATTAAAGGTGGCTCTGCAACTGCTCGTACTAAACCAGCGATTCTTTCTACCGGACTGACAGTTCAAGTACCAGAGCACATTTCAACGGGTGATAAAATCAAAGTAAACACCGCTGAGCAGAAATTTATGGGCAGAGCGGATAAATAGTAATCAAAGCAGCCGCACAGATAAGAAATTAATAAGCTAAATTAATTTCACCTTTTACTGAAGAGCAGCCAGCCGGTCTTTGCTCTTCAACTTCCCCTAGCTCCACCTCAATTTATCAACAAGTCCGCAGTTAAAAATGCCCGGGTTAACGATTTTCTCTTACAGTTTATATTTATCTTTCTTTTATGACCAAAAAGTGATGAAATGAAGTCATAAAATGTCGCACCATCAATTAAAGAGGTTTATATGGAATATCTTTTACTCAATGTCATCACATCTCCCTGGGTATGGTTTGTCGCTGTGCTGCTGTTCACCATTAAAAAAGGGATTTACTTTGTACCGCAAAACCGCGGGTATGTTATTTATACCCTGGGGAAATACAGCGGCACACTTAGTGCCGGACTTAATTTTCTTGTACCTTTTGTGCAGTCAATTGCAGCAGACCGCAACCTTAAAGAGCAGTCTTTAGATATAGCCTCACAGTCAGCCATTACCAAAGATAATATTACCCTGCAGATAGACGGTATTTTATTTATGAAAGTTACCGATGCAGGCGCCGCAACCAATAATGTGACCAATTACAAACTTGCCGTTACTCAGCTGGCGATGACCACCATGCGTAATGCAATCGGCTCCATGGAACTCGATGAGTGTTTCCAGAACCGCGATACGATTAACGCGATGATTTTAGCCGCCATGACCGAAGCCACTCAACCTTGGGGTGTGATGGTGACACGTTATGAGATTCGCGATATTACGCCGCCGCAGTCAATCAAAGAAGATATGGAAAAGCAGATGACCGCAGAGCGTGAAAAACGTTCGGTTATCTTAACCGCAGAAGGGGTTAAAACCTCTGCAATTACCCAGGCTGAAGGTTTAAAACAAGCACGTATATTAGATGCGGAAGCCAACAAAGCAGAACAGGTATTAGCCGCTCAAGCAGAAAAAGAAAAACGGGTTCTGGAAGCACAGGGTAAAGCGGAGGCAATCCGCCTGGTTGCCGAGGCAGAAGCTAGCGCTTTACATGTAGTTGGTATGCAGGCAGCTACAGCGGAAGGTAAAAAAGCAGTAGAATTAACCCTGGCACAGCAGGCAATCGGTGCTCATCAGGCTATAGCGGCCGAAGGCTCCGTTATCTTGACCGATGGTAATACCGGTGACAATATTGCCAATACTGTCGCTCAGGCAATTGCGGTTTCAAGCTCACTAAAATTAGCTGAGTAATCTTTTCGGGGAGCAGGAAAACTCCCCGGTTTTAATTTTTAGGCGGTGTAAATGGATTCAATTTTTGAGTATTTATTAAATAACCACGATAAACTGTTATACGGTATTGCCGGTATCTGTTTACTGGTTGAATTAACGGTAATCGGCTTAAGCGGTCCGCTGCTGTTTATTGCTATCGGCAGTGCATTAACCGGTGCCCTGGTTTCTTTAGGTTTAATCTCCAGCTGGGAAATGGAACTGCTGTTTGTCGGTCTGTTCAGTTTTCTGAGTGCTTTACTTCTCTGGAAGCCGTTAAAGCACTTTCAAGGTACAAAAGCCGTAGCCGATAACAGCAGCGACATGATAGGGCAGACAGTACCGGTCAGTGAAACTGTTACCGTCAACGGCGGGAAAATCCGTTTTTCAGGCATTAACTGGAACGCCCGTTTATCCGAAGATGCATCTGTCGAAAGTATTGCCGCAGATACCCGCGCTGTAATTACCGGCATGGACGGCAATATTGCTGTCATTGATCAGCTGCCTGCTAAATAATCAACGGCGGTTTTAAAACCGCCTCTCCAGGCAAATCAAATACGAATCTCTTCAAAAAACGCAGAGATGGTCAACAAACGGCTCAGTAAATTGTTTATAATTCTTTTTTATCCTCCAAAAAGAGTAATAAGGTAATTATGTCTCAGAAAATCTACTGTATCGCGATGTTTAAAGCTAAAGCAGGTAAAAACAATGAACTTTTCGAAGTTTTACAGGCGCTGGAGCCGAATTCACAACGCGAAGACGGCTGTATTCAATACTTAGTCACCCGCCATATTAAAAACGATTTTGCCGAAGGCAGTAGTTTTCCGATTGTATTTAACGAAATCTGGCGCGATAAAGTAGCTTTTGAAGCCCACTGCCAGCGTAAAGAGATTGTTGATTTCTTTGAAACTCACTGTGTAGCGGAAAACGGCTTAGTTGAAGACTATAATGTTTGTGTGTACAGCGATCAGCCTGAAGATTATGATGCTCCACAGCTCTAACGTTCAATAAAAAACATAATCGACGGAATTGATTAAAGATTAAAGGATTAATGATGACTAAAATACTTTCCCCCCTGTTAACCCTGACTTTATCAGCCGCATTAGCAGCATCTCCAGTAGTTAATGCTGCTGGAGATGCTGCTATTTCAACCCGCATTGTCGGCGGAAATGAGAGCCAGGCCGGTGAATGGCCCTGGATGGTCAGCATTAAAAGTGCAGGTAATCACTTCTGCGGCGGTTCATTGATAAACAGCGAGTGGGTATTAACTGCCGCTCACTGTATGTTTAACGGTTCAACGCAGATAAAACCGAGTACAGTTACAGCAACCGTCGGAGAATATAACCTCAACTCTTCTCCGACAACGACAGCCAGCAGCATCAGTAAAATCTATATCCACCCGGATTACGATGCAGTCGCCATAAATAATGATATTGCGTTAATAAAACTGCAGCAGCCGATCAGCAGCCCGGTTATAATAAGTGCACTGGATACAACCGCAACAATTAATGCAATGGCAGCCGAGAGTAAAGTGACTTCGATCGGCTGGGGCTCTACCGTGGGATATGCCTATGGTGAAGTCGTTACGCCTAACTATCCTTTTATTTTACGGGATGTTGAACTTCCGCTGCAGACCGAGACTATGTGCGACAGTGCACTAGGCAAGAATTATACCCCTGAAATGATCTGTGCGGGCATTGCCAACAGCGGTAAGGACTCCTGTCAAGGAGACAGCGGCGGCCCGTTAGTTATAAATGATAATGGTACCTGGAAACAGATAGGTATTGCCAGCTGGGGAATCGGCTGTGCATCTACAACTCCGGGGGCTTATACTCGTTTAGCGTTGTACCAGAGTTGGATCAATACGATAATAAGCGCAGTTAGTGCAACCAGCTCCCTTGAATACAGCGATACCAAAGTTTCTCAAAGCAGCACTCAAATTATTACTATCGATAATAATTCCAGTAGTGATGCAAACCTGAATATTACTAAGACCGGCTCCGTAGACTTCTCTTTTGACACTTCGGCATGCACATCTATCGATGCCGGCAGCAGCTGCCGCTTAAGCATTATTTACTCACCGCAGGATGCTGCTGTGGATACCGCAGTCATTACCATATCAAGTGATGTGCCGAATTCATTAGCAGTCAGCAGCAGCTTAACCGGCTTTCCACTAGCAGATGCAGATACTCTGGCAGCCAGTGCCGGATTTGTCGAGGCAAATGTCAACTGGACGACAAGCGGGTATTCTCCCTGGGAGCTCAACAACAGCAACGGTTCTCTACAGAGCGGCAGTATCAGCGATAATCAAAAAAGTTTATTACGAGCAGTTGCCAGCGGCACAGGACGTTTAACTTTTGACTGGGCTGTAAGGTCCGAAGCTGACTATGACGTTTTACGTCTATATATTAACGGAGAGGAAAAACAAACAATCTCTGGTGACAACAGCACTTTCCAAAAAAGTTATTTTTATTTAGATCAGGCAGAAAACATCCTGCTATGGAGCTACCAGAAAGACGGAAACACCTCTAGTTTTCAGGACTTGGGCTACGTTGATAATGTCACCTTTGAACCGATGTCTTTAGCTGAATATATTATTACACAAGCTGAGATTAATAGTTCGAGCAGCTCAAGCGATGGAGGCGGAGGCGGCGCTCTTGGCTGGCTGAGTTTACTACTATTACCATTGTGTTTTATTAGACGACGCTATAAATAACAGCGGGCGCCTGCGGGCGCCCTTTTTTGTCGTTCAACACTCACAAAATAGACTTATAGCAATTCCATTAATTAGGTAATCTATTTAGGCGTAGGGAAAATGGATGAAAGCAAGGCATTGACTGCAGTAACTAGTCGCTCTAATTACAAAGTCAATAACGAAGCTAGCATTCATTTTAACCAGCATAAATGAATAGAAAATTGTTGGGTTTGCTATTAAAACCACACAGTCTTTGTGAAGCAGTTCACAAACTGTTATTGTACTCTCTTTTTTTTACAATCTAACAGGACCAAATCTTGAGCCAATCTCCTTTTTCAACGCTTGCGTTAAATGCTGACCTATTAAAGAATTTAGAATCATTAGGTTATGAAACAATGACCCCTATTCAAGCGGAAAGTTTACCGCATGTTTTAGCATCTAAAGATGTCATTGCCCAGGGTAAAACCGGCTCAGGTAAAACCGCAGCTTTTGGTTTAGGTCTGTTAGAGAAACTAAACGTTAAACGTTTTCGTATTCAATCGTTAATTTTATGTCCTACACGTGAACTTGCGGATCAGGTCGGCAAAGAGATGCGCAGACTTGCCCGTACCATTCATAATATTAAAGTACTGACCTTATGCGGCGGTGTTCCCTTCGGGCCTCAGATAGGCTCATTAGAGCACGGTGCACACATTATTGTCGGCACACCAGGTCGAATTGAAGATCATCTGCGTAAAGGCACGCTTAATTTAGATGATTTACAAGTATTAGTACTGGATGAAGCTGACCGTATGTTAGAAATGGGTTTTCAGGATTCCATTGATGCGATTATCGACCAGGCACCTAAGCAGCGTCAGACCCTATTATTCAGCGCGACCTTTCCTGAACAGATTAACAATATTGCCAGACGTATTATGCTTGACCCGGTAATGGTCAAAGCTGAAGCAAAACATGATAACAGTGTTATCGCGCAGCGCTTTTATAAAGTAGACAACAACGAAGATCGTATGATCGCCCTGCGTCTGCTGCTGCAGCAGTATCAGCCGGAATCTTCCGTGGTGTTTTGTAATACTAAACGTGAAGTTCAGGAAGTAGCAGAAGAACTAAGCAACCGTGGTTTCAGTGCCATCGCTCTGCACGGTGATTTAGAGCAGAAAGACCGCGACCAGGCTTTAATTCGTTTTTCAAATAAAAGTGCCTGCATTTTAGTGGCAACCGATGTAGCCGCCCGCGGTTTAGATATCGATAACCTCAGCGCCGTATTTAATTACCATATCGCCCACGATCAAGAAGTCCATGTACACCGCATCGGCCGTACCGGACGCGCCGGCAGTAAAGGTTTAGCTTTTTCTTTCTACAGCGGCAGGGACACCCACCGTATTGCGCTGCTGGAAGATTACCTAGACCGTATTATTGAAGCAGAATCTCTACCGTCATACGATGTATTAGATAAAAGTCCGATGCAGTCAAGCATGATAACTCTGCGTATTGAAGGCGGTAAAAAACAGAAAATCCGTCCTGGCGATATTGTCGGCGCGTTAACCGGACAAGATGGTATTAAAGGCGAGCAGGTAGGTAAAATACAAGTTTCAGATAACTGGGCTTATGTCGCCGTACAGCGGGACACCATCAAAACCGCTTTTAGAAAACTAAGTGAAGGCAAGCTTAAAGGACGTAAATTCAGGGTGATGGTTGTTCGCGGTTAACAATTTATTATCATTCAAAAGACTTAAATTCAGATAAGCATTTATCTGAACTTAAGTCTTTGTAAAAATATTTACTACAGGCAGCAAGACCCAGCCTTTAAAAAACATATAGATATAACAACAAAACTAAACCTTCAATTATACTTTTGTAACAGAAAGTAACAATCCCCCCCTTTTGTGTAAGTAAATGTAACTTACTTGTAAATGTGATCCTTGCGTCATGCTTTTTATTTCTTCCCGTATATACTCACCGCAATTAAATTGAAATATTCGATTTTTTACCTCGAAATTACTAACTGGAGAGTTGTTATGAATATATTTGGAAGTTTACAAAAAGTAGGGAAGTCTTTAATGCTTCCTGTATCAGTATTACCGATAGCCGGTATTCTACTGGGTGTAGGTGCAGCTAAATTCGCCATTTTACCTGAAGTTGTTTCACAGCTGATGGAACAAGCCGGTGGTGCTGTTTTTGGTAACATGGCGTTATTATTCGCTATTGGTGTTGCTTTAGGTTTTACAAAAAATGACGGTGTTGCAGGTCTTGCCGCTGCTGTAGGTTACTACATCATGATGCAGACTGTTGAAACATTAGCACCAGGTGCAAACACAGGTGTACTAGGCGGTATCATCGCCGGTGGTATCGCAGCGGCTATGTTTAACCGCTTCTACAACATCACATTACCTGAATACTTAGGTTTCTTTGCAGGTAAACGTGCGGTTCCAATCATGACCGGCTTATCAGCTATCGTTATGGGTGCTGTACTTGCAGTTATCTGGCCTCCAATCGGCTCTGCTATTGCGGCATTCTCTGACTGGGCTGCACATCAAAACCCTACTGTTGCTTTTGGTATCTACGGCGTAGTTGAGCGTTCATTAATTCCATTTGGTCTTCACCATATCTGGAATGTACCTTTCTTCTTTGAAGCTGGTTCATGTACTAGTGCTTCAGGCGAGCAGCTTAACGGTATTTTAACTTGTTACCTGTCTGCTGACGATGCAACTCGTGCTGCCGGTAACGGTTTCGGTCAATTAGCTGGTGGTTACATGTTCAAAATGTTTGGTTTACCTGCTGCTGCAATCGCAATTGCACATTCAGCAAAACCAGAAAACCGCGCTAAAGTAATGGGTATCATGGCATCTGCCGCGTTAACTTCATTCTTAACAGGTATTACTGAGCCGATCGAATTTGCATTCCTATTCGTAGCACCAGTACTATACGCAATCCACGCTCTACTTGCTGGTTCTGCATTTGTTGTAACTAACATGCTGGGTATGGTTCACGGTACTTCATTCTCACATGGTTTAATTGATTTCTTAGTACTTTCTGCAAACGCTGAAAAAATGATTTACTTCGTTGTTATCGGTCTTGTTTACGCAGCTATTTACTACACATTATTCCGTATTGTAATCAAAGCACTTGACCTTAAGACTCCAGGTCGTGAAGATGAAGAAGCTGAAGAAGAAGTACATGTAAACAGCTCTGAAATGGCAATTCTATTAGTTGCTGCATTCGGTGGTAAAGCTAACATTGAAAACTTAGATGCATGTATTACACGTCTACGTATCAGTGTTAACGATATCGCATTAGTTGATAAAGCTGAACTTAAGAAACTAGGTGCAGCAGGTGTTGTTGTCTCTGGTAACGGTGTTCAAGCTATCTTCGGTACTAAATCTGATAACCTTAAAACAGATATGGAAGCTTACTTAGCTAAATAAGTAAGTTTCATAAGGCTGGCTTACCGCCGGCCTTATAGTTTCAGTAGAAGTTCTACACACACAATTTAGCTCTCCGTTTTATTGTTGAACTTCTACTTTTTTCTTCTAATACCGCCACTATAAATGATCATCTCTGACAAAATAGTTATACGAAAAACCTTTAGAATAAGTATTTAAATCGAAGACGCCCGCCCATATCATCGCCTTCAGCGAAGTTACTAGCAAGTGAAACACCTTTATCGCTCAGATTAGTATGATAAGCGCCGACGTAGATTGAAAAATCTTCAACATCAAAAATATCAGCGAACTCATAGGAAGTGTAAGCCGTCTGAACTTCAATTTTTCCATCGTGCCAGCCGGAAGCAGCATCAAAATCATTTACACCGTGAATATAACCAACCCCGAAGCCTTTCCATAAAACATTAAGCCCTAAGGATGAATCCGCTTCATTCAGTGCATCAAGGTAAGCTACATTTACGTTTACTGAAAGATCACCTTGGGTGTAATTTGCAGATAGACCATAACCGATACGGTTACCTACGTCACCTTCACTGCCGTCTACAAATGTTATTGCATCTTTAACTAAATTAGCTTCCATAGAAGCAGCTACTCGAAAATTATTGATCTGGTAAGCGATAACAGGACGTACAATAATTGAATCACCAGA
The DNA here is from genome assembly GCF_000381745.1 of Psychromonas ossibalaenae ATCC BAA-1528. Classification (GTDB taxonomy): domain Bacteria; phylum Pseudomonadota; class Gammaproteobacteria; order Enterobacterales; family Psychromonadaceae; genus Psychromonas; species Psychromonas ossibalaenae. Next base: position 62,785 of record NZ_KB906975.1, on the reverse strand, counting down.
GCCTTCAATTTCTTTACCGTGATAAGTGTCGGTAAATAAATCAGAGCGATCACCAATCATAGTGGAAACTTCAGTATATAAATTTCCAAACGTCTGGCTATACATTAACTGTCCTGTCTGTCCTCCACGGCCTCGCCCCTCTTTTACCTGGTACATATAACCGGCATTATCCGTATAAAGATCATTAGCAGTATCGCCTGAATATTCTAGGAACGTATCCTGACCAACAGGGAACATATCATATGCTTCAAAACGCCCTAACTTCACCTCCCAGCTGTCCTTTATTCCAAAAGAAAACCATGAATCATCGAGATTAATAACACCAGAGCTATCCATCAACGGCTGCGCTTTAAATTTTAATAAATAACCGGAATCTGTATTACGTTCGCCGGCAAGTTCAATCAGAATACGACCAGTTTGATCAAAGTGTGAGTTGTCATCACCAGCAGCTTCATTAGTCTTTTCTTGATAGTTCAAATCAAATTCAACATCGCCACCGATAGAAAAAATGCCTTTTTCATTATCAATAATATTAATTCCGGCAGTAGCGGTGAATGATACGGCTATAGCCGCTGCTGTAATAGATATCTTAAAAAATTTCATAAATAAGTTTCCAAAGTTATATTTTTAGTAGTATTTTTACGCGAACATGATGCGCAGGCTGACCATAAACCGAGTTATAATAATCATGCCTCGGAAGAACATGCTTTCTACATATAGACACCCCCTTAACTTTTCTAAAGGCAGAACACAGCTGATACAGAGCCGCATAAAAAGCGTTCTGCTAATTGTCAGTAAAACGTTGTTTATTTCTGCCGGCAGGAAACCGCCGTCAGAGTGCTGAACAGCTAGAAATTTATTTCAACATTCTGCAGTGAAGTGAAAAACCCAAAATGACTAAATATGCACTAAGAGGAACAACAAATGAGATGCCTAAGTTTAATTGATCCGCGGTGAATGCCTGTATCATTGACCAGGCTGCGCCGCCGATACCAGCCATGACTAACACTGCCGATCCTCGCTCAATATTGTCTCCGAGCCCCTTTAACGCAGTAGAAAAAATAACGGGATACATAATTGAATTACATAATCCGATTAGAACTAATGAAGCAACCCCCATATTTCCGCCAATATTCATAGCAAAAACTAATAAACAAGCAGCAGTAACGACATTAATGAGGAGCATATCTAAAGCTGAAATATAACGGAAAATAACCGGTCCGATTAACCGTCCGACCATGGAGCCCGCCCAGTAAAAAGCAACAAATTTCGCCGCTGTATCAAAATGTAACCCGCCTAGATCATCATGACTGATGTAACTAAGCATAAACGTTGCGATGCTTATCTCTGCACCTACGTAACAGAAGATAGCCAGTACTCCGAATAAAAACGTTCTCTCATTTAACAATGAACTGCCTGTCGGTGTGACATTTTCTACGACAGGTTTTGATTCTGGAAATGAATGTTTTATCACTATAAAAATAATGAGTAATGTAAATGCCGCACAGAGTAAATATGGGACAGTCAATTGTCCAGCTATATTCTCAGAACTCATAACCGTTATAGTCAGCAGAATTGAAACCACAATATATGGTGAAATTGTTGTTCCCAGAGAGTTCATCGCAGAACAAAAGGTTAATCTTGACGCGGCATTCTGCGGACTGCCGGCAACGAGAACACAAGGATTTCCGACCACCTGCAGTGACGCGACCCCTAAAGCAATAATAAATATCGCCCCTAATACAGCATAAAAAGATAACATTTCCAACGCCGGATATATCAGCAGGCTCCCCAGAAACATTAAAGACAAACTCAATATTAATGTTTTTTTATAGCCGACGATCTTCATCAATTTTGACGCAGGTATACAAGCTAAAAAAGGTGCAGAATAAAACACTATCTGTACTAACATTGAGCTGCTGTAAGATAATTCAAAAATTTTCTGCATATAAGGCACCATGACAGCATTTAATGATGTTAAAAAACCCCATATAAAAAACACAGGGCTGATTACCCCTATTGAAGAATATTTACTCATATTTTCTGACTCAACCTTTGCCGATCCACTTTAAAAATAAGCAGCCCAATAGAGCTGCTTATACACTTATTGCACTGTCGCTAAATTAATCCACTGTTCTGCTTAGCAAGTGCAGCCCTCTCTTTTTTTAATTTCTTATTGCCCCAGATATACTCATATTCCCAGCCGGTGAGCATTTCAATTGTTTCTCTGGCTTCAGGAGTTACCTGTTTTTTATCTCCTCCTGCTTTTAGACGATTGACCTCAGAAACAAGAACCGCATGATTTTCCTTATTTAATTTAAATTTAGTTGCACCATAAAAAGCAATAAGTGCAAGGACTGTAGGAGCTAATATAAACAGCCAGTAAATACCTTCTGTCGTCTCAAGAGTTTGCTGCTCAGCACCAGATTCAAAACCTAATAACTGCAGGCCGATACTTGCTATAAGCATTGCACTTGCCTGACAGATTTTACGAGAAAGCGTCATTACACCAGAGAAAATTCCTGCTCGACGCTTGCCTGACAAAGCTTCATCTACATCGGGTACAGAGTTGAATACAACCCAGGGAATTAAATAGATTCCGCCCCGGGCAAGGCCCATGATTGTGGTACCGCCAATAATCCAGAAAGTCATATTTGTATCAACTGCCGGCAGCAGAGCAAAATACAGTAAACTGATAAATAACAGGATAACCGCCCCCTTAAACGCATTTGCATTACCCAGCTTTAGTGCAACCCAGGTAAATAATGTTACCCCGAAGAACTGCATCAAAGTCATTGCACTTAATGCAGTGCCCCCTTCTGTTGGCGTCATAGCCAGTACAAGTGTCATATAGTGCATAAATAAAGCACCAAACAGGTCTAAAGCAACCGAGCCGCCGATATACATCATTAAATGAAAGCGAAATATTTTTATCTGGAATGTCGTCGCCATCTCTTTGTACAAATGGATCATTGTTGGTTTAATGCCACCAACATTTTCTTTTGGAGGTAAATCTTCTGGAGCACATTCCCATGTATAGCGATAAATAAATACCCAGGGTAATGTAAATATCACGGCGAAAAGCATACCAATGTACATAAATGCAGTTGCTTGATCTGCAACCTTAGCCATAATCAAACCAGGTATTAAAGTAACCACAAAAGCAGTAATTTGACCGAATGTCATTCGGCAGCTGCTCATCTTTGTACGTGTATTGTAGTCATTAGTCATTTCATTCGGCAAAGTACTGTATGGTGTCATTACCACGGTACTCATCGTATTAAACAGCAGGTAGGTTGCTAAATAATACATAAAGCCGAAGCCTGACATGAACATCAAACCGAAGACTAATAAAAACGGCGCGCCAAATAAAATAAATACACGTCTTCGGCCGAATCGGGTGCGAATATTATCGGTGATATAAGCAACTATCGGATCTGTAAATGCATCCCAGAACTTTGCAATCGCAAAAATTGAGCCGGCCTGTATTGGCGATAAACCGGCAACCTGCGTGTAGAAGTAAAGCATCCATAAACCGATAATAGTACCGGCACCACTACCGAAGATATCGCCGGAGCCCCAAGCGACTATATTTTTCCATCCAACCTTTCTATTTGTTGTATTACTCATTATTGACTGCCTTTTAGTTATATTATCTGCATTAAACATTTCTAAATATGACGAACGGGTACCGATCTGCTTATTGAGTTATCGTTATTCTTTCTCCCCCTTAATAACTTCGATCATCAGCATCATGGCTAATGCCTGAGCATAGGGAACGGGAGCATTTTTTATATCAAAGTAATACTGCAGGTCGTGCCCCATCGCAGTGCCGTCAGAAGCTTCAAGTACAATTCCCTGCTCATCAATTCGAGACATAACAGCGGAAACTGCCTGGTCTGCGGCATTTTTTGCTTTATCATTCACCAGCCCCATTCGATGAGCTTTTAATATGCCGCAGGCAATACCTGCTGTAGCGGATGATTCCAACGGCGAAGCAGGATCATCAAGCAGGGTATGCCACATGCCGGACTGGCTCTGAAGCGTAGTTAATGTTTCTATCTGCGCATTTAATATTGCACTTAGATGCATTTGTACAGCGGGACTTATCCCGTTAGGTAATAAGGAGAACAATTCTGGAATTGCAACGGTTATCCATGCATTTCCTCTCGCCCAATATGCATCTGCAAAATGATGTTTATGTACTGATGTCCACCCGTGATACCAAAGTCCCGTTTTCACATTGGTTAAATAATGGGCATGAACAAGAAACTGCAGTTCGGCTTCTGCAGTTAATTCCGGACGTTGTAAATATTCACCTGCTTTTGCTAAAAATAAACCGGTCATAAACAGAGTATCGTCCCATAACTGACCTTCGTTTATTCTCTCTTTTACAACGTGTTGAAAACCGCAGCCGTCAACACGCGGAAAATGTTCCATTAAATAATCAGCCCACTGCTCAATATCTTTTTTCCATTCACTTCTATCTAAGTGCTCAGCCAGCAGTACTAAGGTCAGCATGGGAGCCGTTGTATTAATTTGAGGTGCAGGCAGTCCCTTTTTCAGCTGAGACCCATACCAGTCAGCGAGCGCATCAATCAATTTTTCACTTTTAATATGATCTGCATACTGCCAAAAGCCATATAAACCAACACCTACTTCCCATTCCCATTCTTCAAACTCAATTTTTAGCTCCCCTTGAGAATCAGGATTAAAATGCCCGACTCCTTTAAGTCCGCAAAAGCCGTTACTTAACGCATGGATCGTCTCTAAATAACATTTATTATTCATTTCTATTATTTCTCATTTAAATTAATGACCGGATCAACCATGACATTTTCAGGAAACTGATAAGTACCGTTATTAACAGTAAAATGACCCGACCAGGTTAGTTTCATTTCGTTATAAACAGGATCATTGATTTTTACGACAGGCTCAGGATCAACACCGCGCAGCAGTTCTCGATCTTTAAACTGAGCCATAAAGTTATTAAAATCATCCTCGTTATCACCATGCCCTACTGCGATAAACCAGGCGCAATGCTGCCCATAGCTTCTTAACTCTTTCCCTCTAGTGCCTCCTTCGGTTACCATCTGCAGCCCTTCACTTGCTGAAACAGCAGCATAAGCTTTACCAGAACATAGGAAACACCAGTGCTCAGAGACGATAACTTTTTCGATACTTTCTGCCGGCAGATAAAGGTGAGTAAAATTTAATCTGGCCTTATCCCCAAGATCGAACAACATCATGGAACGATTTTTATACTGCATCACTCGCGGCAGCACACCGTTTCCCGCCCAGTATGACGGGCGCCCGTCGCCACCCGGTAATTCTTCACCGGGGTGATTAACCCAGACTCTTGCTTTAGGGGTATGAGCAAATTGAATATCAACCACATGCTGTTGATGACCATGTTGGCCTGTATGATGATCAACAGCAGAAGAAAGCATGACTCCAGGCTCTTTCCAGGCAATCACTTTTCCACTGCGATCCAGTCCCTGGGTATAAAATGCTTCAATACTATTTAATCCTGATAACCTGGCGAGATTGCTAGTAAAACGGCTGGGTTTATAATCACTAATACAGAACAGCGGCAGCGAGGCACACATCCGCGTATGCCAGCCGTCTCCCCATGCCACATGACCAAAACCTGCCAGCTCAGTCATTTCATTGGCTAGCAGTTCTTTTTCATAGACACGTCCCATTGTGCCTCCAGCTACGCCTGCCTGATAATGAACAGCGCCCATTATCATCAGGCGGTCAATCACTTTTTCTGCCTTTTCCTTTAGCTCTAAATCATCAGATAACTGATAAATCGCCAGCAGGCCGATATAATCAATCGGGTAATAGCAGGATGAATTCCATTCGGTTAAACCATGTTCAATGACATGTTCAAACCAGCGGTTGAGGCGCTGTTTAGCTAGTCGTTTCTGCTCGATGCCATTACGTCCTGAACAAATAAACAGCTCATTGGGGAAAAACTGACCTGCAAGCAGCTGGGACACATGGAAACATAAAACATGGTTCTCACTCCAAAACCACATAGAGTCATTTCCAGGTTCATCCAGCCAGTAGCGATAACCTAATATTGAAGAGCGAACCCTGTCCCAGCTTTTATCTGACAGCTTAGTATTGGCGTGGTTATGCCAGACCCATAACAAAGAAACCATCCAGAAATCGGAACAGTCTTCACGTAAACTGATTTTTTTAAGTGTGCTGTTTAAAATATCGTCAGCATCCTCTAGATTCAAACCGGTTTCTAAAACTGCCAGTAATTTTGCAGTGCGCCCCATGCCTTCCCGAGCAGAATACTGCAGTGCGGCTTGTTTACGCTCTTCTAAGGTTTGACGCGGCAGGGCTTTACCTAAAGGCATAATGTTTACGCCGAATGCCCTTTGTATTGACAGCGTACCTACGCAAAAATTAATGTTAACACTGTAGTGGGCCGGCTTTAATTCAACAGGCAGGGGTAAACGTATGGTTTTCTCATCACCAGAGACAGCAAAAGGCTCGATAATAAAAGCATTTTCATCTTCATTAGGCATGTCGATTATTTCACCGGATAATACGACTGGATATGCAGAACTTGTTGATACATTCAGTTCAAGGTGATGGTCATTAATATTAATATTCGCACTTAAACCAGCTGTAAACTGCTCCAGACTCTGCAGAGTATTGGTGCATACTTGCGGAAGGGAAATAGCTAATTTACTGGTGCCGATATACAGTAATTCAAAATAGAATGAAGTGTCTCGCTCAAAAAGTTCTTCAGTGTGAACAACAATTTCATTTTCGCCTTCAGATAAGGATAGTTCTATCACTCTGCTGTTTTCTGTATTTCTCTGAAAAGGCGTAAATGCGGTATAATGATGCCCGTTAACCCAAACTCTAACGCCGCCGCAAGTTGATAAATTAAACTTAAATACACCATCTTGATCGGCATGAAGAGTGCATGCAGCCCACCTTTGCGAATGAACGGGATAATGTGAAAATCCCGAAAACTCAACACGGTGGCTGCCGTTAGCAAAATAAATATCAGCAAGCTCAGGGCACTGCTCTAATAGTACCTCTCGGCCGGCATGAGTTTGCCAGAACATCTTTCTACATGGCAGATCCCCTACATCGACGAAACCATTGACAAATTTATACTGCACACGATCAGTCATCGTTTCATGCTCATCAAACTGTGCAAAACGTGCTTCAATCGGTTTTGACACTCTGAAGCGGTTTACCGGATCACCCTGTTTAACTTCCCACGTTTGCAAAAACATAAATACCTCTTGTTAATAAAATAATCAAAACACAGTTTCACTTTCACACACCAACGCAAACAACGCAACCTTTTGCACTGTTTGCATTACATTCGTTATGAGTTAAATCGCAATATTAATAAAAAATAGAACAAATTAATCGACATAGTCACAAAAACTGCAAAAAACATTACCCGCTCGTATTTTCCATATTCCACCAGACGCAAACCTATGCAAATTTTGCATTACTGTTTGCATCTTCAATCATTTTGCTAGAAAATTATGTCGTAGAGTTGTTAATAGCGAACTGTTATTCTAAAAATGCTAGTAAATTCATGCCGAAGCAGTCGTTCAGTACTAATAAAAAGGAAATCGTGTGACATTAAAGAATATTGCCGCTGAAGCTGGTGTATCTATCAGTACTGTATCAAGAGTGCTTAATGGAACCGCATCCATCAGTGCTCCGGTCAAACAAAAAATATTAGAAATTGCACAAAAAACCGGTTATCTGGACAAGATAAAACCGAATATAAAAAATGAATACAACACGCTGTTAAAAAAGAAAATACTATTAATTACGCCAGAAAAATTCATGGTGAACAGCAGTGCAAATCTGGTCTCATTTACACTTATTGAGTCAATTAGAAAAGCCTGCGCGGATAAAGAAATTCTGCTTACTTCTTTTTTAAGCAAGGAAGACAAAGTATCCGTAAAAGAACTTAACCTCTTTCTTGAAACGCACCCCGTAGATGGACTGCTTGTTGTGTGGGATGACAATCCTGAACTTATTCAGTTAATAACCGAGACAAATATTCCTTCGGTATTAATTAATGGTGAAGACAGATCAATGAAGATTGATTCCGTTGGTTTAAATAACCGTTATGGAGCGATGGCTGTTGTTGATCATCTTATAGACAATGGACATGATAAAATTGCCATATTAAGTTACCCGGGTCGCCAGACTATATATTTGCGCGAAGCCGGTTACAGAGACAGCTTATTTTCATCATCGATTTCAGAGTCCGCAGAACATCGAATATATGCACATGATTTTAGTCATGATGCAGCAGAGCACGCCGTCAAACGTTGGTTAGATGAAGCTCCAAGGGATATTAGTGCACTCTTTTGTGTAACAGATAATCTGGCTATCGGGGCAATGCAGGCACTGGAAAAACATGGACTATCAGTGCCGGGCGATATATCCATTGTAGGCATGGATGATTTACTGCCGGTTGATATGCTGGTGACTCCCCTAACGACTGTTCGTCTGCCTTTTAAACATTTGGTTGATGAAGCGCTTCGTCTTCTTGACGAGCAGGTAATCAAGAAATCACAACGAAATTACCATTTACATGTAGAGCTCAGCTGTGAGTTAATATGCAGGAACTCCGTCCGTAATATCAATTTGTAAAATAAAACCAAATCCAATATTCAGACGCATCATTAGTCCTGCATTTTTAGCTGAACAGCGGTTGTCAGTTAACAGCTCTCAGGGCTAAGGAGAGGCGCTTAACGGTTTTAGCCGCATCTGCATTCGGATCGTTAAAATAATTACTGATGATTTTGGTCATAATATTCTGCACATGACTGGTACTGGCTAAATTCTGCGTAAATGAAGGAACCAGTTCACTCTTTGCAAAATCGGCGTACGACTTTTGCGCGCACTTATCAAAACTATCCATTGGAATATCATTGCGTACGGGTATTGATCCTTTGGCTAAGTTAAACTCAGTCTGGAATTTTGGCGAGAGCAGAGTCTGTGCAAAAGTAGACTGTACTTTGTTCTCATTAGAAAAATTATGCTTTTCAAACAATACAAAACTGTCAATGTTATAACTGAACAGTCCCGCGCTCTCAGGTACATCAACACATAAATAGTCCCTCATAGCAACTTTTCCTGAAGCATTCCACATGCCTTTCGCCCAGTCCCCCATAAACTGCATAGCAGCCTTATCGGTTGATAGTAATGTACTTGCCTGGAACCAGTCTTTACCGACCATGCCTTTAGCTGTATAGGGTTTCAGGCGTTTAAATTTTTCAAAAACAGCAATCATTTCCGCAGATGTAATAATGCTCTGGTCATGCTCAACAAAGGCTTTTTTATATTTTTCAGGGCCTAACAAAGACAGCGCCATTGACTCGAATAATAATGAGTCCTGCCACGCGGTACCGCCATGCGCTAGGGCCATATATCCAGCAGCTTTGATTTTATCTGCAGCGTCAAAAAAATCGTCCCAGGTAGCGGGAGGTGATAATTTAAGCTCAGTAAATATTTTTTTATTTAACCATAACCAGTTAACCCGGTGAATATTCACAGGGACAGCCATGTAATGGCCGTTAAAGCTGATAGTATCACGCACTGCCTGCGGAAGAATCTTTGACCAGGAACTAGTATCAATAATGCTTTCAACCTCTTCAAGCATGCCCACTTTTGTCCATTCGCCAATATCCGGCCCTTTAATCTGCGCTGCGTCCGGCGGATTACCGGATAAAGCACGCATCTGCAGGACCCGAATCGCACTGTCTCCTCCTTCACCGACAATGGCAAAGTTACGCAGTTTAATCTGTGCATCTAACAATGAATTTTCCAGCACCTGCTGAGATTCATACTCACCGGCTGCTGTCCACCAGTGCAGTACTTCCATGGAAGTTGCATAACTGTTCATACTAAAAACTAAAGGTAAAAATAAAATCGATTTTCTCATGACTGAACTATCACTTTATACTAACGTTGACTTGTAAATTCTCGGCAGGGTAATAATGACCTCTAAACCGCCCTGATCCCGGTTAAGCAGATGCAGCTGCCCGTTATGTGCATGAATAATATTTCGTGAAATACCCAGACCTAAACCATAACCATATTCATCATCATGCAGGCGCCGGTAAGGTACAAAAATCTTATCCAGCTCGTCAGCGGGAATACCCGGCCCGTTATCCTGAATAACAATCTGCAGACTTTCCTCACTATCAACAATATAAACCTGAACCCAGCCGCCGTACTTAACGCCGTTATCAATCAAATTAGCCAGACAACGTTTTAAAGCTAAGGGTTTGCCTCGGTATAAACCAGCCGTTTTAGCAATAATTTTGATATTTTCCGGCTGCGAGCTGCTAATCTGCTCTAATAATTTAAGTACATCAACTTCCTGAATATTTTCATGTATATCAGTATCTTTAACCGTCTGCAGCGCCCCTTTCACAAGCATTTCCAGATCATCTAAATCATGATTAAATGATTCTGTCTGCTGTTCACTGTCCAGCAGCTCGGCGCGCAGACGTAAACGTGTAATCGGGGTTTTTAAATCATGAGAAATAGAACGGAATAAGACTTCTCTATCCTGAATATAACGCTGCAGTTTCTGCTGCATACGGTTAAATGCACGCGTTGCGGCTACTATTTCGGATGCCCCCTGCTCTTTCAGCGGTTTCTGATCAAGATCAATGCTCATTTCAGAAACTGACATGGCTAGTTCCTGCAGCGGTTTGGTCTGTTTATAAAAGAGCAGGTAAATAAAAATCAGCAGCAGTGCGGTGGTAAACATCAAATTAACCACCTGCTGCGCAGAAATGAGTGACTTCTCTGATAAAAGATACGGCGGCGGTAAAATCGCGGCTAAATATAACCACTCCTGTTCGGCCATTTCTATCTGCAGGACTAAAATAGGCGGCTTAACCGAAGGAATAATTAAGGTATATGCCCCCCAGGAAGGCGGCAGATCTTTTAATAAGATATCATTTTTTAATACATGCAGATCATCCGGATGAGAAAATTCAATAACCAGCTTATTAGCTTCAGGAATTCGTCGTCTTAAAACATTTTCCACAGTAGAAAGTACTTCGTTTTTTAAGCGGCTGTCGGGTATTGGATTAATATCAATTTTTTCGCTGTTTAATGAAACAAAAAAGCGGCTGCCGCCTAAATCCCGCAGCTGCTCTAAAACTAAATGGCGGTACTGCAGGGGTAAATCCTGAAAAAAGGAGATGGTACTTAAGGCGTTCTCCGCTAGATTATTAGCATTAAGCAGCACTGATTTTTCTTCACTTTCTGCAAACTGGTTTACCCAGAAAAAACTACTGATCGTCTGCGCAACAATGACTGAAAGCATAGTGAGCAGTAACATTCTTGAAATCAATGAACGAAACAGAATTCGAAAATAATTCATTAAATTATACCATCATTGGATATTTTGAATAATTCTAGCGGGTGCTGAAAAGACAAATACACTTTTCAGCCCGGTTAACCTATTCTATGAACTGAATTTAAAAGGCGAATGCCCTTTTGACCAGGCTTTAACCATTCTAGATTAATTTCTAATCTTTTATACTGGTTAAAATCAACCATCGCTGCATTACATGCTTTGTAAAAGGAAAAACCTTTTACAGCATATGACTAAATGACCAGTTACTTGTACGCAATGCTCTTCTTAATTTATTGTTCAGTAGTCACTTCAGCAATAAAAACATAACCGGCACCACGTACAGTTTTGATGATTTTAGGAGATTTTGCATCATCACCCAGGCTTTGACGTAAACGGCTTAGATGCACATCAATTCCACGTTCATTGGCAAATGCATCACGCCCATGCAGGGCCTGACAAATCTGATCCCGGGAAATCGGCTGATTAGGGCTTTCTAAAAATAACATTAACAGCTGATAATCAGCCCCGGTCAGCGCAATAACCTGATCATGCTGATCCAGTAAATTATGCTGGCGGGTATCTAGTTTCCAGCCGGCAAAAGATAAAAATCGTGGTTTTTCCTGCACTTGATTATCTGTGCTTACAAACAGAGTTCGTCTTAACAGGGCTTTAATACGTGCCAGTAATTCTCTTGGACTAAAAGGTTTAGCGATATAATCATCTGCACCTATTTCAAGTCCTAATACCCGGTCCATCTCATCAGAGTTAGCAGTCAACATAATAATCGGCACATTTGATGTTTGACGGATCCGCTGACACAAAGCAAAACCATCATCACCGGGCAGCATAATATCTAAAATGATTAAATCAGGGCTGTTAGACAATAAACGCAGATCCATTTCAATACCGTCTTCTGCAGTGATCACATTGAAGTTGTTCTTTGATAAATATTCAGCTAATAATTCGCGAATTGCTCGATCATCATCAACAACTAAAACTTGTTTATTGTTAGCCACTTTGTACTGCCTTTTAATTAACGATATATCCAAACATCTGGGTCATAAGTAATAAATTTTAACGGAATAGAATACTATTGAACAGTATTCTACATCATTATTTTGAAGCGGCATGATTATGAACAACAATTCAGCTCATCGTTCAATTATCAAACATTAACCACTATTTAAAACTTGAAATCAACAAGTTATAGAGCTTCATCTTATTTTATTGTTTTTTACACTTGCCTGTCCAAAAAACGATGATAGAATGCGCGGCAATTATCGTCCGAATCATTGATTTTAACGCAACCTGTAGGAGCGTGATGTTATGTCTATTTTTATCTTATCTAATCATGCTGTTAAGCTGCTGTTTATCAATATTAGCGATCTTTTTGTTTCATATTACACCTCTGCAGATTATGCCACTGAACCGTGAATATTACGGTTAACCCCCAGTAAAAACTTTCACTTTTAAAGTGACTCTCCCTTTTCAAGGGATATTACATCATTAGTTCCATTTTTATGGTTACCCTTATATTTTTAGGATCACGTTATGCAAAACGTCCTCAATTTAGCACCTGAAACTTGTCTTTCAGATGATCAAGAGATCCCTTCAGTTACTGAGTTATACGACCTGACTCCGGATAACATCTTATTAAGTCAGGAACATTACGAATCTGAAGTTCGCTCTTATCCGCGCAGGCTGCCGCTCGCAATTAAGAGCACACGTGGTGTTATAATCGAAGATACTAAAGGCCAGCTCTATTTAGACTGTCTTGCTGGTGCCGGTGCGCTGCCGCTTGGTTATAATCATAACGAAATTAATCAGATAATGATTTCTCAGCTTAATCAAGGGGTGCCTTATCAGACTTTAGATCTGACTACCCCGGCAAAAGATGATTTCATAAAATCAGTGATGCAGTTTTTACCGGCTAATTTTGCCAAAAATGCGCGTATTCAGTTTTGCGGTCCTTCCGGTGCAGATGCGGTGGAAGCTTCGATCAAACTTGCAAAACTTTATACCAAACGTAATACCATGATCTCTTTTCACGGCGCTTATCATGGCATGACTAACGGCTCTCTTGCTTTAACCGGCAATCTGGGCGCTAAAAACCGACGCACCGGTTTAATGTCTGATGTACACTTTTTTCCCTTCCCTTACAGCCTGCGCTGCAGCTTTGGTCTGGGCGGTATTGAAGGTGCTAAACAAAGCATTCGTTATATTGAATCAGTGTTAAATGATGATGAAAGCGGCATCACTAAACCGGCTGCAGTTATTGTTGAGCCGATTCAGGGCGAAGGCGGCGTAATACCAGCCCCCGCATTATGGCTGCAGGAACTGCGCCGTATTACCAGCGAACACGGTATATTACTGATCTTTGATGAAATTCAATGCGGTATCGGGCGCAGCGGTGATAATTTCGCCTTTGAAGAAGCCGGTATTGAGCCTGATATTCTGGTTTTATCTAAAGCCGTCGGCGGCGGCATGCCGATGTCTATCATTCTTTATCATAAAAAGTTTGACTGCTGGAATGCCGGTGAACACACGGGCACTTTCCGAGGAAACCAGCTGGCCATGGCCAGCGGCGCAAAAACACTAGAGATTATCCAGCGTGATAACCTGACCGAAAACGCCAGAGTGCGTGGTAAGCAGCTGCGTTCTTTACTGCGTGAAATTCAACTTGAAAGTGACTGCATTGCAGAAGTACGCGGGCGCGGTTTGATGTGTGGTATTGAAATCGTTAAAGCCGGCGAATTTGACTCTCTCGGCCGACCAGTCAGTGATCCTGCACGAGCAGCATTAATTCAGCGTGCGGCATTAGAGCGAGGCCTTATCATCGAGAAAGGCGGCCGTAAAGGCGCTGTCTTACGCTTTTTACCGCCGCTGATCATCAGTGAAACACAAATTAACTTTGTGGCAGAAACTGTAAAAACCGCCGTCAAATGTACTCAGGATTAAATTAGTGAACTCATTAAATTCGCCATGGGCAGCACACTTTATTCAAACCGGTGCAGGTAATAACCAGAGCTTTGAGCAGGCCGGTGCTTTAACCTTAGAAAATATTAAAACACTGTTTGCCGAGTGTGACAAACCCTACTCGGGTTTGCCGCCCAGTGCTCTAAAAAAAGCGATTTACAGCAGCGATCTTTCTCAAGTTCAGCCGCTTGAGAAAGTCATTGAGCAGACTAACCGCTTAATTGCTAAAAATTCAATTATGGTGCAGCACCCGCACTGTATTGCACATCTGCATACCCCGCCGTTAATCTCATCGGTAATGGCAGAGTTTTATATTGCGGCGCTTAACCAGTCCATGGACTCCTGGGATCAGGCATCGAGTGCGACTTTCCTGGAACAGTTTATTGTTGACTGGTTAGTACAAACTTTCTCGTTAGGAGCCGATGCTGATGGTGTATTTACCAGCGGCGGCACGCAAAGCAATTTAATGGGACTGTTATTAGCCAGAGACTGGTTTGCAAACACTCACTCTCAGCATAACATCCAGCAGGACGGCCTTCCTGAATACGGTCATAAAATGCGTATTATCTGCTCGGATAAAAGTCATTTTACCGTGCAGAAGTCAGCCTCATTAATGGGACTGGGTGAACGCGCGGTGGTTTGTGTTAAAACCAATCAGCAGGGGCAGATGGATATTGACGAGCTGCAGCAAACCATTGAAGCTTTAACTGCGCAGGATCTGCTGCCGATTGCCGTTGTTGCAACAGCGGGCACAACCGATCACGGCGCCATTGATGACCTGCACGGCATTGTCACTCTCTGCCGACAGTACGGACTTTGGAGCCATATTGACGGTGCTTACGGCGGCGCGTTAATGCTTAGCGAAAAGCACAAATACCGCCTTAAAGGGATTGAATCTGCCGACTCGGTCAGTGTTGATTTTCATAAACTGTTTTATCAGACAATCAGCTGCGGCGCGTTGCTGGTCAAAGACAAAAGCAACTTTAGCAGTCTGCTTTATCATGCCGATTATCTCAACCGCGAAGGTGACGAGCTGCCTAACCTGGTTGATAAAAGTATCGCAACCACCAAGCGTTTTGATGCTCTGAAAATGTTTATGACCCTAAAAAGCGTCGGCGCACAAACACTGGGTGAAATGTACGATAAATTAATCGAACTAAGCGCACAGGTTGCAGATTCAGTCAAAGAAAATGATCATTTTGAACTGTGTTGTGAGCCGCTGCTGTCAACGGTTTTGTTCCGTTTAAGCAGTCACTACCAAGGTTCACTTAGCAGCGGTGAGTTCAATCAACTGCATCAGACATTGCGTCTGCAGCTGTTAACCAGCGGCGATGCGGTTATCGCAGAAACCAAAGTTAACGGCAAATTGTATCTTAAATTTACTCTGTTAAACCCGTGTTTAACATTAAGCGATTTTGATTCGTTATTTGCAAAAATCGAATCTCATGCAAAATTACTAACTAATAAGGCTTTATAACATGTCTGTATTACAAATTGGCGCCGGCGGCGTCGGCTGGGTTATTGCTCATAAATGTGCGCAAAACAATGATGTATTTGGTGATATCACTATCGCTTCACGTACTCTTTCAAAGTGTGAAAAAATCATTACTTCGATTAAAGGCCGTAATAACCTTAAAGACACCACTAAGAAACTGGAAGCATTAAAAATTGATGCAGATAATGTTGAAGCATTAGTAGCACTGATCAACCAGGTAAAACCGGATCTGTTAATTAACGCCGGCCCTCCCTGGGTAAACGTGGCAATTATGGAAGCCTGTGTGCAGACTAAAACAGCTTATCTTGATACGTCTGTTGCCACTGATTTATGCAGCCCCGGGCAGCAGGTTCCAGAAGCCTACGATCCGCAATGGGCATTTGCACAGCGTTTTAAAGAAGCGGGTATCACAGGTATTTTAGGTGCCGGTTTTGATCCGGGTGTAGTGAGCGTATTTGCAACTTACGCACATAAACATCTATTTGATGAGATTGACAGCATCGATGTAATGGATGTCAATGCCGGGGACCACGGTCAAAAATTTGCTACTAACTTTGATCCTGAAACCAACATGTTAGAAATTCAAGGCGACTCGTTCTACTACGAGAACCAGGAATGGAAAAGCGTGCCGTGTCACAGCCGTATGATGGAATTTGATTTCCCGGTTGTCGGCAAGCAGAAAGTGTACTCAATGGCACACGATGAAGTACGTTCAATGGCTGAGTTTATTCCAGCTAAACGTATCGAATTCTGGATGGGGTTCTCTGATACTTACCTGAACTACTTTAACGTCATGCGTGATATCGGTTTATTAAATGTTGAGCCGGTTACTACCGTTGACGGCATTACCGTTGAACCGCTTAAAGTATTAAAAGCGATGCTGCCGGATCCGACTTCTCTTGCACCGGGTTATACGGGTAAAACCTGTATCGGTACCTGGGTTCGCGGTAAAAAAGAGGGTAAAGCGAAAAGTGTGTTTATCTACAATATTTGCGACCATAAAGAGTCGTATATTGAAGTTGAACACCAGGCTATCTCATACACCACAGGTGTTCCGGCAATTACAGCAGCCCTGCTTTACTTCCAGAATAAATGGAGTGATGTAGGTCTTTATAATGTTGAACAGCTTAATCCGGATCACTTCTTAGATCTGATGCCGCGTATCGGTCTAACCTGGCAGGTTCAAGAGTTAGAAGCTTAATAAACAAATACAGCATTAAGGCGAAGCGTTAACGCTTCGCCTTCTTTTTATTTTCCAACCTGCAAAAAGACTGCCCTATGATTGTTAATGAAACGAATCTGAATACCCCCTACTTTATGATCGATGAAGCAAAGCTCATTGAAAACCTTGAAAAAGCCAAGCAGCTTAAAGAAATTTCCGGGGCTAAACTGGTCTTAGCGTTAAAATGTTTTTCAACCTGGGGCACCTTCGATACCATCAAGCCTTATTTAGACGGCACCACCAGCTCCGGCCCTTATGAAGTAAAATTAGGTCATGAAACCTTCGGCGGTGAAACACATGCTTACAGCGTGGGTTATTCAAAAGCGGATATCGAAACAGTTAAACCGCTGGCCGATAAAATCATCTTCAACTCCCTGTCGCAGCTTGAAGCGCACTATAAGACCTGTGCAGACAGTGCTTCATTAGGTCTGCGTATTAACCCGGAGCGCAGTGTTGCCGGACAGGATTTAGCTAACCCGGCAAGGCCGTATTCACGTTTAGGTGTAAAACAGGATCTGCTTGATATTTCAGTTCTTGATAAAGTTGATGGTTTTATGTTTCATATGAATTGTGAAAACAAAGATGCAGGCACCTTTATCGCGATTTTAGATCACATATCTGCAACCTTTTCTGACTATCTGAATGAGCTTAAATGGTTAAGTTTAGGCGGTGGTATCTTCTTTACCTATCCTGGTTACCCTATTGAAAAACTCGGACTGGCATTAAAAGCCTTTAGTAAAAAGCATAATATACAACTCTATTTAGAGCCCGGTGAAGCGATTATTACCCGCACTACCGACTTAGTGGTCAGCGTCATTGATATTGTTGAAAACGACAAGAAAACGGCGATCGTAGACAGCGCAACCGAAGCGCACCGCTTAGATACCTTAATCTATAATGAACCGGCTTCGGTACGTGAAGCTGCGCAGCAGGGCAAATTTCCCTATGTGATCGGCTCATGCTCATGTTTAGCGGGTGATCAGTTCTGCGAAACGCAGTTCGAACAGCCGCTTGAGATCGGTCAGAAACTGCATTTAATGGATTCCGCCGGTTATACCATGGTTAAACTTAACTGGTTTAACGGCCTGAAAATGCCGAGTATTTATTATCAGCGTCGTAATGGTCAGATTGAGTTATTAAATGAGTTCGGCTACCAGGACTTTAAAGGCAGTCTAGGAAAAGTTTAACTATCTTATTAACAGATAAAGCAGATACAAAAAACCGTATTAATATGCGGTTTTTTGTTATGCAGCCTAAGTCGAATCAAACAACAGACGCCTCAGCCTGTTTCTGTCTCTCCTGTTCAGAAAGAGAACGTTCATATTTATTGTATTTCCACCATGCGAATCCTAAGAAGACCACGATGCCGCCGACGTTATACAAGAGTATCATGACAATATCACCACCGGTAGGAAATGTTGAGGCAAGAAAACCGACCGTGAATATGCCTATCAAGATAGAGACAAGTACGATACCGGTAATACGAGAGCCCATTTTAAAATCACGAGGCAGGTGATCTAATTTCAAACGTAGATTTAAATAAGCCAGCATAATGAACAGAGGCGGCAGCATTGATGCGGCCGCGGTCATGTTTATCACAGTACTCATAAGATCTTGAACCGTATCTGAGCCAAGCATTGGAATAATCAGCAGCGGGATAACAATAAAGAACTGTGCCCATGCTGCACGTGCCGGTACGCCGTTTTTATTCAGTGCGACCGTTTTCTCACCAAAGATCCCTTTAGGTATTTCAGAGAAAAAGATTTTAACCGGCGTTGCTGTCCACATTAATAATGAACCAAACATTGCGGTAAATGAAACGACACCAACCACGCGGTTGACTAATACTTCAGATAGACCGTAATAAGTCGCCAAGCCTTCAAAAACTTGTACCGATCCCCCTGTGTAACTTAACTCTTCTCGAACGACAAATACGTTAATAAGTAGTGATGATATTGAGTACAGTGCACCGATAAAGATACCGGCAATAATAATAACTTTAACAAATGACTTATGGCCGCCTTTGACATCATTGACGTATACCGCAACAGATTCAGCCCCGCCTGCGGCCATAAAGATCCATGCCGTCACTCCAAAAAATGCCCAGTTTAAAGTCGGGGTGACAGCTTCCACAGTAATAGGATCTGCCGGTTGAATGCCGCCAAGCACTGCAGTACCGGAAAGTACAATATATGAAAGTGTCAGCAGCAGCATAAGTGAGGATGTTACCGAGGTAATCGGTCCCAGTATTTTTGCACCGTTAGTTGAAACGTAAGTAGCAAAAGCAAACAGCAGTGCACTTAAAAGAGCAGTTGCCCACGGAGTGAAAATATATTCATAGCCCATAAAGGCATAAGAGGCATAGGCAATAACGCGCGGTAATAATGAAGTAAAGAAAAACAGATTAACAAACCAGTAGGTGTAGGCAGCCAGAAATGCCCAGCGGCCGCCTAATGAACTTTTAACCCAGGCATAAACACCGGCTTCCGAGTTTTTGTTTAAAGCTACGAACTCAGCAATAATCAAACAAAAAGGAATAAAATAAATCAGAGTTGCAATAAAGAACATCGGCGAAGAAGATAAGCCTATTTCTATATTATTGTTAATGACATTATTGAAGCTGTAAACCGCAGCAAAAGTCATCGATAATAAGGCGAATTTACCAATGGTCCCACGTGTTGTAGACATATAGCCCTCCACTATTCTTAAGTTAATTTAGATGGCAGGCTAAGAATACTATCGCGGTACCCAACACAGTGCGGGATAATCTTGACAAGATTACCGTTTCATCATTTAAGATTAAAAACAGCAGCTGAAGATAAGGGTTCAACATTATGATCCAGAATTGTTAACCAACGGCACGCAGTTTAGTAATGTTTTTACTAAATAATATATAAACAAACGCTTTCCGTGAAGATAGTCACAAACTATTTTTCATAACCATTTGAAATCAAATGGTTATGAAAAATGACGACAAGCAGCAATTGACTCTAATCTGAATAGTAATGATTAGACAGTGTATATTGAAATATCAAAATCAGTAAGTAGATAAGTGAGCAGGTTCTAAGCATGAAATTAAAGATCTAACGGGTATATATAAAAGACAGCAGGCGTTATCACGGACACAAAAAAGGGATAAGTATGCACTTATCCCTTCAACCGAGCGCATCAGCACCGCTATCATTAACTACTTTTGGTCGTACCACGCAGTTTAAGCTCACTGGGAATAGTCAAACGAACTGGAATTGTACGGTGATCACGTTCCTGCTCCAGAAGCAGGTTTACCCCTTGAACCCCCATCAGTTCAGAGGGAATATGGAAAGTACTTAGAGAAGGAAAAGCAAACTTAGCTGTCGGGATATCATTGACACTAATCAGCGCGATATCCTCCGGAATAGATAAGCCTTTTTCATTAATAGCCCGCAGCACCCCGATGGCAATTGAATCAGATGCGATAAACAAAGCCGGCGGGTAATCGCCGCTGAGCATGGTTTTTGCAGTCTTATAACCCGATGAACTGCTGAAAGTACCGCGATAAACATCCTGCTCACAAACCATGCTGTTGAGTCTGCCGTATTCACAAAAAGCACGTTCACGGATATCAATCTCACCGATATTGTCTTGACCACCGATAAAACCAACTCTTGTATACCCTTGATTTGAAAAGAAATTAAGTACATCGACACTAATCTGCTGCAGATCAACATCAACACAGTCAATCTTTTTGTGCGGATCACTATAATCAATATACAGCAGGTGCGGAGTAATATCCGCCAGCTTACCCAGACTGTCCGGCTGTAAACGGCCGATGATTAAAATACCGTCAACACTACTGTCTACTTCACTAACCTGAGCATCATAATAACTCAGCAGATCGATATTAAGCTTATTACATTGTGTCTCAATACCATGACGAATAGATAAATAATAGGGATCACTGAACTCAATATCCTGAGGATAGGTATACACAGCGGCAAAACACAAGCGGCGGATTTTCGGGACCTTACTTTTTCTGGCGCTAACTGCTTTATATTGAAGCTTTTCAGCTATTTCCAATACCTTACGTTTAGTTTCCTGTTTAACACTTAACGTTGGATCATCGTTAAGCACTCTTGATACTGTTGCCAGTGATACAGATGCTTCTTCAGCAATCTCTTTAAGCGTAGCCATTAACTGTCCCTTTCAGTATTAAATATTAAGTCAATGATAAACACCCGGCTCACCAAAAACAAGATTTTAGTAAAACTTTAACTAACTTCACATTTTTTAACCAGATATACCCCAGCCACCTTTACAAGAGATTAGTAAAAGTTTACATTACGTTTTAGTAAAACATTGTACCTAGATGGTAATAGAGACATAGCTTAAATATAAAGCCATACATTATGCATCTACTACAACTCCATTACTATCTGAATTTAAACATAAAATAGCTATAAACGCTTTTTAATACAGAGGCATTAGATGAATACAATTTCATACGGTGATTTTGCAAAGTTAGATATTCGTGTTGGTAATATCAGTCAAGTGGTCCGCCACGAGAATGCCGACAAGCTGTATATCGTACAGGTTGATATCGGTGAAAAAACACTGCAGACGGTAACCAGTCTGGTTCCCTATTACAGCGAAGAACAACTGCTGGGTAAACAAGTAGTAGTTTTAACCAACCTGGCTAAAGCAAAAATGCGCGGTGAACTGTCCGAGTGCATGCTGCTCTGTGCAGAGACTGAAGACGAGTCAGAAAGTGTTCTGTTAAGCCCTGAACGCTTAATGCAGCCGGGCATCAAAATCGTTTAATAAAACACGGCATTAATTTCGCAAACATTAACAAACAATTAACAAACTTTCGGTGCAGTAAACAATGCAGCGAAAAATTCTCGAAGGATTAATTACTATGAAAAAAACAACCCTATCCGTGCTCATTGCAGGCCTTCTAGCAACAGGTTACGCCAGCGCAGAAGAAGTACATGAAATACACGGTAAAGATGCTCATGTTGGAGAGGGAAAGGAATCTATCTGGGATTTTTACGGTGAGGTCGGCTTTGGCGGACATACTGCACTAGAAGGTGAAGAGAAAGGCCGTTATGGCGACGGCACTTATATTGAGGGTGGACTGGCCTTTGATACGGGTAACTGGTTTGGTTTAGCTTATATGGAAGGCTGGACGGTACAGGTCGATGACGAAGGCAACCCTTGGGCAACAGGCCACGGCTGGGGCGGGTTTGAAGGCGGAGTAAACCGCTTTTACGCTGGTTACCGCACTGATGGTCAAACTGAGATTATAGCCGGACGCCTGGATTCATCACTAGATGATATTCAGTGGTGGGGAGATGCTACGGTTGAATATGGTTATGCTATTTCAAACACCCGAGATTTAAATGTAGGTGTAAAAATACAAAATCTAGAAGGCAAGCTCCGCTACAGCATTTCTGCGGCACCAGAGTCCGATTTCAACGAAGATGATTCATTTGTACATTTTGGTAAATATGACAGTTATGCAGATAAATATACTCTGAATGCCATGGTGAATGGTTATGTCCAGTACGATGCAATGGACAACCTGACTCTATTAGGTGGTGCAGAAGTACGTGACGGTGCTGGTGAGTTGTATTTAATCGGTGCTGAGTACCACAATTTTGCAGCGCGTGCCTGGCATGATACTGACCGAGGCAATGAAGCAGGCAACGGCAAAGAAACAGGTTTTATGACCAGTGCATGGTATGAAGCCGCACCGGGTGTGTATTTATCTGCCGGTTACACCTACGCCAATAATGAAGTTGAAAACGAAGAAGACCGTATCACCTCATATATCAATACCGGCGTCTGGTATGAATACGGTGACGGCGCTTATGCAAGTGCTTTTGATATTAAATTTGCAGTGGGTGACGACACAGAATCAGGTGATGCATCACTATTTGCAATGCAGTACTTCTACTGGTAATAACGAGGAATAAATAATGAAAATGAATAAATCACTCTGCGCACTAGCCGTTGTTTCTGCACTTACTTTAAGCGCATGTAATACGACAAACGATCAAGCAGCTGCTGAATCAGCGGCTGCAGCACAGCACAATGCAGCATTAGTTAACTCCTTTAAAAATGTTATCGACCGCACCGGCTCACCGGATTATATGCGCGATTACGACTTTGATGAGCACCAGCGCTTTAACCCGTTTTTTGATCTGGGAGCATGGCATGGTCACTTATTACCAGACAATAAAGACAGCATGGGCGGATTCCCGGGTACAGCTCTGTTAACCGAAGAATACATTAACTTTATGGCAACCAATTTTGATCGCCTGACGGTATTCAAAGAGGGTAAAAAAGTAGACTTTGCTATGGAAGTTTACAGCTTACCAGGATCACTGGTGCAGGTTCTAACAGCTGATGGTGTAAAAGTTGAAATGCATTTACGCTTTGCCACTAACCGCACCTCATTAGTAGAAACTAAAATAGATACCGATAGTGAATTAACCTTAGTCTGGGACGGACAGCTGATTGAAGGCTCACATGCAGCAGAAGGCGTACAGCAGTCGGATAAATCGGTTTCTGAAACCTATCCGGAATACGATCGTAAAATTGCAGCCACCGATAACGGCCTGAAAGTTACCTTCGGTAAAGTACGCTCAACATGGGATCTGTTAACCTCTGGTGAGTCTGAATATCAGGTAAATAAAACTATTAAAGCAGACACAAAGGTTGACGGTTTAAGCTTTACCTCAACAGCTAAAATCGACTCTGACACCACTTTTTATACCACCTATACGCATGTTTTAACAGCAGATGAGAACCTGGCGGAACAGGCTAAGATCAAGGCAGTATTAGCCGATCCGCTTAGCTATCAGGAACAGTCAGATAAACGCTGGGAACAATATCTGACACTTGGTTTAACCAATAAAAGTGCAACAGAAGAGCAGGCGCGTGTTGCGGTTAAATCCATTGAGACACTTAACGGCAACTGGCGTGGTGCTGCCGGTGCCATGAAACATGACTCAGTAACACCTTCGGTTACTGCGCGCTGGTTCTCAGGTAACCAGACCTGGCCTTGGGATACCTGGAAACAGGCTTACGCAATGGCACACTTCAACCCGGAAGTGGCTAAAGAAAATATCCGTGCAATGTTTGCTTACCAGATTCAGGCCGATGATAAAGTACGCCCTTATGATGCAGGTTACGTACCCGATTTATTAGCTTACAACCTTAGCCCGGAACGCGGCGGTGACGGCGGTAACTGGAATGAGCGTAATACTAAACCAAGTCTGGCATCATGGGCTGTAATGGAAGTTTACAATACTACTCAAGATAAAGCCTGGCTTGAAGAGATGTATCCACAACTGGTGGCTTACCATGACTGGTGGCTGCGTAACCGCGACCATAACGGTAACGGCATTCCAGAATACGGTGCTGCGGTAGATAAAGCACATAATACCCCGGACGGTCAACTACTGTTCACAGCCACTATTAACGGTAAGGAAACGCAGCTTCAGGGCATTGAGAAATACAACAGCCTGATTGCCTCTGGCGAATACGATAATATCGAAATTCCGGCACAGACAGCGGCTTCATGGGAGTCCGGTCGTGACGACGCGGCAGTATTCGGTTTCATTGATGAAGATCAGCTGAAAAAATATGTAGAAGACGGTGGTTCACGTAAAGACTGGGAAGTACAGTTTGCAGAAAACCGTGATGAATCAGGTCAGCTGATCGGTTACTCACTACTGCAGGAGTCTGTCGACCAGGCAAGTTACATGTACAGTGATAACAAATATTTAGCCGAGATGGCTGATCTTTTAGGTAAACCGGCCGATGCGGCAGAGTTCCGTCAAAAATCAGCAGATATCGCTTCTTACATCAATACCTGTATGTTTGATGAGAAAAGCGGATATTATTACGATATTCGTATCGAAGAAACAGAGATGGACAACGGCTGTGCAGGTAAACCGATTGTAGAGCGCGGTAAAGGTCCTGAAGGCTGGTCACCACTGTTTAACGGCGCAGCGACTCAGGAACAAGCCGATATTGTTATTAAAACAATGTTAAATAAAGACGAGTTCAATACCTTTGTTCCTCTGGGTACTGCATCACAACAAAGCCCGGCTTTCGGTGCTGATATTTACTGGCGCGGACGTGTATGGGTAGATCAATTCTACTTCGGTGTACGCGGCATGGAACAGTACGGCTACCATGATCAGGCAGTAGAGTTAGCGAATAAATTCTTCCAGAACGCTGACGGTCTTGTAGAAGACGGCCCGATCCGGGAAAATTACAACCCGTTAAACGGCGCACAACAAGGTGCACCTAACTTCTCATGGAGTGCGGCGCATTTATATATGTTATACAATGAGTTTTTTGCCGAGCAAAAAACTGAAAAATAAATAAGCCTCCTAAAAGCTGTTCAAGCCCGCTAATAAATCAAGCGGGCTTTTTTTTATCCGTTATTTAACAGTGACAGACAATCTGCACATGGATAAGATAAGCGTCATCATAAAATATTTGAATAGAAAAACAGGTTTCATCAGTGGAGTAGCTTTCAATATATCAGGGGTTGAGTTAACCCGTACAACAGCAGGATCACCTTAGACAGTCTCAGATGATCTGAATACAGTGCACTTCACAACGTTTTTCACATTGACCCCCTGCCCTGTAAAGCATCATCATCATACTCAAATGGTTGGGCTATATAGCGGTCAGACATAAGTCATTTACTAAAAACAAAAGCAAATAACTTTACTAAAACAAGGTTTGAGTATCACATTTTTCATTTTCTGAGTAGAATAACTGCAAATAAATGAGAAACTTACCTGTTGGAGAATAAATGGCTACCTTAAAGGAAATAGCTCATGAAGCGAATGTTTCGTCAGCGACAGTCTCACGTGTATTAAATGAAGATCCAAATTTAAGCGTAAAAGAGGAAACTAAGCGGCGGATATTTGAAATTGCAGAAAAACTAGAATATACAACAAGCTCAACTCGAAAATTGTCTTCTAACTTACCTGTATTAAATAATCAGCAGCTGCACATTTTCGCTCTTTATAATTACAAGCAGGAAACAGAAATTAATGACCCTTACTATCTGGCTATCCGACATGGTATTGAAACTCAATGCGAGAAATTTAATGTCAACTTAACAAGTAGTTATGAAAGCAGCCTAGATATCAAAAATCAAAAAATTGACGGTGTACTATTAATTGGCCGCCAAAATGAAAAGCAGCTTGAATCGATCAAACTATTAACCAATAATATTGTTTACATCGATCATGTTGATCATGAACAAGATTTTGACTGTGTTAATGTCGACCTGACTCGCATTAGTAGAGAAGTTATTAATTTCTTTATAAATCAAGGCTATAACAGAATAGGATTGATTGGAGGGCGCGATCAAGATGACATTCCTGACATTCGCGAAGAAGCCTTCACCGAATACGGTAGATTAAAAGGCGTTGTTTCAGAATCAGATATTTATCGTGGTGATTTTTCGAGTTCATCGGGTTATAAATTAGCCAAAAAAATGCTTAATCATGATCACCCTAATGCTTTTTTTATTGCCTCAGACTCCATCGCCATTGGTGTATTACGGGCCATCCACGAAAAAGGGTTAAGCATTCCAGATGATATTGCATTAATTAGTGTTAATGATATCCCAACGGCAAAATTTACCTTCCCTTCACTATCTACTTTTCGGATTCATTCTGAACTAATGGGCAGCCAAGGTATTAATTTACTGATTGAACGACGTCGAGATCAAAGAAAAATACCTGTCTATGTCAATATTCCAAGCAGCCTGAGATTGCGTAATACCACTAAATAGACCCAAACCACTTGCAGGTGTATCTGCAGGCGGCTGGGTACAATACCCAATCCATTAATTTCTATTCATTTATGCTGGTTGTCAATTTCAATTAGACCAACCAGTTACTGCAATAAACGCCTTGCGTTCACTCCTTTTTCCTACACCTAAGCAGATCATTTAATTAGTGGGATTGGGATAATTATGATCTCCCGCTCACTTAATAACCTAGAGCAGAAAGGATATTTATCTAGCCTGCTCTATTACCCCTCTCACTGTCAGCACAACCTTTCTAGATCCTGTTTATCTTTTATTGTCATAAGCATTAAAGCGACAAATAACGATGCTTTAAGCGCGCGTTACCATTAAAAATGTGATCTAGTTAAAATCTATTAAACACACCCATTATATTTAGTTAAAGTTTTAGTTAATATTTACCAATAGAATTTATTAACTTAACGCTCGGTATTAACCGGAGGGTAAATATGAACAATTGGGAAAACTTCTTTAATCTAAATGAAAATCGTATGGCACCACGTGCTTACTTTTTCTCATATGACTCAACTCAAAGCGCGGCAACATTTCAGCGGGAATTAAGCAGCCGCTATCAGTTATTAAGCGGCCAGTGGAATTTTAATTTTTTTACTAATCCAATGCTTGTACCTGATGAGTTTTATTCTCAGTATATGAATACCTGGGGGAGCATAACTGTACCAAATATGTGGCAAATGGAAGGCCACGGAGATCTTCAGTATACAGATGAAGGTTTTCCATTCCCGATAGATGTACCTTTTGTACCAAGCGATAATCCTACTGGCGCTTATCAGCGTATTTTCACATTAGGTGAAACATGGAACGACAAACAAACCATTATTAAATTTGATGGCGTTGAAACCTACTTTGAAGTGTACATAAATGGTCACTACGTTGGTTTTAGTAAAGGCAGCCGTTTAACTGCAGAATTTGATATCTCAGAATATGCACAGCAAGGTGAAAACTTATTGTCGGTTCGTGTTATGCAGTGGGCTGACTCGACCTATATTGAAGATCAGGACATGTGGTGGACTGGCGGTATTTTCCGCGATGTTTATTTAGTCGGTAAAGAGCCTGTACATGTACAGGACTTTACAGTTCGTACTGACTTTGATGATAACTATCAGAATGCACGGTTATCCTGCACGGTAGAATTAGAAAACCTAAGTAAAAATACAGTACTAAACCATACCCTGGAATATGCTTTACTGGATGCAGGAACCGTTGTTGCACAAGGTATAACTGACTCATTAAGCTTCGATTCCCAGCTGGCTGTTAACATTAGTCTCAATGTCGAAAGCCCGGTACATTGGAACGCTGAAACCCCTTATTTATACCAGCTCATTTTGACTCATAAAGATGCACAGGGTAACACCCTTGAGATCATCCCTCATCGTGTTGGTTTCCGTGATATTAAAGTCCGTGACGGTCTGTTCTACATCAATAATAAATATGTCATGTTACACGGTGTTAACCGTCATGATAATGACCATTTGAAAGGTCGTGCGGTTGGTATGGCCCGTGTTGAAAAAGATATTATCCTGATGAAACAGCATAATATTAATTCGGTACGAACAGCACACTACCCAAATGACCCGCGCTTTTATGAACTATGTGATATTTACGGTTTGTTTGTAATGGGTGAAACCGATGTGGAAACGCATGGCTTTGCAAATGTTGGTGATTTAAGCCGTATTACTGACGATCCTGAATGGGAACATGTGTTTGTAGAGCGTATTGAACGCCATATTCATGCGCAGAAAAATCATGCCTCTATCATTATGTGGTCACTCGGCAACGAATCGGGTTACGGCTGCAACATCAAAGCAATGTACCAGGCAGCTAAAGCCATTGACGATACCCGTTTAGTACATTACGAAGAAGACCGTGATGCTGAAGTGGTTGATATCATCAGTACTATGTATTCGCGTGCACAGTTAATGAATGCATTTGGTGAATTCCCGCATGATAAACCACGTATTATCTGTGAATATGCACACGCAATGGGTAACGGCCCCGGCGGCTTAACAGAATACCAGAATGTATTCTATAAGCATGATTCAATCCAGGGACACTATGTCTGGGAGTGGTGTGATCACGGCATTCTAGCAAAAGATGAGAACGGCACTGAGTTCTTAAAATACGGCGGTGATTACGGTGATTACCCGAATAATTATAACTTCTGCATGGATGGATTAGTCTATTCAGATCAAACGCCGGGACCCGGCCTTAAAGAATATAAACAAGTTATTGCTCCGGTAAAAATTCGTGCTAAAGATGCTCAAAACGGTATTTTCACTGTTGATAATAAACTGTGGTTTTCCAACCTTGATGATTACACCATCACAGCGGAAATTCGTGCTGAAGGTGAAACACTGCAGAGCATCACCCTGAAAGTGAAAGATTTAGCTGAAAACAGCAGCCGTGATATTGAACTTCAAATGACACAGCTTGACGACCGTGAAACCTTTATTAACTTTACCGTTCGTAAAGATTCCCGCACCTTGTACAGTGAAGTCAATCACGACATTGCGGTATACCAGGTACAGCTAAAAGAGAATACACAACAGCAGCCTGCATTTACTAACAACAATGCCACTGCACTTGAAATTCAAGAAACACAGTTGGACTACCTGGTTACAGGTCTTAACTTCAGTCTTAATTTCTCGAAATTAAACGGTAAGTTAACCTCTTGGACAACAAACGGCAAAGAGTTGATTGCCAGCTCGCCGAAACTTAATTTCTTTAAACCTATGGTCGATAACCACAAACAGGAACATGACGGTCTGTGGGAACCGGCTCACCTGCAGATTATGCAGGAACACTTCCGTTCAATGACTGTTGAACAAGTTAACGGCAAAGTCATATTCACAGTAAGCAGCATTATTGCACCGCCTGTATTTGATTTTGGTATGCGCTGCACTTACGTCTACGAGGTCAATAAAGAAGGCCAGCTTAATATTCAGCTGTCTGCTGAAAAGTATGGTGAATATCCGCATGTAATCCCCGTACTTGGTTTAGATCTCGGTATCATTAACGAATTTGATCAAGTCCAGTATTACGGCCGAGGTCCGGAAGAAAACTACCAGGACAGTCAGCAGGCAAATCTAATTGATGTTTACCAGACAACGGTTGCGGATATGTTTGAGAATTATCCATTCCCGCAAAATAATGGTAACCGCCAGAATGTGCGCTGGGCATCTTTAGCCAATCGCCACGGTTCGGGTTTATTTATTAAACCAGAGCAGGAAATTAACTTTAGTGCCTGGTATTACACCAGCCAAAACTTACACCAGGCACAGCATACTATTGAACTTGCAGAAAGCGGTTTTATTACCGTTAACCTTGACCATAAGTTGATGGGCTTAGGTTCAAATTCATGGGGCTCTGAAGTATTAGATTCATACCGTGTTTATATGCAGGATTTCCAATATGCCTTAACGCTCGTACCGTTTCACGGGGGAAGCGGCACAGCAGGCACATTATCACAACACACATTTACCTGTGCAGATAACATCGAAGAAGGCGGGGAAAAATAATGATTATTTTAGATGATTTAACACAGTTTAAAGAAGTTTACCGCGACGGTCGTAAATGGAATCGTTGTATTGAAGCAATTGAAAATTTAGAAAAACTAAAAGACGGCGTTATGTATTCGATTGGTGATTCTCTGGTATACATGATCCAGGATGGTGTTGCCGAAAACACTTCAGATTTCATTGCTAACCGACGTTACTTTGATGTCCATTATTACCTTGAAGGTGGCGAGTCAGTCGAGACTGCGGATAAAGATGCGCTAGATATAAAGCATGCTTATCAAGATGAAACTGACCGGGAGTTTCTACGTGGACAGGGACAATCACAAAAACTGTCTCAAGGACAAGTTGCCGTTTTTGACAATAACAAAGCCTATCGTTTTCACGGTGACAGCCGGGTACGTAAAGTCGTGCTTAAAGTGACCGTTGAAGATGGTTACTTTTTAAACAAATAATTTTTTGCATAACACGGCGGCTTTTATCAGCAGTGATCGAGCCGCTAAATCTAACTAAATTTTTTATAACTGGAGAGTTGTATGTCTACATCTTTGCGCGGGACAATAGGTAAGTTTGCCCTATTGTCAATGACACTCGTAGCGGTATTTAACGTCCGTAATATCGTTAATAATAATATCGAGCTGGGCTTGAGCTCAGCCCCTATCTTCCTGCTTGCTACTATTGTGTATTTTATTCCCTTTGTTTTCATTATTGCAGAGTTTGTATCTGCTAATAAAAACTCAGAATCAGGTATGTATGACTGGTTGAAAAAACCATTAGGAACAAAAATGGCCTACCTGGGCTCTTTCCTTTACTGGTTTGTAAACCTGTTCTGGTTTATTTCTCTGCTGCCTAATGTTATTTCTTATGCTTCATACGCAATGCTGGGTTATGAATATACCTTCTCTCCGGTAGTAACTTCGATGATCTCCATTGCGCTATTTGCCCTTGCAACACATATATCAACAAAAGGTGCTTCCTGGTTAGGTAATATTGCAGAGCTTGTTACTTATGGTGTTCTTGCCCTGTTCGCTATCTATCTTATAGGCGCGTTAATGGCACTCGGTGGTGACCATGTTCCAGCAGAGCCGATCACATTAACAGCGATGTCGCCTACGATTAACTGGGCAACCCTGGGTATTATGTGCTGGATCTTCCAGGCGGCAGGTGGTGCAGAAACAGCAGCTGCTTACTTAAAAGATGTAAAAGGCGGTCAAAAGACCTTCATAAAGGTCATTATCGCAGCGGGTGTTCTTATCGGTGCAATGTACGCAGTAGGTTCACTGCTGGTTAACGTATTTGTTGCTCGTGAAGATCTAACCTATGCCGGTGGTATGGTTGAAATCTTTACCGGTATGGCTCAGTACTTTAATGTTTCTGAAGCCCTGGTAGGCCGCTTTGTAGGTATTGTACTGTTTATCGCAATGTTTGGTTCAATGATGATGTGGACTGCAGCTCCCGTTAAAATTCACTTTTCTGAAATCCCTAAAGGTGTATACGGCGAAAAAACAACTGAACTGAACGAGCATGGTGTTCCTTTCCGTGCGGCATGGTGGCAGTTTGCATTCGTATTTGTCATGTTAATCGTAAATGGTTTTGGTTCTGAATCTGTACAAGAGATGATGAATACAGCAATTAATCTCACAGCAGGTACAGCGATGCTGCCGCCTATCTTTATTATGGCAGCTTACTTTGTACTGCGCTGGAAGCATGATGATATGCCTCGTGATTTCCGCATGGGATCTCGAAAAGTGGGCATGGGCGTAGTATCGGTTCTTATCACTATCTTTATTGTAAGCATGACAGCATCTGCATTCCCAACGGGTGTTGATCTAGTTAATGCCTTCTTTATCAATGTATTTATGACAGCGGTATTCTCTGCTCTTGCTTACTGGTGGATTTCTCGCTTTGAAAAGAAGCAGGCAGCTGTCGAAGAGCTAGCAGAGTCCGTACCAACTGCCGTAACAAAATAACAAAATAACAGTACCAATACCCTATTGGTACTTGCTTAACGCAGTAGTGGAGACTCTTTGAAAAGTAGTTTCCACTACTGCAAAACCAGCAGCCACAGAATAACTAGAAACAGCCCCAAGAAACCGTACACGATCTAAAGTTGTTAACTCCCAGTCAGAGCAGCGCTTACACCATAACCTTGAAGCACTAGAAACCTCTACAGAGAAGGTGTTTGCAGTCAAAGTGGCTTTGCGCCAATGCTTTCAATGCCTCTCTTCCCCCCCAGGGTCAACACGCCCGGCTCTGTTTTCAACTTGATTACCAGCAGTTAAAAAGAAAAATATTAAATAACCTCAATCGCATCTTTAAATTTTGAAGAGGTACAATTCCAAATTTGCAGGGTGTTTTTAAAACGGAGATTTCTGATTTTCAGTTTAAATTTATCGGCAGTTTGAGCCGTCAATATAGGTATTATGTTATTGGCTAAAAAATTATCACTTCTCTTTTTCACACCTCTCAGGTGACTTACAGCTAAGTTCAGGCATGCCTATAGTTCAATCAGCAAAGGTATGCGAGAGGCACTGCTTTCAAAGGCTTCATATATTAAATACCTATGACAAGCAGGAACGGGTGATGAGGTTAGATAGGACCGGGGATACATGGCAGCCGACAGAAATACCCAATAAGGTGTTGAATTCCTATACCTAAAAGCGCATTGCATTAATTGATAGTGTTCAAAAACCAGTGTCATTTCAGTAGAAATGGCACTAAACAGGAATGACAGATTATTAAGGTAGACATCCCCTGGCAAACACAATTTCTGACTTTATTTAACCTGCGTTCGGATAGTTTATTTTGCTAATTACCCCCTAGATTTACCTTCATTAATTGTTCTTTAGCAGCACCATGATGACACAGATTGGAATAATAAATGAAACGTATAAGCCTCCTATATATAATGTTGTAAAACGAGTTATGTGATATGACATAACGTAATTCCCTTATAATTAAGCTTTTTCTTCCACAGTTTTATCTCAATATATTTTTTATTTTGTTCATTTTTTTACTTTGAGTTTAAATTGTTAAAAACAGATAAATAGACGATTTTCACTATTCAAGTTCTAGCAAATCAATAGCGATCCCCCCCCTGTATGTAGTTGCCATTTTAGTGATACCAAAGAGATTCTAACTAAGCCCTACATCCCTGTAACACCCCCTTAACATCGCTGAAAAAACAAGCAAATAAAACTCTTTTTTTTGATCTGCTTATCACTATTAAATACGCCCCCCGTAAGAATAAAGGGAATTACGAGTTGACTATTTACTAACCATAACATATCAACAACAGAGGTCATTTGAAATACATTGGCAACTTTTTGATCGGCCGTAAAAAGGTAATCTAATAATCAACGAGAGACAGCAAAAGTCATTTAAAACCAAAAGGTTACATCACGCATGATGTTACATTCCGTTACATTAATCTACTTGGCCTTTTCTGCTCCAGTGTTCATAGTCAGTGGGTCAAAACCACACTGCTGGTCCGGTTTAATTATCTGATTGATAATTCGTCGATATGGAAATTTTCAGGTTAACAACAATCTAATTTGAAAGTAAATTGATGCCGGTCTTAGAGCATGAACATGGGTAAAAATGGAGATTTATTATGACAAAAAAAACCACCTCCACTCATCAATAAAAGGTGACGGAGAAAAATAAAAACAGATAACAATCTGCCACTAAGGATTTAAATTAATGAAAAAAACTCTATGTGCTCTATCGGTTTCAATGGCTCTTGTTCTAAGTGCCTGCCAGTCCGATAGCAATGAAAGCAGTACAACTACACCTCAAGTAAGCGAATTCAAAAGTGTCATCGACCGTACCGGCTCACCAGAGTATATGCGAGATACTGATGACGCTGGACATCAGCGTTTCAGTCCGCTTTTCGATTTAGGTGCATGGCATGGTCACCTGCTGCCTGATAATCAGGACGGCATGGGCGGCTTCCCAGGAACCGCCCTGCTGACTGAAGAGTACATTAACTTTATGTCAAACAACTTTGACCGACTAAGTGTATTCAAGGACGGGGTTAAGGTTGATTTCACCATGGAGGCATACAGTCTCCCGGGCGCTTTAGTACAAAAGCTGACAGGTGACGGAGTAAGCGTAGAGATGACCCTGCGTTTTGCAACCAACCGTACTTCATTAGTGGAAACAAAAATCACTACAGACAGTGAATTGACCCTGGTATGGGACGGTGAACTGATGGAACAGCTTTATGCTAAAGAAGGGGTTTCTCAATCTCAAGCAAGCATCACTGAAGAATACCCTGATTATAATAGAACCCTGGTTAAAACTGACAACGGCTTAAAAGTCACTTTCGGTAAAGTACGTTCAACCTGGGATCTGTTGACCTCGGGTGAATCTGAATACCAGATTAATAAATCCATTAAGACGGAAACCACTATTGATGATCTATCATTCACGTCAACAGCTGAAATCACTCAAGATACCACCATCTACACCACCTATACGCATGTGTTAACCACAGAAGAAAATACAGCAGAGCAGACAAAAATCACAGCAGTATTAAACAACCCGACACAGTACCAGGATGCTAGTGATAACCGCTGGCAGGAGTATTTAGATTTAGCCCTGACCAATGAAGATGCAACAACCGAGCAGACACGTGTTGCTGTGAAGTCAATTGAAACCTTAACCGCCAACTGGCGTGGTCAAGCCGGTGTGATGAAGCATGACTCAGTAACCCCGTCAGTAACGGCGCGCTGGTTCTCCGGTAACCAGACATGGCCTTGGGATAGCTGGAAACAGGCATTTGCCATGGCGCACTTTAATCCACACGTAGCAAAAGAAAATATCCGAGCTATGTTTGCCTACCAGATTCAAGCTGATGATGCGCTTCGTCCATTTGATGCAGGCTTTATCCCGGATCTGATTGCTTACAACCTTAGCCCCGAACGCGGCGGTGACGGTGGTAACTGGAATGAGCGTAATACCAAACCAAGTTTAGCATCATGGGCAGTAATGGAAGTGTATAACACCACTCAAGATAAAGCCTGGATAGAAGAGATGTACCCGAAACTAGTCGCCTATCATGACTGGTGGCTGCGCAACCGTGATACTAACGGCAACGGTGTTCCAGAGTACGGTGCGACAGTTGATAAAGCACACACTACTGTTGGGGGAGAGATGCGCTACACAGCAACCATTGACGGTGAAACTAATGATTATGAGGGTATTGACAACTACAATGCACTGATTGCATCAGGCGACTACGACAATATTGAGATTCCAGCGCAGACGGCTGCCTCTTGGGAGTCAGGACGTGATGATGCGGCAGTATTCGGCTTTATCGATGATGATCAGCTGCAAGACTACATTGAAGAAGGCGGTTCACGAGAAGACTGGGAAGTATTGTTTGCTGAAAACCGTGATACAGATGCAAAGTTAGTTGGTTAC
Source organism: Psychromonas ossibalaenae ATCC BAA-1528 (assembly GCF_000381745.1). Lineage (GTDB taxonomy): Bacteria > Pseudomonadota > Gammaproteobacteria > Enterobacterales > Psychromonadaceae > Psychromonas > Psychromonas ossibalaenae. Next base: position 26,920 of record NZ_KB906975.1, on the reverse strand, counting down.
TCTTTACTGCAGGAGTCTGTTGATCAGGCGAGCTACATGTACACGGATAACAAGTATCTGGCAGAGATGGCCGATATTTTAGGCAAGCCTGAAGATGCGGCTATGTTCCGTGAAAAATCAGCTTTCCTTTCTACGTATATCAATAAGTGTATGTTTGATGAAACGACTGGTTATTTCTATGATATCCGCATTGAAGAAAAAGAGCTGGCTAACGGCTGTGCAGGCAAACCGATCGTCGAGCGTGGACGTGGGCCAGAAGGCTGGTCACCACTATTTAACGGTGCAGCTTCGCAGTCTAATGCAGACCGTGTGATTGAAATTATGTTAAGTGAATATGAATTCAATACCCATGTGCCGCTTGGTACCGCTTCTTTAACCAACCCGGCCTACGGTGCGGATATCTACTGGCGTGGACGTGTCTGGGTAGATCAGTTCTATTTCGGCATACAAGCGATGGATCAGTACGGTTACCATGACCAGGCAGTAGAATTAGCCAATAAGTTTTTCGACAATGCCGATGGTCTAGTTGAAAGCAGCCCTATTCGTGAGAACTACAACCCTGAAACTGGCGAACAGCAAGGCGCACCAAACTTCTCCTGGAGCGCAGCTCACCTGTATATGTTATACAACGAGTTTTTTACCGCTGACAAGCAGTAGTAAATATTCGAATATTTAACGAAAAAGCCCGCTGAGATTTATCTTTTCGGGTTTTTTATTAAGCAGCTAACAGCCGCTGTCTTCAATGCTGTAACCTGGCGGCACACCTAGAGCTGATGCCTGGGTATATTTAAAATAACAGTTATTATCCTGCACCTGATTATCATTATCCGTATCATAACCAAGATAGGTATATTCAATACCTTGATATTCAATCGCAAAATCATCGGAAATATCGATACGCTTTTCGATATCAGTATTATCTAAATAATTCCATTTTAAACGGGTATCATAACTACCGTCACCATTGGTATCAACATCAATCAGATCATCACGATTAGGCACAGGCTGGGCGGCATAACTTGGCATATGGGATTTAAGAAACATAAAGTCGTTGGCCGTTTTGACACTGACTTTAATCTGGGTGATCACATTGACTTTCGCCTCCTTAGACAAGGAGACGAACTTTGGTACTGCGGCGGCAGACAACACCCCGAGAATAATAATAACAACCACTAATTCTATAAGTGTAAAACCCTGATTTAAAGACTTAGACGACAAAATACAACTCCCTGTTCACTGCCATTAGGGAGCATTATCACCTTAATAAGTTGTAATGTGGAAGTAAAAAACTACAAAACCGGCTTCAAGTCAAACTCCCGTTTCCTTTTGCTGGACCCTTTTAGCGATCACCACAAACCGCAAATCACTGTTAATAATATCTGCATCAAAGGGATAACAGGTGATCAGGGTTATCGTTTCAAAGCCGCTGTTTTCCAGCACAGACAGATCCTTTTCATTAACGATTTTTGTCGCGACTACCTGATAACTCATCTGCAGCTGCGGATAAGTCTTAATTGTTATATAACTTGCCGGCGGCAGATCCTCAAGCTGTTTAAAATGCGTATCATTGTGTCCGACCAATACGCTGTTGGCACCTTGATTAAAAGCAGCACTTGAAACCATCCAGGCAGGCGCAAAAGCCAGATTACTGCCGGTTGCCCCGGAAAGAATAATCAAAGGCTCCTGTTCATTAATTGTTAACTGCGCAAATGGTGCACTATCTGCCCAGGGCCAGGCCTTATAGAGCTCACCATCCTGTTGATGACGAGCCCAGGCAAAGGTCAGAAGCTGCTGAGCAAGGTAAGCTTTGCCCTGCATATAAGCGCCTTTACTAAACAGCAGCAGCGCAGCCAGCACCATCACCAGCAGCAGTTTATGAAATACAGTTAAGCGCTGCTTTCTATTTTTGCTGGAAAAGCGCTTTAATAACCCTTTCATAGAAACCTCCTAAGCCCGCGGCTCTGAGATACCAGGTCTCAGCAGACGTTCAGCAGCCCACAATACAGCAGCAGATAACAGCAGCATTAGAGCGATACGCAGATAAAGTCCGCTGCCTAATCCGGTTTGCGGCAGGCTCATGGTATTACCTTTAGGAAGATGCGTTTTAACCTGTTTATCAACACTACTTAACATAAGCGGACGAGTTACCTGCTGTTCAACAGCCACCAGACTGGTGTGTTTAGTGACAATATGGTAGTTAAGCCCTAACGCTGTGATCAGCTGTTTTTTCTCACTAACGGGCAGCTCACGGTTAAGTTCAATACTGTCTATCTGCTCTTTTGCCCATAAAATATCAATGCCGGCGCCATTTTGCTCCTGATCTAGACTCAATACCTGTGTCCATTTTTGAGCTGCGCCGTTTTCAACTTTCAATCCGGAAACCTGCAGTTTATTTTCACCCGACGGTATTTTCATCACCACCTGAAGCGGCTCACCCTGATAGAGATCCGTTAGCGGCTTCGGCCAGTAATCCACCTCGCTGCCGTTTTCCCAGGTCAGTTTAATATCACGCAATACCGGTGCTGAAAGCTGCGTAAACAATGCCGACATTTTCGAGCGTACCTCATTAACATCACCAATACTGGTATAGGTACCGCGCCCCAATTGCGCACTGCTTTTCATAAAATAATGGTTAGGCGCCGATCCGATACCTACCATAAATAAACGGCTTGCCCCCAGCTGCTGCTTAATCTGAGTTAATAACTGCTCTTCGTTACTGATACTGGCATCGGTAATAAATAGTACCTGACGCAGATCTTTGTGCTCATTAGGATAAACGGTACGCTGTTCGGACAGGGCATCGTTTAAGGCCGCCTGCATATTGGTGCCGCCGCCGGCCTGGAGCTGATTAATAAAGCTCTTAGCCATTATTCTGCTGCGGTTGTCAACGGGCAGAGAATTGCCGGCAAAAAATTCTGTATTATTACTAAAGGCAATAATATTAAAAGTATCATTCTCAGCAAGCTGATCAACGGCGAAGCTTAATGCTGATTTTGCCTGTGCGATTGATGTGCCGGACATTGAACCGGATACATCAATCACCAGGATAACCTCTTTAGCAATACGTGCATTCTCAGTGAACTGCATCGCCGGCGGCACCATCATTACTAAACCGTATTTCTCTAGCGTACTGCCGACAGCCTTTTCCTGTACAAAAACGCTGCTTTCAGCCTGCTCCGTCTGCTGCAAAGACCAGTTTAAAACAAAATCGCGATCCGCCAGTACCGTTGAATCGAACAGGGAAATAACCTTAAAATCAGCTTCTCTGTTTTCAATTTTCAAACCATGATAGGGGCTTTGAATATCAGTTGTCGGCAGCGGTGTATGCAGATTGATTTTAATATCCACCAGCAGAGCCGGATCCGCGCTTGTTTTAATCATGCTGACCGTCTGCTCAGCAAGCTGATAACCTGCAGCGGCATCCTGCCAGCGCTGCCACTTATCCAGCCATATCCAGTCTTGTGAGGCTCTTTCCCCCTCCACTTCCTGCTCCTTATTTAGAAAAAGACCAGCTAGATAGCTATGACGTTCCTCTGTACTTAAAGGAGTCACAGCAGGCGCGTAGCGTGGAGTAATCGCCATCGGAAATCGTAAGCTGAATAAGCCGCTTTTATAGGAAACACTATGCTGATACTCAATCTCAATGGTCAGCTTTTCTCCCGGACCAATATTAGCCGCCTTAGTGGTAAACATATTGCCGCGCTGCTGTTCAACTAAAGCGGCTTTTTTGCCCTCTCTTTCAGCCTGTTCATAGATCTGCTGCGCTTCAGCCTTCTGTTTGATTTCTCCAATAATCACCCTCCTGCCGATCCTCATGGTCAGGTGATCAACGGCTGCATTTTCCGGCAGTGGAAACAGATAAACCGCGTTGATCCACTGCGAAGAATCGTTTTCAAAGACCTGTTTAACTGATACCCGGTTAATTAAGCCGCTGACATTCATCTCTACCGATGTACTTAACAAAGGCGCCTCACGGCTAATACCATTACTGTCCTGATAAACCAGACCTGCTTGTGTTATTTCACCGACTGCCTCCGCTGTCGTGAAACTGCTACAGATCAACAGCACTGCGGCCATTGTTCTGCCCAATAATAACCACTGCTGCCTGCGGTTATTGTCTACTCCTTTAAGTGACCGCATAAAACCTCCTTAAAAATCCATTGTCGCTGAAACTGTACGGCTGTCGCGCAGAACAGCATTGTCTATATCTTCAAAACTAACGCTTAACTTTTCCGAACCACTCTCTGTTACTGACAGCTCCTGTTTATCAGTAACTTGACTCTGTTTTTCTAACTTTGCTTGTAATTGTTCCGCGGTTTGTTTCTGCTGTCTTTTTTCGGCAGCTGCCAGTTCGCGACTTTGCTCATTTAACTGTTCAACTAACGCAGTCACCTCAGCCTGATAAGCATGGATCTCAACGCGGCGGTCTAAACGGTTATTAGCAACGGTGCGCGCCTGATGTACCGGACTGCTGTCACCTAAGGTCACAATCGCCAGCTGCTCTTCATCTACTCCCTTATCAACTAAAAATGCCGCCACTACCTGTGCACGCTTTTTAGCCAGTTTGACATTGAATGCAGAGTTACCACTGCGGTCCGTATGGCCGACGACCTGCCACACAGTTTCATTATTCTCCGGGACATTTTTTATAAACTCAGCAGTCTCAATCAACGACTGGAAATAGGAGGGATCTATCTCACTTGATGCAAAGGAAAATAATATTTCGTTTTCAACTACAACCTGCTCTTCGAGGCTGTCTACGCTGTCCGTAACAACTGCTGATTCTGCGGCAGCTAATATCTGTGATTCAGGTTTCTCGGACGCGTTTTTTTCAATATTCTGCGGCAGTTTGTTCAGTTTCTGCGGCTGATAGTCATCTAACTCCTGATGAATCAGGTTTGCTTCGGCAATTAATGCCAGCTCGTCGGCATCGGTTGTGTTGATACTCTGTGTAACATGTTCACGTGTAAGGCTTTCTACCTGATACGCATCGTCTGACGAATATTCAAAAGGAGTTTGAGATTTTTCTAAGGCGATTAATCCGCCGGTAATCGCAGAAATAACGATGATGCTTAGCGTTGTTTTTTTAAACGTTGATTGGTTTTTATTATTAGTCATCTGTTTGCCCTTTTAAGCTGTTATGTTGATGATTCTATTTAAGCAGACAGTTGTGTTATTAAAGGGGTAACAAAAAGGCAGAATGCTGATCAATTGTGTCCGAAAAATGGCAATTGCAGTAAGTCACTATTTAGTGCGGATATTTAACGTATACTGCTGTTAAGAAACACATAAACAAGGTTGTTAGAAAATGAAACGTATCGCAATTGTTGAAGATGAAAAAAATATTCGCGAGAACTACGCCGATTTAATGAGCAGGCACGGTTATCATGTCGATACCTATGAAAACCGTATTGATGCAATTAGCGCATTTGAAGTACGCCTGCCCGACCTGGCAATTATCGATATTGGTTTAGGTGATGAATATGACGGCGGATTTATGCTTTGCCAGTCTTTACGTCAGCTCTCTGCGACGGTACCGATTATTTTTTTAACCGCACGCGATAATGACTTTGATACGATTTCCGGACTGCGTTTAGGCGCAGATGACTATTTAACCAAAGATATCGGACTCGAACATTTAATGGTGCGCATCAGCGCCCTGTTCCGCCGTATCGATCTGATGCAGAAACCCACGAATCAGAACAATATAATCCAGCGCGGCTTATTAACTATCGACAGCGATAAAATGCAGATCAGCTGGTCAAAGCAGGCGCTTGATTTTACCATTACCGAATTCTGGATAGTACATGCTCTGGCAAACCGTGCTGGTATGGTACGTAACCGCCAGCAGCTGATGCAGGATGCCAATATGGTGGTTGACGACAATACCATTACCTCACATATCAAACGTATTCGTAAAAAATTCATTAAGTTAGACCCCGGTTTTGATGAAATCACCGCCGTTTACGGTATGGGTTACCGTTGGGATATTTCCCAGGAAACAGAGCTGTGAAGAAGTTTTCACTCGGGCTGCGCAGTAAAGTCATTCTTTTAGCGAGTTTTCTGCTGATATTACCCTGGCTGGGTTATGAATATGTGTGGGAAATGGAAAAGTTTCTACGTCAGGGACAGGAACAGACGCTGATCGGCACCACCCGCGCCGTTGCTACCGCACTGCATGAGCGCCCCAAACTGTTTAACTCACAGGCAAGCTTCCTGCAGCAGGTTGATGCCGGTAAAGATCTTTACGCCTACACAATAAAACAGGCGATTCAGATAGACGGTTTTCTAGATGACTGGAAAGCCAATAAAAGCCAGAGTCTCTTTTACGGCCCTGAATATGTACGCTTTCAGGCAGATAAAAACACAAATAACCCTATCTCCTTTACCCATATGGTGGGCAAAAAAGACGGCTATTTATACGGGTATTTTCAGGTAAATGATAAGTATCCGGTTTTTCGTCAGAAAAATGCCCGCCAGATAGACAAAAATGACCATCTCATTATCGCGCTTTCTGATCCCTCAGGGATACTGCGGCGTTATGTTATCTCGGTTCATAAGAGCGGCTGGTTTAATGCTTTTCTGCAGCCGGATCCCGGTAGTGATATCAGCCGGCTGCAGCGTGAAAAACGTATTCAGGGTTACTGGAAAGAGACCGAAGCGGGATACAACATAGAGTTCCGTCTGCCTCTAGATATGCTCGGTAATAAATTAGGCTTTGCCCTGCATACCGTTTCCGATAAAAACAAACGCCGGGTAAATAACATTATCGCCACTTCTAATACACGAGATCTGCAGCAGCTGGGCACTGTGTTAGTACCCTCTCCGGAGATTGAACGTATTATAAAAGGCATGAGTCATACGCGCTCGCGGATCTGGGTAGTAGACCGCCACCAGCGGGTACTGGCTAAAGCCGGAGATATCCGTAAGGCAGACGGCGTCTGGGCCCCGGACTACCAGGAACAGGTTTCCGAGGATTCGCTATGGTATCAATTACAAGACAAGCTGCTGGCGCCGCTTTATGATCTGTTTTTATCCCGCCCGCCGCATGATTTTATTGACGATCTGTCGGATTCTACGCAGCTGAACAGCAAGTTTATCAAGGACGCCTTAAACGGTAAATCTCAGTCAAGCTGGCGTCTAACTGACGATAATAAAGCGATGATCCTGTCGGCTGCTCACCCGATAATGGTCGGCGATAAAGTCATGGGCATAGTGGTCGCCGAAGAAACCACTAACGGTATCCGCACTCTGCGTAATAAAGCCCTTGAAAAGCTGTTTAATGTGCTGCTAAGCATCATAGTTGTCGGCACGCTGCTGCTGTTTGTTTTTGCTTCCAATATTGCCTCACGCATTCGTAAACTGCGTGATCAGGCAGATAATGCTATTGATGATCAAGGTCGTATTCTAGCGCCCTTCACTCCGTCAAAGTCCGGAGATGAAATTGGTGATCTGTCACGCGGTTTATCGGATATGGTTAACCGTTTAGGCCAGTACCATCATTATCTGGAAAACCTCTCTTCGCGTCTGTCTCATGAGCTGCGCACCCCGGTTGCCGTGGTCCGTTCATCATTAGAAAATCTGTCGCAGCTGCCGCAGAATGAAGAGAGCCAGAAATACATAAACCGCGCAGAGAAAGGTATTATTCGTTTAAACCGCATCTTAACCAGCATGAGCGAAGCAACCCGCATTGAGCAGAGCCTGCAGAGCAGCGACAAAGAATATTTCCCGCTTAACGAGCTGGTTGAAGGCTGTATTCAGGGTTATCAGATGACCTACAGTGAGTACAAGTTTGAACTTTACAAATCGGATAAGATACTGCCGATTCACGCTGAGCCTGATTTTATTGTGCAGCTGTTTGATAAACTGATCAGTAATGCAATGGAATTCAGTGAACAGGAAAATGCCATTCACATTTCCCTCAAACAACAGGGGGACAGTGCACTGTTAACAGTGGCGAATATCGGCCCGCTGCTGCCGGAAAATATGAGTGATGAGCTGCTGAATTCTATGGTCTCAGTACGTGCAAAAAACAGCAAAGATAAAACCCATTTAGGTTTAGGGCTGTTTATCGCCAAAATGATCACTGAATTCCATCAGGGTAAAATATCGATTCGTAACCGTGAAGATAATTTAGGTGTAGAAGTATTAATAAGCCTGCCGATTAATAAAGGCTGACTTGCAAAAAACAGCAAACAGGGCTTACATTAATAAACATGCGAACATAAAAACAAGCAGACGGCTGCAATAATTTACAGCAGCCGGTAATGCTTTTCTTTATTGCAGCTGTAGTTCTGCATTTAACAAGTGTCTATCATACTCAAAAAAGGATTTATAAATGAATTATTTATGGACAATCTGTTTTGTTATCGGCACCGTTTTCACTCCCTATTCAGCTGTCGCCAAACCGGCATCAGCAGAAAGTGTTAAGACCTTAATGCATGCAAGCGGTCCAGACAGCCTAGGCATGCAGATGCTCAACCGTATGATCCCTTCATTAAAAAAAATGCTTCCTCAAGCACCAGACTCGTTCTGGACAGATGCCGTATCAGAAATCGATGTCGATGAAGTTGAAAACCGGATTATCCCTGTATATCAAAAATATTTAACGGAAGAGGACATTCAGGCTATTAATGCATTTTATAATACACCTGCCGGCAAAAAGATTATCAAGATCCAGCCGAACATAGTGCGGGAAAGTTATGCGATAGGTCAAGAGTGGGGCAAGAAAACAGCGCAGAAAATTTTACTGAAATATCAAGAGCAATCCATAAGCAAACAATAGAAAAAACCAGCATGCCCAAATACAGTACTAAGACACTAGCAAACCTTGAAAGCTTTTCAAAGTTTACTAGTGCCCGCCTTTACCGATTTCGATTTACCCCTTGGTTAATCCGTAAAAGATAAAGTATATTCACCGCCTCTCTTTTTTTGCGAAATGGTTTTTTTTATAAATCCTTTCTGATTGTCTCTGCCCTGAACATAATAGAACTTATCATCTCCTTCCCATACCCAGGCACCATCACCTGTTTCAGCATAATAATAAAAAATTCTATTTTTGCTTATCGCTACACGCCCTCGTTTGCCGGGAGATAACTTGAACCAAGACTTAGTCACCCAGTCACCCTGCAGATTTTTATAACGGATCGCAACCTGTACATGATCACTTGTTTTGTTTTTAAAGTAGATATAATACTGCTCCAGCCTGTCTAACTGCTCTAGATTATTTGATGCATAATAATCGTCTTCGTCGCTTAACAGCTGCCGTTGTAAATGCTTTCTGATAGCTTCTTTATCGATAACAGCATTATTTTTTAACAGCAGTTTGACGGTATCATAATCAACACTTCGCGGGATAAAACCAACAGGATTAGATACAATATATTTATTTGTAAAAACAAAAAATAACGCCGTTCTACCGAATTTATCTTTCCGGTTAACATCAAACCTTTGTGCGAGAAGAAACTCAACCATACTCTCACTCCATTGCATCGCCCTGTGCAGTAAGGTCAAGCCTTTTTTATTTTTAGCATATTTATCAGCCCCGGCAGCGACCAGCATCTTGTATATCTTTTCAAAATCATCATTTGTAAAACTATTATGAAGTGCGGAGTTGCCGCTAGAATCTCTGCTGTTGGGATCAGCCCCCTGTTCAAGTAAAAAACGAATAAAATCGACACTTCCATCTTGCGTAACATCAGCAAACGAAGTGCCTAATTTCGAATCATTAATATCGGCTCCGTGTCTTACCAGCAGGCGAATGAAGCTTCGTTCGTCATCTGCTGCAGATTCCTGATATGGATTAATGATAGACAGAGGAGTACGTCCTTCAGCATCCGCCGCATTTATATTAAAATTACCTTTACCCAAATATCTATCGACCATTTTTCGGTCTCGATGCAGCAGAGCGAATATCAGATCATTCGTTCCCTTTTTTATCCATATATTCTGAGCCTTCTGAATAGCCGCTCTCGAACCGGCCAGAGGAACTCGCAGATCGTATTGGCGGCCGTCTTCAGTCTTTACCTTTCCCCGAAGTTCCGATCCTTTCTGCAGCTGGCCAATCGATTTAAGATCCAGAGCGACAACAAAAGTTGTGGAGCTGGCTATGCCGCAGGTACTGGTAATTCCTGCTGTACAATTGGAATATGCTGACAATACCTTACCATCAACAGTTATATCTCCAGCCCTGTTAAACGGGCTGTTAGAGCCCAAAAACATCGCTAAATAAACCTGATTTTTCTGATATTCAATTGAGAAGTAATGATGGGTTCCCCTAACAAAGGCAACCGGTTCTGATTCAACAAACTCCCAACGCGCTTCGGGAGCGGTTAAAATTTGAGGCTTCTCATGAGCAGGTTTATTATCTTCACTTTGATCTGCCGGATGAACCAGCCTGAACCCTATACTGTTACTTTGATGATCTCGCTTATTTATATTACGACGGGCTGTACGCACGCCGTGTTGATCACTAATCCAGCTGCCGCCGCGACTGACGCGATCTGAATCAGCAGCAGGCCCCTGCGGATTGTTACGCGGACTCTGGCTATAAAAGCTTTCGGAAAAACCGTCAACACACCATTCCCAGACATTGCCGCTCATATCATACAAACCAAGTCCATTGGCTGACTTTTGTCCAACAAAATGCGTCTTTTGGCCGCTGTTATCGCTGTACCAAGCTCCCTTTTCTGCAGAACTGCTCCCGGCATATTTTTCTTTTTTACCACCGCTGCGTGCGGCGTACTCCCATTCAGCTTCCGTCGGCAGACGATATTTTCTGCCGCTTTTCTGATTGAGCTTACGAATAAAGTTCTGCGCATCATTCCAGCTGACATTTTCAACCGGCCGACTATTTCCTGTAAAAGAACTAGGGTTACTCCCCATAACCGCCAGCCACTGAGCCTGTGTGACTTCATACTTACCCATATAAAAATCGTCAATACAAACTTCATGGACCGGCTTTTCAGTATCATAACCATCACCGAAGACATCCCCCATCTGATAACAGCCCTCTTTGATGAATGCTAGCTCCATATCAGTGACAGGATCGATAATGGCATTACCGGCAGCGTTTCCTTCTGACATGCCAAACAGCAAAAACAGCAGTAATCCACCTAACAACCCCATAAATCCAATTCCTGCCGGCCTTCTGCTTATATTCATATTTCTCTCCTGAGATTAATTACGCAATAATAGATTGAATACTTTTTCAAGCTATTTACTCCATGCTGTCATGCCTATGATTTTGGTATTCTAGTATTACTTATTCACGGTAACAATAAGACTTACTAAAAATAAGGAATTAAGCTTAGCTGCATTATTCTGCTATCCTTTCAAGGTCAACTTTTCCCAAGTATCAGCATTGATATAGCCGCCTGCCGTTATGTAAGAAGAAATGACTGTAGAGCGGATAATGATGCACTGGAGATGAACTAAAATTAGAATCACTTCGCCCAGTTACTAAAGAATTAAAGGACAACCGCCTTTTGCAAGCAGCCTATTTATTTAAGAAACTTACTGCTGTCGCCGTTCGTATTTTTATGCGCCGTCATCCGGTAACACAATTTGAAATAGTGGTATATAAAAATCAAATGAAAAACTCTGTCATTACATATGAAACAACGGGTTATGGAACAGAATGGCAGGAATCGACTAGTATTTACCTGCCTGGTTTTAATAACAATTCAGTTATCAACTTGCAGAATGAATGGCACTACGTGTTAAACAATCATTTGAATGAATACCAAACAAACATATCCTTGTACGAAACGGTCAGAAAATTTGACGAAGTAATACAGTTAAAAACAGATTATGAAATATATTTCAAAGTGCAGTACAAACATGAATAAACACAACATTAAAGGCTCATACTAACAAAGGCTGCAGGTTAGTTAATACATTGGCAGCCTGTACAGACAAAAGGAGTTAACTGTATTGAAAACGAAAACAACACTACTGCTATGTTTGTTATTAAATGCAGCTGCCGGACATACACAAAACAGTCCGCTTAATCATCCGATTGTTGATTCTAATGTCAGCGTCTTTTACGACAATAACTCAGTAATCAAAGCTCCGAAACAAGGTGAGCCGTTTTACGGGCAGGATGCACATTACCAGATAAATCCCCCCTCCTACAGCAACAATGGAAACGGAACCATTAACGATAATATCACCGGTTTAATGTGGCAGCAGGAGATGGCAGAAAAACTTACCTTTGAACAGGCGGTTACACGGGCACAATCTCTTAAGTTAGGCGGTTTTAACGACTGGCGGCTTCCTTCTATTAAAGAGTTATATTCTCTGATTCAATTCAGCGGACGGGTAAAAGGTCAGAAAGCCGTGACTCTATTTATAGATACAGACTACTTTCAACAGCCGCTTGGAACACGTCGTCAGATTGATGCACAGACCTGGAGTGCAACACAATATGTCGGCAGAACAATGCGTAATGATCAAACTGTTTTCGGGGTTAATTTTGTCGACGGACGTATCAAGGGCTACCCCAAATTCCATCCGCGCAGCAGACAGGCCAACAAGATGTATTTTCGTTTTGTACGCGGTAATAAAAATTACGGGAAAAACCGTTTTATTGATAACAGCAACGGCACAATAACAGATGCAGCCAGTGGTTTAATGTGGCAGAAAGCGGACAGTGCCAAATCGATGAACTGGCAGGAGGCACTTGCTTATGCCGAAAATCTGCAGCTGGCAGGTTACAGCGACTGGCGTCTGCCCAGTGCTAAAGAACTGCACAGCATAGTGGATTACTCCCGCTCATCGCAGACAACAAATTCAGCGGCACTCAGCCCGCTTTTTAATATCACAATCATTAAAGATCCTCAGGGAAGAAAACAGTATCCCTATTTCTGGAGCAGCACCACTCACCTTGACGGGCGTAACCCCAACGACTCTGCGGTCTACTTTGCTTTCGGCGAAGCACAGGGAAAGATGCATAACCGCTTAATGGATGTACATGGTGCAGGTGCACAGCGCAGCGATCCTAAATCCGGTAGTAAAAAAGACTATCCGCAGTATTTCGGGCCTCAGGGAGATATCCGCTACGTTTTTAATTATGTGCGCAGTGTCAGAACAATAAACCGGTAAAAAAGGTCAGAATCTGATGCTGCCCACAAGCTTAGACTGTTCTTTTTGATTATATTTGTTAATCATAATATGCTGATTAATTGTACTATCCTCACTATTTTAGAGGGCTGTAACTATTCAGCATAGTGTTATATCGGAGGTTCCAGGGATGGCTAAGACAATCAACATAAAAGTCAGCGAACATAGACATTTGCGCAATCTATGTCGTAAACGCTTTAAATTCGGCATTAAAATACTCTACGCTTTACTGGCATGCTTCTTTGTCAGCCTGCTTTTATCTAAAAGCTTCTGGCAGTTTACCTTAGGACTGCTTGTTCTTTTTGCTGTTACAACCGCTTTAGAATATCGAGATTACAAAAAACACAGTACGGCCTTAAAGAAACTCGGTATAAAGGATAATAAATAAAACCGCTATTTCGGGCAGCTTCCAGCCAGCTAAAACGACTGCGCAGATACAAGCTAATGCAGATAATTGCGAAAAAAAAACACTTTTCAGTTATGCTGGCCGCCACTAAAATTACAGCAGCGGCTTATGACCATAGAAATTACCAACCTAACTGAACCTCAAGTCACCTGTGCAAGCTGTCTCGCCTGCTGCTGCAAGCTTGAGGTAATGATTATCTCTGATACCGGCGTACCTGAACAGTACATAAAAACAGATAAATGGGGCGGCGAAACCATGGCGCGTTTAGACGACGGCTGGTGCGCAGCTGTAGACCGCACAACCTTAATGTGCACGATTTATGAAAACCGCCCTTGGATTTGTCGTGAATTTGAAATGAGTTCCCATGAGTGTCTAAGCGAACGTTCACAGGGCATGTCAGAGTAAAGTAGAAGTAGAATGAAACAGGCCGCTTAATCAGTCAAATTTGATTAAACGGCCTGCTTTTAACTAATGTTCGATCAATAGAATACGACTCTCATAGGGCTTCAGTTTCATCTTATTAGACGGTTTTTCCTGAACACAGCTGTCATAGTTTGATAGCAGGTATACCCCTTTAGTGCCTTCGACTGAATCCGGCAAGCAGCATTCAACCGATTGATCATAAAAGTTATTTATCGAGATTAAGGTCTGCTTATCGGATTTTCTCTGATAACAAAACAGCTGCTGATGATCCGGCATCAAATCGGTGAAGTCACCGCTGGTCACCACATCAATCTCTTTACGCAGTTTAATCAGCTGACGATAATAATGAAAAACCGAATTCTGATCATCAAGCGCCCGTTCAGCGTTTATCTCAGGGAAATTTTCAGCAACCCCGATCCACGGCGTTCCTTTACTGAAACCGGCATTTTCACTGCAGTCCCACTGCATCGGCGTACGTGAATTATCACGAGACTTCTGCGCTAGAATATCCAGCGCTAATTGAGCATCAACTCCTTTTTCATTGACTAAAATAGAGTAGTTATTGGTACTTTCAACATCACGGTACTGTTCAATCGATGTATATCCCGGGTTAGTCATGCCGATCTCTTCGCCTTGGTAGATATAAGGCGTGCCCTGCATCATATGCAGTGATGAAGCTAACATTTTCGCCGATTCAACACGATAGTGCTGATCGCAGCCTAAGCGGCTTACTACCCGAGGCTGATCATGGTTACACCAGAACAGTGCTCCCCAGCCGTTATTATGCAGCCCCTGCTGCCAGTAATTAAATATGGATTTCAGCTCAATAAAATCAAAAGGGGCTTTGCTCCATTTTTCACCGTTTTCATAATCAATCTTCAGGTGATGGAAGTTAAATACCATGGACAGCTCTTTGCCGTCTTGTGCTGAGTACTGCTGACAATGCTCAAGGGTAGTTGATGACATTTCCCCTACTGTTACGCTGCCGTATTTCTGGAATACTGCTTCACTGATTTCCTGCAGGTATTCGTGAACCTTTGGTCCGTCAGTATAAAACCTTCTGCCGTCGCCGATTTCATCATTCTGATATTCAGGCTGTTTAGAGATCAGGTTAATGACATCTAAACGGAATCCGTCGACTCCTTTTTCAGCCCAGAAACTGATCACTTTTTTTACTTCTTCACGAACTTCAGGGTTTTCCCAGTTAAGATCCGCCTGCTCTTCTGCAAACAGGTGTAAATAATACTGATCTGTGGCTTCATCTAACTGCCATGCATTACCGCCGAATTTAGACTCCCAGTTAGTCGGCGCGCCGCCGTTAACCGGATCTTTCCAGATATAATAATCGCGGTAAGGACTTTGCTTATCACCTAGTGCAGACTGAAACCAGGCATGTTCGGTTGAAGTATGATTAACCACAATGTCCATGATTAAACGTATACCACGTTTTTTCATCTCAACCAGAAGCTGATCAAAATCTGCCATGGTACCGAAATCAGGATTGATATTATAATAATCGGAAATATCGTAACCATTATCAATCATAGGCGAGCAGTAAACAGGGGTTAACCAGACAG
This sequence comes from Psychromonas ossibalaenae ATCC BAA-1528, assembly GCF_000381745.1. Taxonomy (GTDB): domain Bacteria; phylum Pseudomonadota; class Gammaproteobacteria; order Enterobacterales; family Psychromonadaceae; genus Psychromonas; species Psychromonas ossibalaenae. Next base: position 11,392 of record NZ_KB906975.1, on the reverse strand, counting down.
CTTCAACACCAAGTGATTTCAGGTAATCTAACTTCGATATGATGCCTTGAATATCTCCCGTTCCACGACTTCCACTGTCACAAAAACTCTTTGGATAAATTTGATATATGGCCGCGGTGCGCCACCAGTCAATGGATTTGTTTTTCATATTAACCTTTGTTTCGATTACAAGGGCCTATTTATCTTTATTCATTGTTCCTGCTGGATACAATTTTCAAAGATAAACAGGTCCTAGTTAAAAATTCAGGTGCCATAGTGATACGGCACCTGTTAGAGCTTAGTGAAGATTAAACAGCAGCTGGAGATGCCTGGTTAGACTGTTCTTTAGCAGATAATTTATTCGTACGTTTCTGCTGGTATTTGAACACTAGCACCGTTAACACTATCGGGATGATAATTGCGAATGCCATTGCAACTAAGAATACTGTCCAGAACTGCGGTTGAATAGAAAGGATACCTAATATACCGCCGTTACCAATACCGTTAGACAATACGCCGCTTAGACCACATACACCGGCAGCAATCGCAGAGCCGACCATTGCGCAAAGCATTGGGAATTTGTATTTAAGGTTAATACCGTACATCGCAGGCTCTGTTACACCTAAGTAAGCAGAAATTGCAGCTGGAATCGATACGTCTCTTTCCGATTTTTTACGGCTCGCAATCAGTACACCAACAACCGCAGAACCTTGAGCAATGTTTGATAAAGCAATCATTGGGAATACAGGTGTACCGCCGATTGTCTGGAATAACTGCATATCCACAGCATTAGTTGTGTGATGTATTCCTGTAATTACCAGTGGTGCATATAAGAAACCAAATACTGACGAGAAGATAACCCCGTAATCACCAGTCATTGCACTTAATACCAACTGTCCGAATGCGTCACCTATTGCACGGCCTACCGGACCAATCAATGCGTGAGCCACAAATACGGCAGCGGTAACACTGATCAATGGTACTAGAACCTGGTGTAGGTACGATGGAATGATCCGCGATAAGCGTACTTCCAGCATAGCCAGGAAAACACCCGCCATAATTGCCGGAATAACCTGCGCCTGATAACCAACCTTCTCCATGGTAAAAAAGCCGAAGTCCCAGACTTCAGGTATCTGCGAGCCGATACCGTAAGCGTTCATCAGCTGCGGAGAGACCAGTGTGATACCGAGAATAATACCCAGAACCGGTGATCCGCCGAGTTTCTTAACTGTCGACCAACAAATAGCAACCGGTAAGAAGTGGAATACAGCTTCACCAATTAACCATAGAAACTGATGCAGCGCCATCCAGAACTGCGATTGATTAACCAGTGCGCCGTTGCCGCTGAAATCAACTTCCATAATATTACGGAAGCCGAGAATTAAACCGCCGGTAATAATCGCCGGTAATACCGGGACAAATAACTCGGCTAAATTTGTTAAAGCACGTTCAAACAGGCTCATATTTGCTTTTGCAGCTTGTTTAGTTTCATTTTTTGAAGATGAGTCTATATTAGCCTGCTGCAGCAGTTCTTGGTAATACTGACCAACATCAGTACCGATAATGACCTGAAACTGCCCGCCGTTTGTAAAACAACCTTTTACAGCCGGTACTTCAGCTTCAATACGATCCGCATCTGCTTTTTCAGTCTCTTTCAGTACAAAGCGTAAACGGGTAATACAGTGGCTGACTGATGCGATGTTGTCTTTACCACCGATTAGTTTTATAAGAAGTTCAATCTGTTTTTTTGTATTCATATAAATATGGGACCAGTCCCACCTCCAGTTAAAAAAATATTTTTTGTAAATATCTAGGTCCTTCTCGCTCTCTTTCAGTGATTGTACAACCACCAATTGGGACCGGTCCCTGAATAATGAAGGATTAATCGGCTAAATAAAAGACAAAGTAGATAATATTGTGACTGACTTAACGCTTTAATTTTACTCTGAGATAATTATTCACTGCTAAAACATGCTAAATTAGTTCCCCGTTAATCCATACTAACAACTCGGAAGACCATGAAAAAACTCACTATTCGTGATATTGCAGAATTAGCCGGCGTAGGTAAATCGACAGTTTCCCGCGTACTCAATAATGATCCGAAAGTAAAAACCGAAACACAGACAAAAATTCGCGAGATCATTAAAGAAGTTGGTTATAAACCTTCCGCGGTAGCACGTGCTATGAATAACCAGCCGATTAAAAGTATCGGCATCGTAGTTACCCGTTTGAGTTCTTCCGCAGAAAACCAGGCATTAAGCGAAATTATCGATTTTTTCCACCAGCATGAATATGAAGTACTGGTATTAGAAAGTCGTTATGACAGTGAGCTCCTGAATACGCATATTGAATTAATGGTACAGAAACAGGTTGAAGGTATTATATTTTTCGGCTTTACCGATCAGGGCTTAGTGAACAAAGAGCTGTTCAACGGAAATATTGTGATGATTGCAGTCGAGCAGCCGGGGATCTCATCGGTGACCACTAACAGTCCGCTGGCTGTGAAACACTGCTTTGAATATTTAAAAACGCACGGCGCCAGAAATATTGCTTTTTTAGGTGTCCATGAAAGTGATATTCAGACCGGAAAGTTACGTTTAGACGCATATAAAGAAGCCTGCGCGACGCATAAAACAAAGCCTATCATCTACTTAACAGATATGGAATATGCAGACGGCGTCAAAGGCTGTAAAGCGCTGCTTAAAGCCGGTGCTGATGCTGTTATCTGTGGTACTGAACGTTTAACCGGCGGCGCTTTGGTACACCTGCTTCGTGAAGGGAAATCTGACTTACCCGTTGCGGCCGTTGGTATTAACGATTACATCCGAATATTAAACCCGGGGATTTTTGCCGCCGACCTGCAGTATGCCAAAGTGGGTAAAGAAGCCGCCGTTCTACTCTTTCAAAAGATGAAAGGCAATAATAAAAATACCGACACTGTGGTTGAGCCTCTTATGACGGAATTAGCTGAACTCTAATCCTGGATCCAGAAGTTAACCTCTTGGGCAGCTAAAAAATCTTCTGCCTCAGGACCTTGAAGCATTGCCATGGTTGATAATAATCCGGCTTCAATACAGGACTCGGCAGCCACAGTCACTGAACGCGGCGCATCGCTCACCGAGCTTCCGGTGAGCGGATTGAGAATGTGGCTGTAACGTCTGCCCTCTTTCATCAGGTATCGGTTAGCATCTCCGCTGGTTGCTAAAGCACCACCGGACAAAGTTACTAGAGCAGAAGCCCCGCCGCCGACACTTTCAATACCAACTTTCCACGGCTGCTGGTTTTCTCGCGGGCCGTTACAGATTAAATCACCGCCGAAATTAAGTAAAACAGGTACTTCTGCACAAACCTGCAGGGCCTTAGCCAGGCAGCAGTCAACCGCATACTCTTTACCAAAACCGCCAAAATCCAGTTCCATTTCAGCCGGAAGCTTCAGCAGAGGCGGCTGCCAGGATACTTTATCTAAACCAATAAAAGGCAGCAGTTTATTTATCTGTCTCTGCTCCGGCACGTTATCTGAACCGTCAAATGTCCAGACTCGGCGCAGAATTCCCGAACTGATATCAAATAATCCGTCACTAAACTGATAACACATGTAAGCAAAATCAAGCAGATGGGCACTTTCATCATCCACATTGACCGCTTCACCGGTACTGTTATTAATCTGGTAGACAATATTATTTTTCAGATAACGACTGAATTTAGTTTCGATACGTTTTGCTTCCTTGAATACCGCCTCACTGAGCTTAACTGCAAGCGCACGCCCGCGACATTCCAGCAGCACTTCACAATCACAGGCCATAGCCTGAAAATGTGCACTAAAGGCCTTGCCGTTTTTTTCTTTTTTAAGCGTAAGTCCCGGTAGCATTGAGATTTTCCCGAAAAACTTTAATTAGAATGAGTAAGTATACTGTACAACAAACGCATCTAAGGTTGGAAACATATCATAATTTTTCTGAACGCCGATCGCATTAGACGGGCTCTGCTCTCCATCCTGATGGTAATACTCTAAACGCACACTGTTCTGATTTCCGTCCGGTGTTTTAAAGCCTACTTTTAGGCCGATTGTTGATGACCACATTTCTGCCAGTCGATAGTCTGCACTTAAATAAGGCCCGATAGCAGCAGCCTCGCTTTCACTGATACTATGGCGGTAAAAATCAGCAGCATCCTGCATGTAATAGCGAAAATGCGGCTGCACATACCAGCTGCTGAAATTACTGCGGTAAGTCAGGTTCAGCGTATGTGAATGAATACCCCAGTCATCCCGCATATAGCGGTAGGAAATATCCGCAGAATCATCACCAAATGCACGTTTTATTTTACTGTACAAGCTGTGCTTACTGCGCTGCTCAGGCCTGCTTTCATAAAGGTAAGTACCTGCAAGCGTGTCCCCCGGCACTAAAGAGCCGCTGACGTCGTCAACCACGGAAACCACCTTGTAGGGATCATTATGATATCCGTTAGACTGTGAGTAACCATAATTAAAAGCAATAATCGTATGACGGTTAATAACCTGAGAGATGCCCGCTAACACCTCACCTAGAAAACGGGTGTCGGAACTATCTGCTCTATTCTGCAGCGCGCCGCTCGCCTGCATCTGGCTAAGCGGCAGCGCTAATCCGCCTTCCGGAGTAATAACATTATATTCACCGCTGATACCGATACTTAAACTGGTATTGCGTTTATTAAGGTCATGCACATAAAGCGCGCTTAATCCCGTTGAGAAGAAATCATATTCTTTAGAAATATTAGCACCCCAGATCATTTTATTAACCCGGCCTAAACCATGTTCATAATTAGCGCTGAAGCTTACCCGGGTATCATGAAAAGTATCATCCAGGGGGATTTCTCCCGGCTGCGTCTGATAACCACCGCTGCCTGACGGACGAGTAAATGTCTGTAGCTGATCCGACGGACTTGCCCCGTTAGGTGACGCGCCGGTGAGCACATCCAGCACCAGTTTAAAGCCTAATACACTGTCATCATCGAAGGTTTTTCGAGTATTGATAAGCGGCTCCCAGGCGCTGACTCTGTCTACTTCACTGTAAACTAAGCCGGCGATATCAGTCTGCCATCCAGAAAAAAATCCCGTTGTTGAATCAGCATTAACTGCACCCGATGCGCCTAACAAACAACCCGTTGCTGTTTTCAGCAAGTTACGTATATTTTTATGCTTATTATTTAATTGCATCCGCAGCCTCCGCCGCTGAATCCCCGGCCGCCGGAACTGGCCTCTTTACTAAAGTAAATATGCTCGTCATAGGCCGTATCAATGGGTGCATTATCCAGCGCCATATCTTCACGTGCTAACAGATCCCGCTCCCAGGGCTCTACTCCCATTGAACTACAGGCGCTTACCAGCAGCATTAAAATGATTACGACTATTCTCACGGCTTAGCCTCCTCAATTTTATTATTCTTTTTGAGTAACTTTTTAATATTCGCTTCGTATAACAACTGTTCGCTTTTTTTAAAACCGATATGAGACTCGATCACCCGGCCGTCTCCTGAAATCAAATAAGAGCTCGGCATAGCGGCAACTTTGTATTGTTTAGCAAAGGCACCTTTCGGGTCTGAATATAAGAGGAAGTCTGCCGGGTACACATTAAGAAAACGCTTTGCAGTTTTAATATCACGGTCAAGATTTATACCGATAATAACTAAACCCTGCTCCTGATACTTAGCCTGCATTTCATTTAACCAGGGAAACGATTTTCGGCATGGGATACACCATGAGGCCCAGAAATCCAGATAAACAACCTGATTACGGTATTGTTTCAGATCCAGCTCATCTAACCATTGAGCTGCATTACCGGTTGAACTGCACAGCATCAAAAAGGTAATTAACAAGCATCGCATCAATTGCTGCATAACATCCCCTACTATCCTTTAGGCGTTTTTTTAATAGTAGACAGCTTTTGTCATAACTCATGACTTTTAATAAAAAGACAATCGCTTAGGACAACTGATTAGACCTTTACTTAACCTGCCTATGCTTTAAACCAGGGAGGTTTTATTAACCACAATAGTTGACGGATTTTGTCATAAACCTTGAATTTCAGTAAAAAGACAATCGCCTAGGATACCTGATTAGACCTTTACTTAGCCTGCCTATGCTTTAAAATCGGGGAAATTTTATCAACTACTATTGCGGAGCTTTTTTATGACGACAAAACTTACGATTACACGCCCGGACGACTGGCATGTTCATTTACGTGATGGTGATGTTTTAAAAGACACGGTTCGCGATATCAGCCGTTATATGGGCCGTGCGATTATCATGCCGAATCTGCTGCCGCCGGTAGTTGACACTGAACTAGCACTTGCCTACCAGGCGCGCATTTTAGCTGCTCAGCCGAAAGCTCACTTCACACCTTTAATGACGCTTTACCTGACAGACAACACGACAGCTGAAGAGATCAAAAAAGCCAAAGCAACCGGTCAGGTTTATGCAGCCAAGCTTTATCCTGCGGGCGCAACAACCAACTCGGATTCAGGTGTCACATCAGCAGACAATATCAAAGAAGCACTACTGGCAATGCAGGAAGTTAATATGCCTCTGCTGGTACACGGTGAAGTAACAGCAAATGAAATTGATATTTTTGACCGGGAAGAAATTTTCTTAAAAGAAGTATTAGCACCGATTGTTGAGCAGTACCCGAATCTGAAAATAGTGCTTGAACATATAACCACTAAAAATGCGGCAGAATTTGTCAGCAGCGCCGGTGAAAATGTAGCTGCCACCATCACTGCCCATCACTTAATGTTTAACCGCAACCATATGCTGGCCGGCGGTATTCGCCCGCATTTCTACTGTCTGCCGATTTTAAAACGTAATATTCATCAGCAGGCATTAGTTAAAGCGGCCACCAGCGGATCTGCTAAATTCTTTTTAGGCACAGATTCAGCGCCTCATACTATCGCACGTAAAGAATCGAGCTGCGGCTGTGCAGGATCTTACACCGCTTTTGCCTCTATTGAGTTATATGCGGAAGTCTTTGAGCAGGCCGGCGCATTAGATAAATTAGAAGCTTTTGCCAGCTTTAACGGTCCGGATTTTTATAATCTGCCGCGTAATACAGACTCGATTACTCTTGAGAAATCCAGCTGGGATGTACCGCAATCACTTTCTTTCGGTGATGATAAAGTGGTACCGATTAAAGCGGGTGAACAGATCTCCTGGAAAGTGTTGTAATCTTTTTATTTTTCAAACAGATAAAAAAAGGGCGCAGTTAAGCGCCCTTTACTATTTCAATCTGCTGTCAACTAATATCAATTAATGGAATGGAAAAATATAACTCATCCATGAGGACATACGTAAAATAATGCGGCGCATAATAGCAACATGCGAAAAGTGATCGGAATAAACTGCACTTTGCCCGTATGAACCGCCCGGTATCTGATCTGCATACTGCGCAAAATCAGGATCGGTAATTTTTATCTGTACAGGCACTCGGCCTGGACGAAGAGAACCTAGACCTAAGTTAACCAGAGTGCCGTTAGCCTGCACTTCTCCTTCAGCGATTACCGGTAAAACCTGAACTACTTCACCGCTAAACACTTTCCCCGGTAAAGCATCAAACGCCATCTCAGCTTCATAACCCGGCTGCAGACGTAATATACTATTCTGACGATACCAGCCGACATAGATAAATGATTTTTCCTGAACAAACACCATCGCCGGACGCAGCGGCATAGGCACCACATATAAACCTGGATAAACCATCATCTGAGAGACAAAACCGTCACTGGCAGCTCTCACTTCAGTACGCGCTAAATCATATTCTGCATCAGCCAGTTTTGCAGTTAAATCATTAACTGTCGCCAGAGTGACATCAACATCACGCTGTTTACCTATTTTTTTCTTTTTTAGCTGCACTGCACGCTGATAATCAGACGTCGCTGATTTTAACTGCGCGGCTAATGAATCAACTTTGTTCTGATAAGGTACGGGATCGATAGTAAATAACAGATGTCCGGCTTTAACCGGCGTGTTCGCTTCAACATTAACCGAAGCAACCTGCCCTCTTACTGCCGGTACCACTGGTGTTGAAACAAAATACTCACGACTGACTTCTGAGTAAGGATGGTTGTAGTTCATCAAAAAAATTAATGTGCCGATTAAAACAATACCGCCTAATACAGCTGTAGGTACGGACCATTTATTAAGCGGTATTTTGAATATTTTGAATATAGCAATACAGACAGCCGTGTAAGTTAAAATAAGTATTAAATCCATTATTTTTCTCCTTCAAACTTGCTCAGATCAAACTCAGCAGTTTCATCTGAGGGATCATAAAGAGCATCCTTAATCTCTTCTACTGGTACGCTTTTTGAGATTTTATCGGTTGAGGTTTTATTTTGTTCGCTAAGATTTTGTAGTGCAGTATTTTGAACGATAAGCTGCTGTTCTAATAATTCGATACGATTTTGTAATACTGAAAACTGCTTCTTGGTCGCAGTATTATCATCCGTATTCGTATTCGCATCTGAATTTGATTTATTAACAAAGCCCCAGCCGCGATCTTCACGGTACAAAGTTGCCCAGATCCATAAAAACGGCCATAAAACATGCAGGGTGAATAAACTTACCCAGCCGGCTACATGTAAAGCGTCCTGATGCGGGTGATTTCGGTGTTTAGCAATTTCGTAAGGGATATCATGGATAACAATGATCCCGTAAAAGAGGGTTATAGCAACAAATATTAAAATGCCGAGGGCAAGATAATCAAGCATAAGAACTCCCTGTAGAAGATGGTATTAAATACAAAAGAACAAAAATCAAATAGTTATGACATAAATCATTATTGCAGATATAAAAAAACCCGCTGTGTTATCTGCTGAATAGTTTCAATGCAAATCACAAAACGGGCTTAAAAATACAAATAACAGTTAACCTGCTCTTTGTTTTGTATCGCCATTACAATCGAAATACATTTTCAATGGTAACGGCTTATCGCTTCTAGTCTTCGAAAAGAGGCATTTTTTTCAGGTAACAGGTTAATAATACAATACGTACGCCGTTTACACGGCCTTCGATATGCTCAGGGTTATCCGTTAATGAGATATTACGCACCGGTGTTCCACGTTTAGCCGTGAAGTTACCACCTTTAACATCTAAGTCTTTGATTAACGTTACGTTATCACCGGCAGCTAAAATCGTACCGTTAGAATCACGAGTCGGCGCAACTTCTTCAATATTATCCGCGGCAACACCGTAATCAGCCCATGCTTTGGCTTCATCTTCCATATACATCATATCAAGTAAGTCCTGCGCCCAGCCTTCTGTTACCGCTATACGAGTCAACAGTCGGAATGCAGTAACCTGTACAGCCGGTACCTGGCTCCACATACTGTCATTCAGGCAGCGCCAGTGGTTGTTATCCATCTCTGTATTTTTTTCAATTTGTGATAAACAAGTTTCACAAACTAATACTGATTTATCAGAGTTCGGCTCTACAACCGGCGGTACTTCAAAAACAGAAAGGTTATCTGACGCACCACATAATTCACATGTGGAGTTGCTACGCTCTAATAGCGCTGTTTTAATTGGCATGAGTTAACACCTTTAAAAAATAGGGGAATGAAAGTGGCGCTATTATGCCTATCTTTACAGACAAACAAAAGTTAGGTTTTTATGAGTTCAGCTAGATTAAACAACTGCTGCAGGCTAAGCATTAAGCAGGTTAGACAAAAAGAGGCGAATTAAATACTCCACCCGGTAATTTGCATTGCTATAAAGAGTGCTATCAGGCTAAAATGCCATCTTTATTATACTTTATACTCAAGCTGCTTAATGCAGGTATATTACAACTAGGCAAAATTCGATGAATGAATCATTAAATATTGCAGACCGTGAACTGGTTCTGCATCGTCACCCAAGACATAAAAAAGAAACACTGCAGGCTTGGGATTCTGCTGATGAATACCTGATTAACTACTTCACAGAAAATGAACTAGGTAAGCATCTCGGTGAAGGCGAGCAGCTGCTGCTGATCAATGACGGATTCGGCGCATTGAGTTGTTTCTTTCAGGATTTTGAACGAACCGTTATTACTGATTCGTACCTGTCTCTTAGTTCTATAAAATTAAATATGCAGCGTAATAACTGCCCTGAAAATAACATTTTACTTCAGGACAGCCTGCAGTCTTTTCCTGAGAATGTAAAAGTGGTTTTAATTAAAGTACCAAAAACACTCTCTTACCTTGAGTATATTCTGCAGCAGCTGCGCAGCGTAGTGTCTCCGGACACGATTATCGTAGCCGCGGGTAAAGTGAACATGATTCATAATTCAACTCTGCAGTTGTTTGAAGACTATATCGGCACAACAAAAACTTCACTAGCAAAGAAAAAATCACGTTTGATTTTCAGCCTGGTTGAACAGAAAGAAGTACCGGAAAAAGAGATTGCTATTACCTGGGAAATGGAAAGGCAGCAGTGGAAAATTCACAACCACGCTAACGTTTTTTCACGTAACCACTTAGATATCGGCGGACGTTACTTAATGGATAACCTGCCTGAGGGCGACTTCACTAAAGTAATCGATTTAGGCTGCGGCAATGGTATTGTTGGTATGGCAGCGGCGCAGGCTTACCCGGACGCACAAGTCACATTTATCGATGAATCGTACATGGCTGTTGATTCCGCCCGTATCAACATGCTGAAAAACTTCGAAGAAGAAGAAAGTGAAACCGCGCGTTTTGTTGTTAACAACGGTTTAGTTGGGTTCAAACCACGCAGCTGCGATCTGATTTTATGTAACCCTCCCTTCCATCAGCAGCAGGCTATTACAGATCATATTGCCTGGAGCATGTTTAATGATGCACATTTCTGTTTAGCAGGTAATGGCGAATTAGTGATTGTTGGTAACCGTCACCTTGATTATCAAGATAAATTAGAGCGTATTTTTGGTAACTGTGAATTAGTAACAGAAAACAAAAAGTTCGTTATTTTACGTGCAGTAAAAATGGACTAATTGTCTACTGACTGAACGATAAAATTGAAAAGCAGCTTTTTAAGCTGCTTTTCTGCTTTCTGCGGCATATCTAACTACAAATTTATCCTTTAAACACCGAAACCAATAAAAGCCACCCTAAGCCACAGAAAACCAAAACCCAACACGCGTATCGACAAAACAAAAACAACAACTCACAGGCACCTTAATGGAGCGGTAAACAACAATTGAGAGCCTTGATTTTCTATTTAAATATATTTACCTGGAAAAACTCTATTTTCATTCTCATCAACTAATATTAAAGTTTGACTGGTTATTTAATTTTTATTGTTGATAAAAGAACTGAATCGACTGCCCGACAAGCATTAATCAGCGGGTTTAAAAAAACCGCTTAGTTTTACCTAAACGGTTTTTATATAAAACACTCAATTCATTATTTGATAACGTCTAATAAAC
>NZ_KB906974.1:61536-129426 GCF_000381745.1 Psychromonas ossibalaenae ATCC BAA-1528 | reverse complement strand
CTTAAGATGTCGATCCCTGAAGACTACAAATCAAAAAATAAATTCACACAACGGCAGGGACAATACCTGGCGTTCATCTTTTATTACACCAGAATCAATGGTCGTCCCCCTGCTGAAGTAGATATACAAAATTACTTCGGAGTATCGTCAGCAAGTACGCATCAGATGCTTCGAGGATTAGCTGCAAAACAACTCATTAAAAAAGAGCCGGGTCAGGCACGCTCTACAGTAGTATTAATACCGCAAGATCAGCTGCCTGCCGATTGGTAGTCAACTGATCATTTCTTTTTAGAAAAGGCACTAGTTATGCTAATTACGAAATTAATAACGAAGATAGGATTGATTTTAACCAGCATAAAGGATCAGATACTTATTCAGGTTGGTATTAACAATACAAGAGGCGAGGCTGAAGCCTCTCTTCCTAAAACAGAAAATAATATTAAGCGGATTAGTCAAAAAATACAGAAACTAAGTTATGGAATGAAACAGGAAGTAGCCCATGTGCAGTATGTGAGACTTGAAAGTTTTGTAAACGACAGCAAAAAACCAATGAAAATAAACACGAGAGACTGAATGATACTGAGCAGTTAATTAGGCGGAATGCTATTATAGAATAATACTTTCAGCTTCTACCATCTCTGTTAGATCATTAACGCTACAGCTGATAATTTTGAATGGCAGCGGGCTAAGAAACTAAATAAATATCTATCTTACTCATAATGATAATAAATAGAAGAATATGACGCGGGTATTGCCTCTGTCTCTTTTACATCACCCATATCCAACAATACCTCATCAAAATGAATTGCCGTTCCGTTACTGACTTCTACATTCTTCCCAATTACTGCTCCCATAATTTCAGCGCCGCCAGACAAGGCTAAATTGCCCAGAGGAGCATAAAGTTTTGTATACATATCAGCATTGGCGCTGATATGCATAGCATAATCATCATCCGCTGAACTTGCATAGGAAGAATATACCGTCAGCGGCGGATTTCCTTCAGAATTCACGGTTTCATTGGTAAACAGGACGGTGCCAGTATCAATATCAACCTGTCCATCGGTAATAATGGTTAAGGAGCTGGTATCCGGATGGGTAAATGTGAATGTGGTATTTTTTATGGTAATATCGCCGTTAATCAAAAGCGTTACATTACCGTCAATTTCAACTGTTTTACTGGTTATATCAAAGGCCTCATCAAAAATCAGCACCTTGGTATTTTCATCAAGAGAGCCCACTCCGCTTGCATCACCTAACGCATCTAACGTACTTGCTGAAATGCCTGCAATTGCTGAGCCATCCGCTGACGCTGAATCTTCAGTAAAAATGAAAGCACTACCGGAAGCCATCGGGGAGCCGGCAACAGGCAAACTGTCCGTAGTAATTTCTGTAGTAATACTGCCCATAACAGCCACGATACCCACGGTATCACATTCCCCCAAATCAGTATCCGGTGCAACGATGCCCGTGGTCGGATCACCGAACTCATATCTGCTGTTATTCTCGCCTCCATAGGTGACCAGTACATCGTCTCCAATGTCATTGCCCCCACTGGCATTAATATCACCGCCAGCTGTAATTGCAGTATCTGAGACGGTTGCCGTTAATGCCTTGAACGAGAAATCTCCCCCTGCGTGTATATCCCCCGCACTGGTAATATCTTTAAGCTGGATATCTCCAGCTGCCGTAATGTTGCCGGATATTTCAGTTGCTGCTGACGTGCCGGTTGAAATATTGCCATTTGATGTCAGACTGCCGTAAACTTTACCCGTTCCTGACAGTTCAATATCAGCACCATCATTAACCGTTGCCACATCACCGTTTGCCAGTATATTAGTCGTCCCGTCAGTCAGAACTTCCCCATAATCTCCTGCTCTAGAGTTATAACTATCAACAGAACCGCCGCCCGAACCAATAGCAACACCTTCACAGCCTTGAACACCATGAGTAAAAAGACTGCGCCCGGTCTCTTCACGGGCTTGTATCTGCGTTTTTAAATAAGCGACGGCACCATTAACTTCCCCCTTACTCACCAAGGTAAAAATTATTCCTGTACCATCGAGTTCGATTGTCGGTAAAGTGTAATTTGCATCAGTCAGCGTTTGCAGAGTCCCTAATATCAGCGTATTACTGAGACCGGCTTTGTTTCCAGCATCTATAAGCTCAAAAGCATCAAACAGCCCTTTCTCTGCGGCTAGTCTGGCATTTAATTCTTTCTGCTGATTACCGCTTATGCGCTCCTGCAGACGAATTTCATTGATTTGAGAAAACGCCAGTAGAATTGTAATCGAAGTGATTACAAGCACGGATACCAGTACAAATCCTTTTTGCTGTTTCATATCCATTCCTTCCATCAAATAAATATTTTTATGAAAGCAAAGCACTTTAATCAGAGAGATCTAATAATATTTTCTGCCTCAAAGCCAGTGTAAAAGTAAATCCGTTTTCATAAGAATCAGAAGCCGGCATGCCCTCTATTTTCATCGTTACTTTTAAACCGTCATCATTAGTACCTGTAATAGGCTGAAACGCTAATTCAGTTACACCTAATGCAATCAGTTCTTCATCTGTTCCATCATTACAGTATAGATCATTATCGAGCAGGGTATAGGTATCGGTATTGGTACTGCCTGAAATACTTTTCCCCAAACAGTTGTAAATCGGACTGCCTACCGGCGGGGTGCCATAAAAAGTTGTTAATGCGCTGCTGCTGGGAATATCAAAATCTTCTGCCTGACGCACTGAGCGTGACATTAAATAAAATGCTCCACGTAATGACTCTTGAGCGGTCGCTAAATCCTGCGCAACTTTAATACTACTTTTTAAGGAACTGTAAAGTATCGTGGTGCCTAATACCAAAAACAAACTTATCAGCATGGCAATCAGAAGTTCAACCAGTGTGAATCCAGTCTGCTGAATTTTCCGTTTAAAACAATACACGTCTTTGAATTTCATAGTCTACCCACAACCACTATCAGGGAATTTAACAGCCATAGTCACTGTATTATTGGCATCGTCATCAATGAAACGTGAATCGCTCCAGCTGATGGTGACGTTCATCTCTTGTGTATATACAGCCGGAGGATTATTGCTATCTGCCGTCATATTTGCAGCACTTAACTCGCTTAGCCATAAATTGCGATGCACAATATAGGTACTGGCAGAAGTGCTCTTCTGAGCATTGCATAAATCAAGCCAGATCGTATCAATAAAACTATTACCGCGAATGGTGGCAACGGTGTAATTGAAGCTGGACTGAGACGATTTTAAAATATAAAGCTCCGTCTTTGCTAATGCTAACAATGCAACACCAGTGATAAACATCGCAATCAGCACTTCGAATAAGGCAAATCCATTGGTCGTCTTTTTCATCAGCAGCTTCCGCTTTTTAATTTACTTTGCCCGCTTATCAGTATATTAATACAGTTTGTACCTTCAGCACCTGTAATACTATAATTGACCGCACTGGTAACGGATCCCATGCCTTTAACTGTCACAGCACTCGCTGAGATTGTAATACTTGAATGAGGCACTTTACTTTTGTAAAGTACGTCACCGTCGTTATTTTCCACCTGCCAGCCCAGTGCCCAATCGCTTCCATCAGCGGCATCTAATATCATTGAGCTCGATACTTTGAGTGCTTCATTTCGCGCAAAACGATATGCGTTATAAAGTTCATTCGTAGCAACGGTTAACCGCTCTTTTGCCATAAATGAGTTAAAACTGGGCACACCGACGCCAGCCAGTATAATTACAACCGCCATTGCAACTAACAGCTCAAGTAATGTCAGCCCCTGTGAGTTTTTTACTGAATTATATTTCATATATCTACCAACAATCATTAGAGGAGTCATCGGTTGTTTCTCCGGTTTGATTGATACTGAGAGTACCGCACTCATCATTTTCGCTAATACTGCCGGTGACAGGCGCAGCAGTAATCTCAAAAGTGTCACCTGTACTGATTGTTGGTGTAAAAGTATAACTATCAGGGCTATCAACAGCGGCGATAGTCGCCGCAGCAGCAGAGCCTGTCGGATAATCTCCCTGACGCGCACTTTCACGTTCAAATTCCTGTGCTATTTGCGTTAAAGCAAGCTGCGCTGCCACGCGATTACCCTTTTGAATATGGGATTGATAACTCGGAAATGCCACACCAACAAGCACACCGATAATGGCAATCACGATAAGCAGTTCGATTAAGCTAAAACCTTTATCTTTCATAACATAAACATCCCATTCAAAATATTGCTATTTTTGTGGTAAGCAGAGCCGCTTAGCAAGGTAAGTAAAAACTGAATAAAAGTAATACTCGGACTGCTGTAATTCATTAAAAATAGAAGCATCAGCCAGCCTTCTTCCCCTCATAGTTCATTGTTTATTATAATATAGTTCTTTATTATGGATTTTCATTATCATTACTTAACTTATCTGCGATTGTGACGAATTGATCCCAGTGTTTATCGACTTTTAAGACATAAACGGTAATTAAACAAACTTCGACAGTCATGCATAGCAACTTCCTTTTATAATCTTGAGTCAAAATCAGAGGAGCCAGCTCCCATTCTATATCACGGACAAATGTACTGTTTGTATTCGGCGAGAAGTTGGTTAAAGCATTAGGCCCAAGTGTGCTTAATGTTATCTCGCGTATGATGGGGTTGATTTTGGCGGTGATTGGTACACAGATGTTTATTGAAGGGTTAGACCAGGTAGTTAAAGCGCTTGCCGTCTGATTCTGAAACAGACAGCAAGGCACTTTAACTGCTGATAAATAATATTCAGCCGGCAGTAATGTTAAATCCCGCTTCAACAGCGGCCGTTAACAGATGTCGACCTATAAACAGGTCCTGCACAGCAATACCTGAGCTGTCAAACACCGTAATTTCACTGTTATTAACTCGCCCGGCAGCTTTACCGTTAAGAACATGCCCGATCATCTGAGGCTGATGCAGTAACTTTTGACCAAGGTGCTGAAATTCACCGATGACCCGCGACTGGGTGGTAAAATCACAGTATAATTTAGCGCTCTCCAGCAGTTCGGCCGGCAGCTCCTGTTTACCATTTGTATCTGCCCCCATCGCTGAAATATGTGTCCCCGGCTTTATCCACTCTGCAGCAAATAGCGGGCTTGTCGCTGTTGTTGCGGTTACGATAATATCCGCGCGTCGGCAGGCACTTTGTGCATCGCAGTTATGGGCGGATAATCCCTGTTCATTTAATTTATCGGCCAGTATCTGTGCTTTATTTTGATCCCGCCCTACCACTAAAATTGTTTTTATATTACGCACTTTAGATACGGCCAGACATTCATAAAATGCCTGATGCCCAGTCCCGAAAATAACCAGACACTGCGCATCTTCTCTTGCTAACTTTGAAACAGCAACTGCGTCGGCAGCAGCCGTTCGATATGCATTAACCGCACTGCCCTCAATCACCGCATCTAAATAGCCCGTTTCCGGATTAAGCAGGAATATAGTTGAAGCATGACAAGGTATATTCTTTTCAACGTTGCCCGGCCAGTAACTGCCGGCTTTCCAGCCCGTAAGTTCAACGGTATTTGCCGATTTCAATGAGAATATACTACCCGGTGCATGCCCCTGTGCGATCACCACGGGAAATAACGCCGCCTGTTCACTGGCGGCGATAAAAGCGGCTGACACAGCATTAAATGCCAGCTCATGACTAATCAGTCTGCTTGATAAAGTTTCGCTAATATATTTCATTGTTACCACCCTTGTATTCTGTGCCAGTAATCCAGCTCATTCGCATCTGCCACATAATAACCGCTGTGCATAGCCGCAGTCGCACAGGCATGATTAGGCAGAATACGCAGCTGTGTGTCTAGCGCTATCTCGCTCAAATCACGCTCACCACTAACTGTGATAATGCCGTGTTCCTGATTAGCACCGCTTACCTGTAAACCAGGAATAATGCGCCCGTTAATATCACATACCAGGCCGTAACCACGATCAATTTCCTGTGTTCTCGTGCCCCTGTCCTGCGAAAGCGCCATCCAGCCGGCATCAATAAACAGCCAGTTTTTTTGTGGATTATAGCCAATCACGCTGGTTACCACAGACAAAGCAATATCCTCTGCACTGCACACACCTATGCCCGCCATGACCAGATCAAAGAAGGTATAAACCCCGGCCCGTACTTCAGTCACACCGTCCAGATTTTCAGCAGAGTGTGCAGTAGGTGTTGAACCCACGCTTACCACCGGGCAAGGCAGTCCCTGCCGGGTTAAATTAACGGCGGCCTCAACCGCAGCGGCTCTCTCACCCTCAGCAGCTGCTATTAATGCCTGTTTATTACCGCATTCATAGGACTCCCCTGCATGGGTTAATACGCCACGCAACTCCACGCCGCCTTGATGCAGGATATTACCTATTTCAATCAACAGGGGATCGGATGCTTTTATGCCGCCGCGATGACCGTCACAGTCAATTTCCAGAAAAGTGGGAATGCTGCAGTTAGATGCCAGACAAAATTCAGCAACAGCCTGCGCCTGCGCAGTACTGTCCAGCAGAATACTGATATCAACCCCCTGATTTAACAAGGCTAAAATACGAGGCAGTTTCTGCGCTGTAATACCAACCGCGTAGGTTAAGTTTTTATAACCTGCCTGTGCAAATACTTCAGCTTCCCGCACCGTTGAAACAACCGCTGGAGAATCAAAATTGTGCAGTACATGCCTTGCACCCTCAATTGATTTTATGGTTTTTAGATGCGGACGCAGCTGTACCTTAAACGGCTCCAGTCTTGACCTTAAGGCTGCAATATTAGCCTCAAATTTGGGCTTATCAATTAATAAAAACGGGGTATCTATACTTTGTAAACGCTGCTCAATGGACATAATCAGTGATTCCTAATCAAACTAATAATTCAATGCCGGTATCTATCCGGGAGTAAGCACATTGTGCTTGATTAAGGTTTAGAATAGAATTAAGTATAACTAACTACTATATTAGGATTTGACCTAATGCTAACCAGTGAAGATCTGCGTTTTTTTTATGTTATTGCCACTCACCCCTCTCTGACCACGGCGGCCAGAAACTTGAATGTCACCCCGCCGACGGTAACTCAACGGCTGCAGGCGATTGAAGCAAAGCTGCAGGTAAAACTAGTACAGCGCCGAGCAAGAGGCATCACACTGACTGAAGAAGGTTTACTTCTGCTGGACAAAGCGAAGCTGATTATTAGTGAAATGGATCAGCTCCAGGAGCTGATTAACAATAAAAAATCACAGGTAAGCGGTAAGCTGAAAGTACTTGCGCCGCTTGGTTTTGGTAACGATTATATCGCCCCATTAGTGGGCGAATTTCAGCGCAGTCACCAGAATCTAACCGTTGAACTTGAATTGTCTGATAATCCCAGCTGGGCAGACAGTCATCAGTGGGACATCATCATTTATATCGGCGAGCTGCGCGACTCGTCACTCAAGTTAGCCATACTGGCTCCCAATCGGCGTTTTTTATGTGCCTCTCCTGATTATCTGCAGCGTAAAGGTAATCCGAGATCACCAAAAGCCTTACGCGATCATACCTGTATTGCCCTGCGCGAAAACAGTGAAGATGTCACCCTGTGGCGTTTCACTCACTGCAGCTCCGGCGAGCAGGTATCTATTCGTATCAATCCGACACTAGCAAGTAACGAAGGCCGCGTGGTGAAAGACTGGGCGTTAGCCGGACACGGTATTATTATGCGTTCCGAATGGGATGTGCAGGCGGCATTAAACAGCGGACAACTGCAGCGTGTACTGCCTGAATATGAGCTTCCCGGCGCAGATATTGTTGCATTACTGGGCACGGACGCACGTTCCCGTTCAGCTAGAACAGCACAGTTTCTGCAGCTGTTAAAAGAGCGCTTAGCCGGCCGGCCATGGTTAAAACCAGGCAGCTAATATATATTATATTTGTATTTAAACCTCAGGTTGTGCTTTTATTTAATGAAGTCTGATTTTCCCTTCATCATGCAGTTCCTGATAAGCCTTGCGCACCTTATCTGCTAAGGCTGGAGAAGTCATTTTACTAAATGCCATATAGTCTGTGACATTAAATGCAAAATAGACTTTCTCAAACAGCTCAGGATCCAGGCTGAGTTTTTCCGCTTCTTTTAATACTCTCTGCTCCTCTAGAAGAAACAACTCAAACCTGCCTGCCAGGAGCATTTTAAGCAGCTGGTCGGTTTTACTTACATGGTGATAACCTGCTTTATCAAAACCATTGATCACCATAAAATCGTGTGTATATGCATCCCTTTCTACACCTACCACATATTTCCTAACCTGTTCAAGATTATTAATTTCTATCGGGCTGCTTTTTAATTTATAAAAATAGATGTCAATGTTTTTAGCTACCGGACCAACCCAGTTAAACAGTTTTTCTCTTTTCGGGGTTCTACCGACACCACATATCATGTAATTTTTCTTTTTTAAGCCCAAATCATAAACCCTTGCCCAGGGCTTAATACGAAACTCATAAGCAATGTCCGCTCTGGCAAAAACATCCTTGGCAATCTGATAAGCAAAGCCTTTGAACTCGCCGTTTTCCTGATACGCATAAGGCAGCCACTCGCTGATTTCTACATTAACCAGCACGTCATGGAACTGCTCTTCAGCTTTCATATTACTTATAGGTATAAAGCTAAAAAACAGGAAAAACATCAATACAATTATAGATTTATACATTGTATTCCTTTCGTAATGTCAGGCCGTTTAATTATGCGCAATGGTATAAGTGTAATTTAAAAGTTCAATAGCCGCTATTCTATAAGCGCGCTATAAGTTAATAACTATAATTACAAACACTGTTAACACGAAGCGAAGGTGGTTATAAGATATGTGCAGAGCAAAACAGAAAACTTCAATATCAACCTTACTGCTTAAATCTGTAATGCTGATGATACTAGGTATCACAGAAATTCCCGCCGCATCCTGGCACGAATTTAACAGCCCTTATCCCCACCCGCCAGAAGCTATCGGCTTCTATAATAACGGCTGTCTATCCGGCGCACAGGCACTGCCGCTGCAGGGAGAAGGATTTCAGGTGATCAGAGCATCACGCCATCGTTATTACGGTCATCCCGATCTTATTGAATTTATTACAGAGTTCGCTGCTGACATTAAATCAAGCAGTGGTCATGATCTGCTGATTGCAGATATGTCCATGCCGCGGGGAGGACGCTTTATTTCCGGACACGCAAGCCATCAGATAGGCTTAGATGTAGATGTATGGTTTCAACAAACTGGCGGATCATTACCACCGCAGCAGCTGGAAACTCCTCAAGCTTTAGATCTGACCGATCCCGGCAGCTTTACGGTAAGTTCAAACTGGCGAAATGAACATGCAGCTATGATACAACTGGCAGCAGCCGATAAACGCGTGGCACGTATTTTTGTTAATCCGATTATTAAGCAGCAGCTTTGTCAAATGAGCTGGCAGGATGACAGCTGGCTTAGCAAAGTCCGCCCCTGGTGGGGACATACCTTCCATATGCATGTCAGGTTAACCTGCCCCAAAGACAGTAAGCTATGCCGAAATCAAAAGGTGCCTGCACAGGGAAGCGGCTGTAATGAAATCTCCTGGTGGAAATCTCAACCTAAACCGAAAAGCAGCAGTAACAGGAAAACAGCTGTCAAAGTGAAACCTAAACAGTGTAAAGATCTATTATCCGCGGCGGATTAACAGCCGTTTCATTTGCTTATGCGTAACCGCCCCTGACTCTGCACACCAGCCGAAGTCACTTTATCAGGGGCGTTATTAAAGAATATAATTAAAAAAGCGGTTCAAATACTAAACTGATGGTATTCATAAGCATGCTTCCCGGTTTAGCCTGTTCGGTATTAAGCAGTTTAAAATCGACAGCAGCCTGATGGCGGGCAGACTCACCGCCAGACACAAAGTCATCTCGGCTGAATAAACTGTTTACGCCGTACTGCAGGTGTGACTGCAGCGGCTGATGCAGAAAGCGGACACTGGTTTCCAGTTCAACTTTCTGATCATTGTCCATATAACAGTTTCCAGTTAATGCATTTTCCCCGTAACTGCCGCAGTCGCCGATGGATATCATAAAATCTTCATTGGTTTCGACATAAAAAGGCAGTTCACCGCGAAATTCATCATCCCCCTGCGCTTCTAGATTCACTGCATCGTAGGGAAAATACACATCAAACTGGAGTATCGCATCAATACTCAAATCCATAAGTTGAAAAGGAAGCTCAGTTTGGTTACCAATTACAGTTGAATAACCATATGAAATAGTATTGAGACTAAACGTATGCGGAGCGGCTAATGTGTAACTTCCCGACTGATAACCATTCATATTAATTATTTCAGCAGCAAATTCAACTCTAAAGTACATCTGCCCTTTGCCAAGAGTAGCAGCGAAGGTAAAAGGCCCCGTAATAGGCCAGTGACGATAGCCAAAGCGATTCTTATTCATGCCTCCTTTATCCTGTTTTGCACAGCTATCTCCGATGTAAACGTTGTCCGCAAAAAGTTCCGACCTGTTTCCTGAGTCATACATTTCTGCGCCGAGAAAACTTATTTCCAGATCCATCTCCCCTCCACGCACATTAGACAAAGTAATAACCTCAGCGCCACCGAATTTCCATATTCCGAATTTGTTTCCTTTATTAGCCTGGCCTAACATATTTTTTTCTAAACCCTTTCTAATCTTAAAAGGCACTGCCTTTGGATCTGGATCTGGGCAGCCTACTGCTTTATTTACTCCAGAAACTCTTTCAAAAGTATGCCCGAGACTGCCTGGGTGGTAAGCCAGCTTAATACCTGACATGAAAATTGCAGCGGATGCCGGTTGACTAATATGATAAAGGAGATAAATACTGAAAAATAACAGCGCAGTAAGTTTACTGCACTGAATATGCCTTTTAACTTTCACAACTAATGTCTCCTACGTACAAGAAACCGTTTTTAGCCTTGTCCAGCTGCTCCGATAAATTTTTTGTACATAACAGTTCCTCACCGTCATATATCGCCAGCGTCGGATGCTGCTTAGACACGGTCAGCTGGAAAAAAGCACTCTTCTCTTCGCGTCCCTTTTCAAGCGCAATATTCAGCGAAGACTCATGATTTTTCACCCTAACATACTCATCTTGAATAGTTGCAGTAGACACCATGCCGGCAATGGCAACCGTTTCCCGCAGCTGCAGTTCATGATAAGCAAAGTTACCACGGTAATTCACCGAGTTAATCTCGTAAACATCTGCAACTGCGCCGATAGTTGTCAGCAGGACATCCGTTTCGCTGTAAGGATTAACCGCTATCACCTGCGAACCGCCCCGCAGCTCGACACTGTCTGCATTACTGATACTGGCGTACACGCCGGTACCAGCAGCAACATCGTCACTGCCGTCTACATCAACAATAATACCGGATTGAATACCGGACTTACCCAGTGCCCACTGATCCCCGGAAAAGTACACACCGCCGCGCATCGATCCGTAACCGTTACTGCTGGAACCGTCACCGCTGACCATGGTGTTCTGCAGGCCTAGATGAATATCACTGTACTGGAAATCCAGATCCGTAAATACTGAGCTGTTGATATAATCCTCACCGCCGCCCACGCTGCCGCCGATCTGACGGACAGCCGAATCTTCAAAGCGTTTTGAAATCCCAACCTCAGCTGCATTACTGTTATCGCCATTACGGTAATAAGAGCCTGTAACGTCTGCATCATATAGTGAATCAAAGGAGAAAGAGGCTGTCAGCATCGTCGTCAGATCACCCTCAGAGTTCTGAGAGAAGGACAGACCAAGATCCACCGGGAGTTTAACAAGGCTCTTGAGATCCTTCTTAAGATAAACAGACATTTCTGAGTAGGTATTTTCATCAGTGTAATTATTTTCATACTTATACTGACGCCCGGTCAGATTCAAACTGATCGAGTCAACAAACTGCGCCTGCGGATAATAAAATGCACTTATATTGGCAACATCCTTCGCTAGACCACGCTTTTCTTCAGTCTGCAGCGACCATGATAATGATGCATCATGATCAAAAAGAGTATGTCGATAAGCGCCGTTAAAACCAATGCCCCAGTCTCCCAGCTCGGAAATTTGTGTATCAACATTAAAAGTAAAGGGGGATAGACGGATGATATCAAGACCTGCCGAAACGTAGTTCACCGTATCAACATTATACCAGGACATACTACCGTCAATAACCTGAATAACCGGGCTCTGGTAAGCCAAACCTAAATAAGGAACATCATATTCACCATTACTTTCTTTTAGCGATATATAGCCCCCCAGATCTTCATCTTGACTCAGCCCGAGCATATAAGAAAATTTGTTGGTCGCTTTGCTGTTGTGCAGCTGTACAACAATCGGCTCCAGCGCTTTTGTTCCCTGTGGTTTCCTAACTATTCTGACGTTATATGAACCAATTGGAAAGTCTGACGTGGCGATTTCAACCGGACCGCCCGGATGGCGGTTCACATAAAGCAGACGCTCACCACGATATATTTCAACCATTCCTGCAGAGGGCATGAAAGTATAAAGCGGTTCACCCGTCCCCTGCTCCGAGGAACGCAGTAAATCGTCGGTCTGAGTATACCAGAAACCGATCACTGATTTATTTGGTGCTAAATTCACCGTAGAAGAAGTTAACCGCGCATTATGGCGTCCGCGAAAACCAAGAGTATAACGAGAGTCTTGTTCAGAATAGGAGCCTGTCAGGGAGTCTGTTTTTATGCTGCCGGTCTGCGCTTCGAAAGTAGGTGAAAATTCAAATAATAACGCCTGGTAAGAAACCAGGCTGTTTACTGATACTGTGCTGCGCGTTTTTTCTGATTGTTCATCGTAGGAGACATTAGCATGATACCCCAGCGCACCGCTGACACTGTCAACTGAACTGTCAGCAATATATTCACGCTGGCTGCTTGGAAAACCAGCGGCACTGTCAGCATCTTTAATGTCAAAACGCTGGTTAACCAGTTTCACAAAAGTATAACTAGGGGTAAGCGAAATATAGTGTTCATCACCTTTATATATCTCACTAAGAGTCACTTCAATATCATATTCCTGATCGGCACAGTTTAATAAAGTGTAGATAAACGCATTCTGCGAACATTTTATCCTCTGATCTAAGCGAACCTGCTGACTCGATAACGATTCAAAATAATCGGCTCCCTGCTCTTTGCGCAAAAAACCATCGTGGATCACTTTACCGCGATAATTTAGGTTAATAGGCTGAGAATTGACCTCCAGCAGTCCCTCAAACCCCTCCGGGACGCCAGAGCTGAATTTGGATTCAGCATCTGAAACTAAGGTTGCCGAAACCGGCCCGCTGCAAAGCAGCAGAAACACGCCGCCTGCGTTGAAAAATTTAAACATCTTAACCACTCCCTGGTTATGTTTATAAGAAAATAACATGACATTTCTACCACTTGCCTTGAAGAACCTGCATCTTATCCTCACCATTCGGCGTGATAAGATCACACTGCCAGCGTCCGGAAGGCGCTTTGCCATTTTCTTTCTTAAAGTCTGCTACTACCTCTGGTTCACCTGCAAGGCTAATAGTGCGTCCCGGTGTCAGACGTTTTTCAGTTTCTGAAATACAGGCGCTGTCAACGCAGACAGTGCAGTCCTGCAGCAGCATCAAACTGTCACCAACATTCGTTATATCGGTCGTAAAATCAGCACTGCTGACTGTATGTGCGTACTCGGGTTGTTTTTTCGGCACTACGGCAAAACCCGTTGAGGTAATAGAAAAGAAAAGATTGGCATCCAGAGCCTCATCTTTTTCCGCTTCACCTATAAGATCGTATTTTAATACCGGCTGAAAGCGGATCTTAAAATAACGATCCTGGCGTGCTTCCTTGCCCGTATAAATAAGTCTTACCGTGGAAGAGCCGCCGGGTGCCATGGCAAATTTTTCAGGCTGCACGACCAAGCCGTTCTTTTTCAACTCGCCTTCAACCGGGGTCAGTATCTCTTTACCGGTTCCGATACTGCTCTCGTCAACTTCAAATACCGAAGCTTTAATATATGTGGGTTCTGTTTTATCAGCACTTCTAATTTTCAGCACTGAACTGGAATTATCAGAGGTAAGTACGGTCATCTCCTGCGGTACCGTAACCGTTTTTACTGATGCCGCAGCGCCCGCAGTAAAAAACAGCGCAAGAGTAAAGGGAAGTATTTTGTTAAACATCAAAACCTCTTAATTATTTTTATTCAGGGGATACAAAGTAAAAATACCTGCATGACGTAAGCCATGCAGGTATGGGTGAAAAGATTAAATATTGTCTTCAAATACCAGCTGTACTGTGCCCGAGTAGTTACCCGCCTCAAACGTGGCATAACCACTATTGTCGGTAGTAACACTTAACGCAATCCCGTGAACAGCCGCGTCATCGGCAACTTTCCTGGGTGTATTGTCAAGCACCTGAGTGCCTACGGTAACGATTAATGGAATACTGTGCTGACCGCTTACCAGCATAGGTGTACCCATCAAAGATGCGTTTACCCCATCACCTGAAACGGATTTAAGCGTTGTATTCCACGAATCAAAACCAACATTCACATCGTAATTCAGTTCAACCTGAGTTGGCCATTGACCAGCCGTAGGCTCAACTGAAAATGTTGATGACGGTACAGTTGCTGTTACTTGAATTGATTTAGTTATCTGGTCTCCTGTCGCCGCAAGTGCGCCGGCAGAAAACATAGTGGTAACTAAAGCAGTGGCAACTAATAACTTTTTCATAACATATATCCTTAAAATCCGTGTTTATTTACGACATGCTTTAACTGAGCACATCATTTCCATTGGGCTTATTTATACTCCTAAATAAGTAGGCTTATTAAACCTGAGCAGAGATAAAAATAAAAGCCCTTTAATCCTTTATTTACACTTAAAGAGGTATGTTTTTATGTAATCAAAGCCACTTTCTCAGGAGTCATTGACATAAATATCACAATCAACATCAAGAAAGACACAAAAACACCCCTCTATAGGCAGTAATGCATCTATTAAGTTATAGGCGTAATAATTTTAACCCATCCTGCCAGTACAAAAAGCAACCAGGCGTTCTTCTCAACGTTGTTCGTTGATGATTTTTTCACCCAACAAAATGAGCCGCTTAACAAAGTGATAATAAGCACTCACATCGACTATTAATAAGTCATAGGTAAATGAAAAATCTACTACTGGTGCTAGACTTATAGTAAGCAGATTAATGATCTGTTGTGGGGCGCATAAATTAAATTATTACTGGCAGACAATAGATTTTAGGCTTTCGTTATTTTGCTTTCACCAAATCAAACGCATCAATTGATGCAGGGCCGAATAAACAGTGGTGAATAATAACAAGCTGGAAAACAGCGGCCGTCAGGTGAATTTTTTTATGTATCTGCTGTTAAAACAAGAGATAAAATAGGGAGGAATACCATGAGCTATAAACATATATTAGTCGCTGTTGATTTATCTAAATCCAGTGAGAAAGTGATCAATAAAGCTGTTGAATTGGCCAAAGATGCAGATGCTAAACTGTCATTTATTTTTGTGGATGTTAGTTTTGTCAGCAGTATCGCACTGGCTCAGCCGAAAGTTGAAAAATTAGCCGCGATGAATAATGAAAAAGAAAAACATGAGCTGCACCAACAGCTTCAAGCACTGGCAGACCGCTGTGATTACCCAGTCGCAGAGACTGTGGTGGTAATGGGAGATTTAAATCAGAAACTGCATACGGCAATTAAAGGGCTGGATATAGATCTTTTAGTTTGCGGACACCATCATGATTTCTGGAGCAATATGACAACGTCAGTGAAAAAATTTATCAAGACCGCAGTCAGCGATCTGCTTATTGTTTACCTTGATAAAGAAGACTAATACAGTCAACGGGTTACGGGCGGTTTTGACAGCAGCTTTAATGTTAACCTGGCGTTTATTACCGCCCCGTGAGCAGTATCTGTTTTCTGAGTTTAACCTAGCCAGAACGGGCTTTCATTTTTACTAACAAGAGCTGGCGCTGGTCAGTAAAAATCATAAAAAATATTTCAAAATCTCTAAAGTCCCCCGTCAACAGCACTAATTTTAAAGACAACCTCTTTGTTTTTAACCTTGACCTGCACGCGGCTGTTATCCGGGCATAAACCTTTTACTATTTTCATTGCCAGCGGGTTTTCAATCTGACGCTCCACTTCCCGGCGTAAAGGTCTAGCACCGTAGATGGGATCAAAGCCGTCCTGTGACAGTTTATTAATAACCGCTTTATCCACTTCAAGCTTTATATCTTTGAGCAGCATTCTCTCCACCAGCTCCGTGACGAACATCTCAGCTATCTGATGAACATGGTTTTTTTCCAGATAGTGAAACACAATAATATCATCAAGACGGTTAAGAAATTCAGGCTTAAAGAACTTTTTAACTTCGTGCATCACCAGCTGCTGCGCTTCTTTATAATTGGGCATTTCCGAGTGCACAAAACCGATACGCCGTTTATCGGGCTGCAGCGTGTCAGTCCCAAGGTTAGAAGTACCTATCAGCACGGTATTACGAAATGACACGGTACGACCAAGAGCATCCGTAAGCTGCCCGTCTTCGAGAATCTGCAGAAGCATATTAAACACATCGGGATGGGCTTTTTCCATTTCATCAAGCAGCACCACAGTATAAGGATTATGACGAACACGCTCGGTTAACTGCCCTCCTTCACCATAACCAATATATCCTGGAGGCGCACCAATCATTTTGGAAACTTCATGGCGCTCCATATACTCCGACATATCTAAACGGACAATTCTTGACTCATCGTCAAGAAGAAAAGCCGCCAAAGCACGCGCCAGCTCAGTTTTTCCGACTCCGGTAGGACCTAGAAAAAGGAACGATCCAATGGGACGCTGGCTTGAAGTAATACCGGAACGGTTTCTGCGGATAGCATCCGCCACCGTACGCACCGCATCCTCCTGTCCGACAATGCGTTTGTGCAGTTTTTCCTCCATTCTAGCCAGTTTATCTGACTCGGACTCCACCATACGAGCAACAGGAATGCCCGTCCAGCGTGCTACAACTTCAGCAATATCATCTTCACTTACTATATCATCTTCTTTAGAGCGTCCCAGCTGCCAGCTGCTGCGTACACTTTTAAGCTGTTCTTCAACTTGAAGTATTTCCATCTGGTGCTGCGCGGCCTGCTCAAAATTCTGTTCATTAAAAGCGTCGGTTTTATCCCGCAGCAGCCTCTGATGCCTGCGCTCACAATCGCGTAGATTCTGTGGAATAGCAGTGATACTTAAGTGTTTACGGGATCCGGCTTCATCAAGCAGATCCACCGCTTTGTCTGGTAAACGTCTGTCAGTAATATAACGTTCAGCTAAACGCGTAGCCGCTTCAAAAGCATTCGGCGAATAATGAATGTTATGATGTTTTTCATAACGCGGAGCAATACCTTTTAATATCTCAACCGTGTTTTCAATACTCGGCTCTCTCACCAGCACCGGATGAAAACGCCGCTCCAGTGCTTTATCTACCTCTACATATTTTCGATATTCATCCAGCGTATCCGCTCCGATAACCTGCAGACTTCCCTGAGCTAAGGCGGCCTTAAGCAGGCTGGGCGCATCAAGCCCGCCGGAACCTGCTCCTGCACCAACAACAGTATGCAGTTCATCAATAAACAAAATGACTTTGCCGCCGGCCTGGATAACCGCATCACGTACCGACTTTAAACGCTCTTCAAACTCGCCGCGCATGGCGGCACCGGCAACCAGTTCTCCCATATCCAAAGCAAGCAGGCGTTTGTTAAGCTGCGTATCGGGCACATCGGCGGCTACAATCCTCTGCGCCAGCCCTTCCACGATCACTGTTTTGCCGACACCTGGTTCGCCGATCAACACTGGATTGTTTTTTTTACGGCGGGAAAGTGTCTGGATGATCAGAGCAATTTCATCGTCACGCCCGATAACCGGATCCAGTTCACCGTTACGCGCCATTTCGGTCAGATCTTTGGTATAGATCTGCAGCACATCCTGCTTGCTTTCACCGTCCTGGCTGTTGAGCGTACGCCCTGCCCGGATGCGTTTAAGGGTCTGACGCGCGGCATCCGCTGTCATGCCTTCATTTTCCAGCAGAACCGCCGCAGGCCCGGCTTCCTTATCAAAAAGCGCAATCAGCAGCGTGCCGGTACCGATATAATCATCACCCAGGTTCTTTGCTTCACCATAGGCAATGCGGAATACTTCAGGAATTTCCCGGGATGCAACTATCTGCTGCGCTTGTGTTGCTGAAACATTACGATACTGCTGGCGAACCTGCCCGATAATACGCTTAACAGACTCCTCTGTATCTGGGAGCAGTTCCTGCAGTACTTTACGCGCTTCACTGTCCGGCTGAGAAAGCAGCGCCAGCAGCAGAAAGTCTGCAGTAAGTACGTTCTGCTGCAGACTGGCTAACTCAGCAAACGCCATCTCCAGACAGTTAATCACCCTCTGGGTACTTTTCTGCACATAATTATGAAGCATTGCCCCCGAACCGGCAGGGGTAACTAAGTCAGTCATTGTCTACTCCTATATGTATCTACTTTCATTCTCAGCGCTAAACAACTGTTTGCGTAAACAGTTCATACTACTGACCTAAGTGTAGTTTCCTAAAAATTCCTTGCATTATTATTGTGTTAGTTACCCTGTTGAGCATTATGTTTTTCATCATATAAAATCAAGTTTGCAATGATTTCAGCAAAGCCTTGATATGCTCCGCATCCGCCTCTGTGATCAAATACTGCTGTACGTACTGCTGCAAATACTCGGATTGTGCAGTCATCAGGTAATTTTTTAACAGCCTGCGCTGCACTCCAGCTGATATCACCGGATGCTTCTCTTCTATCAGTGCAATTTTTGCTTCACAACTCATCAGCCAGCCCTGCCATATTTTAGCGACTCCTGCTACGACAGGCGCTGGAATATTTTCTTCCTCACTCCATGTTTTTAATGCATCGAGCACGGTATTACAGCTGAATAACCTGGCCCAGGCCATCTCATATTCAAGCTCTATCTGTGTTTGCGTCGCAGCAGTCAGCTTGGATTTTCTCCTCTGGTAGAAGCCGGAAAGCTGTCCAGGAAGCTGAGCAAATGCTGGTCTTTGATATTGATGACGAACCGCCTCCATCTGCTCATCTAATGAGTTTTTCAGTGCTTCAAAAACAACCGTTCTGATCAGTCCCTGATCAAATAATCGATACAGATGACCTATTTCGATACTGGCACAGCGCAGCATAAGTCGGTGCCATAAACCAACCGGACCGACTTCCGTGCTGACCCAGTGCTTAAGCTGCTTCTCCTGCGATTCGATCAGCAGCGTCAGTTTAATGGAAAATTCCTGCGGTGCACCGGTGTTAGCAAACGTAGAGTTAAATAGAGGCTGCAGCACTTTGCGGCTATGGCGCAGAGCCGACAAGGTGAGTTCCGTACAGGCAATACTGTCATTTACATCTCGTGCTTTTAAACCTAAATAGGAAACCAAGGGTGAAATTAACAGTCCTTGAAGCAGAGTCGTTAAAAACACCACATTGACCGTCACTGACAGAATCGTTTGATCTTCGGTCAGTGTCACCAGGCCCATTGCCAGCGCCATAGTTACCGCACCACGCATGCCGCCGACAAAGACAATATGCCGGTATTCAATGCACACAACTTTAGCCTGATGCTGCAGGCGCCCTATCTGCGGAAGTAGAGCATATGCAGTCAATGCACGAGACAACCACAATGCCCCCAGAACAATCAGTGATACTCCAGCATTCTGCCACAGCAGCGTCAAATCCATCCATAAACCCACCATCAGAAAGATGCAGGCCATGGCCATAAACGAGAGGTAAGACCATAAATGATTCAGATACTGCTGCGACTTTCGTGAAATTGGGAGCGGCGACCGGGTTGCCAGAGTGATGCCCGCCACCGTTACTGCAATTATACCGCTGGCATCTAGAAGCTTTTCTGCAAACAGGTAACTGCCGAATGCTAACAACAGGCTGAGACTGATTTCCAGGAAAGGGTCGTCCGGTATTTTATTGAACAGCTGCAGCAGCAGACGCGCGAGTATCCAGCCGCATAAGCTCCCTCCGCACAGGCTTATTAAAAAAAGACTGCTGCCGTTGTAGAGCATCGGCAGGAATCCCTGTGCAGCGGCAAAACTGAGCACCAGTATCTTCGTCAGCGTAATGGCCGTAGCATCGTTGAACAAACTTTCACCTTCAATCAGCATAATCAGATCTTTAGGCGCCCCAAGCTGACGAAACACCGAGATAACCGCGCTGGGATCCGTAGCACTCAAAACGGCCCCCAGAAGCAGAGCGAACTGCCAGTTAAGCGGGGTAAACAGATAGACTAATGCAGCCACAACTAAGGTAGAAATTAATACGCCCGGCACCGCTAGTACAAATATTGCCAGACGGTTAGCAGACAGTTTGCTGATGTCCATATTGTAAGCCGTTTCAAAGACTATGGTTGGAAGGAGGAGCATAAGGATAATATCGTGAAAGAATTCTTCTGAAGTTAATGCGTTAAGCGGTAATGCCAGTACTTCCTGTGAACTGTGCAGTACAAGCCCAGCCAGCATCAGCACAATTGGAAAAGGGATACGCAGACGCACTGCAGCCGCTTTGCTGATCACAGCCGCTGACAGAAAAACCAGTATCGCGATTAATATTTCAGAGCCTGAATAATTCACTGTCTAGGATTTCCTGTAGAGAATTAACGTTAGTCAAAAAAGCTACCGACACAACCTTTAACTGATTAAGTATGTGCCAATAGTTATCTAAAATACAGGCAGTTAGTAATAGGTTTTAGAAAAATAAGCACCAGCCTGAGTGCACAAAACAACAGGAATCAAAAATAAATCAAACTTTATGTTTCATACTTGTGTTTTTTCATACCGGCCTTAGTAATATTAATGTCGGTGCAGCGGCTCTAAGAGTGGTGCAGCGACAGATGTTGTATTTATTTTTTTACTGCTTCTAACGGAGGATAAGAACATGAAAGCAATTGATTTTACCCCTCTATATCGCAACAGTATCGGCTTTGACCGTTTTGCCGACCTTTTAGACAACGCATTAAGTGCTGATACCGTTACGGCAGGCTTTCCACCTTATAATATTGAGGCAATTGATAACCAGCGCTACAGCATTCAATTAGCCTTAGCGGGATTTACTCGCGAGGATCTTGATATCAGTGTGGAACAAGGTGTACTCACTGTTCGTGGTAAAAAAGCGCAGGATGAGGAGCGCTGCTATCTTCATCAGGGTATTGCCCACCGCGCCTTCGAACGAAAATTTAGCCTTGCTGATTATGTAGAAGTAACAGGTGCAGATCTCAGCTGCGGTTTACTTACTATCGGTTTAACTAAAGAGATACCGGAAGCAATGAAACCTAAATCTATCAGCATCAATGATCGGTCAAACGTTATTGAGCACAAATCAGATTAACTGTTTTAACATAGGTCCGCGGCAGCAGCACTGCCACGGCCGTTTTATTAATGACAACAATATTTTATTCACATTCACTGGAGGCATCTAAATGAATAAATTATCCGCAGTAATTATTGCGAGTGTATTAATACTCTTTTCTCAACTCTCTTCAGCCGCCATTCCTTATAGGGATGTGGACGGAAAACCTTACCCGTCTCTCGCGCCGATGCTCAAAGTAATTAACCCGGCAGTTGTTAATATATCCACATACTCAACACACAGGCAGAATATCAATCCGCTGTTAAACGATCCGTTTTTCAGACATTTTTTCAATATTCCGGATCAGCCTAGACAGCAGCAGTCTAGACCAAAGAAACGCCAGCAGAGTGCCGGATCAGGTGTCATTGTTAATGCATCGGACGGTATTGTTATGACCAATTATCACGTCATAAAAAATTCGCAGGAAATAAAGGTATCTTTGACTGACGGCCGCAATTATAACGCATCATTAGTCGGGGTCGATCCGGACTTAGATATTGCCATCCTGCAGGTTGATGCAGATAACCTCACACAAGTACAGCTAGCAGACTCAAATCAGCTTGAAGTGGGTGATTTCGTGGTCGCTATCGGTAATCCTTTTGGTTTAGGGCAAACCGTCACCACAGGTGTGGTGAGTGCGCTCGGGCGAAGCGGTTTAGGTATTGAGGGATATGAAAATTTTATTCAGACCGATGCGTCAATTAACCCGGGTAATTCAGGCGGTGCACTGGTTAATTTAGCCGGGCAGCTGGTTGGTATCAATACCGCAATTATCGCCCCCTCAGGCGGTAATATCGGTATTGGTTTTGCAATTCCGGCTAATATGGCAAAAGCCAGTATGGAGCAGATAATTGCTAACGGCGAGGTTCAACGCGGACAACTTGGTATCAGTATTCATAATATTACCCCGGATCTGCATCAGGCATTCAATTTGAAAAACGGCCAGCTCGGTGTACTGGTCACCGACGTAGTTAAAGATTCACCGGCTGATAAATCCGGCATTCTTCCCGGAGATATTATCTTAAAAGCGGATAAAAAAATTATCCGCTCAGCCGGACAGCTGCGCAGCAGTATCGGAATTAAAAATATCGGAGACAAGGTTAAATTAACACTGCTTCGGGACGGCGATGAAAAACAGCTGATCGTAAAAATCGGCGATCCTCAAATGATCACCCTCAACGAGCAGCGCTTTAATCCCCTGCTTGAAGGTGTCGAATTTGAAAATACCCGTAATAACCGCGGGGTAGTGGTTACTGCTTTAAATGACAATTCACCTGCAGCATATAACGGCCTTAAAGTGGGTGATATTGTCACGGCGGCCAATAGACAGCAGGTTTACAACTTACAGTCCTTGAATCAGGCGGTCGGGATGAAAGATAAACTGCTGGTTCTGCAGATTAAACGCGGCGGACGCTCATTGTTTGTTATTATCCGCTAACGCTGTCAGGCAGGGAGAGTTTTAGGAGGCGGCAGTCATGAGATCTAAACTGAAAATTCGTATACTGGTAATGTCACTATTTGCCTGCATTATATTGTTCATTGCACTGAGTTTTTATGCATGGACAGTCTCTAGCCAGACAGATTCACAAAGACAAACAGCAGGTACGCTGCTGCAGCCGCCTTTTATCAATGAGGTTTAATTATTCTAAATGAATGCTCAGCAACACAAAGAGAGGGGTTTTCAGCCTCCAGTAGGAACAAAGGTTCTTACTTACTCAAATCGAAATAACTGCTATGGGTATTTTGCATAATGTATAAAGACGGCAATAAAAACTCGTAAGTAAATGAAAAATACAATAGTGCTGCTAAACTTAGACTAAACACATTAATAATGTGTTTTTACACTGCATAAAATACATTAATACTAATTAACTATGAGGTTTATTAAGCGGTTATTTTTATTTCATAAAAGTCTGCAAAGCTTTAAAAAATTTCAGCAGTGCAGCCAGTTATAAATAATAAATACCGGAAGCAGACTGATAACAACCTTAAGGTTAACCTATAGATTGTTTACCTGTTTTATGTATTGCGATTAACAATGAGAGATCAAATTTGGAGGATTACATGAGCTATAAACATATATTAGTTGCTGTTGATTTATCTAAATCCAGTAAGGAAGTGATCGATAAAGGTGTCTCGTTAGCTAAAGATGCTAATTGTACGCTTTCATTTATTTTTGTTGATGTTAAGTATGTAAGCAACATAGCATTACGCCAGCCGAAAACGGGTAAGCTGATAGTACATGATGATAATGTACAGGAGGTCGAACGACTTACTCAAGAGCTGCAGGAGTTAGCCGATCAGGTTGATTACCCGGTCACCAACACCTGGGTGGTAATGGGTGATTTGAACGACAAACTGCACACAACAATTATAAATAAGGATGTGGATCTGCTGGTTTGCGGACACCATCATGATCTCTGGAGTAATATAACAACTTCAGTGAGTAAATTCGTAAAAACAGCCGTTTCAGACTTATTAATTGTTTATCTTAAAGAATAATAGCGGGTGATCGACAGTAATTTTGAACTCGTTAACATAGGGCCTGTTTTCTATAACAGACAGGCCCTGCCCCCAAGAAAGGTCAATAAGCTGATTATCAAACGCTTTATCCTTTAATCCCCTTCTCTTCTCCTATAAATTGCCGATGAACGATCCAGTATTTCATCTTCTACGACTTTCCCGTCTTTAATATTAATAATACGTTTGGTGCGGCGAGCCAGAGAAATATCATGAGTTACCACAATTAGTGTACGCCCTTCATGATGCAGCTCGCTGAACAGCGCTTCAATCTCAGCACCTGATTTTGAATCCAGCGCGCCGGTCGGCTCATCGGCCAGGATAATCTGCGGATCATTAACCAGTGCACGAGCAATGGCAACACGCTGTTTCTGTCCGCCGGAAAGTTCATTAGGTTTATGACTCATACGATCTTCTAATCCAACCCGTTTCAGCAGCTCTGCTGCTTTAGCCCGACGCTTTTTAATATTAACCCCGGCATAGACCAGCGGCAGCATTACATTTTCCAATGCAGTTGCATATTCCAGTAAATTAAAACTCTGGAAAATAAAACCAATTTTATTATTACGAATTGCAGCCAGTTGATTACAGCTGAGTGTTGATACATCGTGATCATCTAACTGATAGAAACCCGATGTAGGTTTATCTAAGCAGCCTAAAACATTCATCAGAGTAGACTTGCCGGAGCCCGAAGGGCCGAGAATTGATAAGAACTCACCTTTATAAATAATAAGACTGACATCATCCAGCGCATAGACGCTTTCATCACCACTTTCGTAGTGCTTAGTGACACCTTCAAGTTTAACTAACGGCATGCTCTTCCTCTAATAAAAAATTATTCACTTTGTAATGCTTCTAAGGGGGTAATACCGGCTGCATGGTTCGCAGGAAACCAGGCAGCGGCAATACCGATAACACTTAATGCAAAGATAACGACACTGACAATGGAAAATGACAGTTCCGGCGTCGGCTGTCCGAGATAATCGTAAAACCCGCTTCCCTGAATTGGAATATTCTGCAGCAGCTGCACCAGCGCATAAGTTAACGTCAGACCGATCGCCCCGCCAATGGAAATCGTAATAAACGCCTGAATAAGATAATGCAGTTTAATAGCGCCCGGCTTTGCTCCAACAGCCATTCTAATACCGATATCACGCGTTGCACGTTTTACTGTGGCATACATAACATTAGCGATTCCAATACCGGCAACAGCTAAGGTTACCAGACCAATAATGCCCAGAAAGCTCTGCAGAGCAATTAAAAACTGACGCATCGTTTTCTGCCTTAAAAGCATATCCTGAGCCTGCACCAGCTGCATATCTTCAGTAGTGGCGCCATATTTTCGGGCAATAACCTGGCGCGCCGTTGCTGCCGCTTTTTCACGATCAGCCCCGGGTGCCGGTTTAATGTTTATTGCCCCTAATGAAGGATTTACATGAAAGCGCTGCCAGGTTGTAAAAGGCACAAACACCGCGTAATCAATCGGGGTGCCGTTTTCTATATTAGACGGGTTGTTTTTTAATATACCGATAACTGTAAATTTTTCTTCACCGACTTTAACCTGCCTGCCGATGGGCGAAGCTTCAAGATCAGGAGTATTATCCCAGTCATAATCATCATCTTCATTAAATAAACTGACTGCGGCATTTCTACCGATCACAATAACTTTACGCTGCTCTTTAATATCTAAAGGATTAAACCAGCGCCCGCCGGCGGTAACCTGCAGACCGGTCAACTCTTTATACTGCGGATAAACAGCCAGCGGCTGCTGCCAGGTGCCGTTGTCCTTAAAAGTGACAGAAGAGGCCCACACAGCACTTGGTTCTACTTGCGCCAGCGAAGGTAAAGCCCGCAATACATCAACATCGTCAGGTTTCAGGTTTAACTGTTTACCTTTAGAAAAATTACCGTAATCCAGCGTTGCAAAGCCACCCGTTAAAATAATTAGATCCCCGTTACCGTTACTGGTGGTACGAATAAGCCCTTGCCGTAATCCCTCTCCAACCGCAAGCATAGAAGCAATAGAAACGGTCGCCCAGGCAATCGCTAAAATGGTCAGTCCAAGGTGCAGCTTTTCAGCCGCCATCTCCTGTATAATCTGACGAAATGCAATCATGTTAGGCCCTCGCACTTAATGCTGTAACGGGGATCAGGTTTGCAGCTCGGCGTGCCGGAAAAAATGAAGCCAGCAATGCCAGAACCACGGTCACAGAGAGCGCCATTAACACCGCATCAACACTGATCACCGGAGTGCCGAGCCAGTCAGGCAGGCCCATCTGATTCATCAGCAGGATTAAAACATAAGAAACAGCGACGCCTATGACCGTTCCGATCGATACCAGCATTCCCCCTTCGAGCAGAAACTGCACCAGGATATTAGTCGGCGTCGCACCAATCGCCAGGCGCACACCAATTTCCCTGGTTCGCTCAGTTACCGATAAAAACATAATATTAGCAACACCTAATGCGCCGACCGCTAATGTCATCGCACCGCTTGCACCAAGAAATAACTGTATGCCGCGCAGTAGAGTGGTAAAAAATTTAACATCCTGGCTAAAATCAGGAAGCCACATTGCACGTTTATCGCTAGGATCAAAGTGTTTTTGACTGGCAAAAAACGACAATAAATTTTTACGCAGCACCACGCCTGAAATGCCGGGGGCCGGTGTAACCATCACCTGCACAGGTTTATCGCTCCACAGATCCGTAAACGTGCTGCTGGGAATAAGCACTTGATTATCTTCACGTCCCATGGACATGCCGCCTTCACTCTGCCGGGTAATGCCCGTTATAATAAAAGGAATACCGTTAACCCGCAGCTTGTCACCGATAGACAAACCGCCCTGCTGCGCCAGCTGCCAGCCGATAACGGTAATACGGCTGTGTCTGTTGATATCATGACGACTAATATTTCGCGAGCCGGCAGCCAGTTTTATTTTACGCATATCAATATAATGATTGTCTACACCGCGAATATAACCGGGCAGCGTATGCCCGGTTATATCTGTCACCGACGCATCCCATTTCTGGTATAAGACCGACACCGCTTTTATCGCGGACTGTTTTTCTAATAAACGAAATTCAGGCTCAGTGAAAGAAATCTCCCGGCGGGCAGGCCGTCCCTTCCAGGGTTTACTGGTTACTTCCGGAAGAGCAAGCTGGGTATCACTCATTAATAATGAAAACTGCCTGGCATTGATCTGATAAAAACCTTCACCTAATGCCATCAGGACTAATACTGAAACAATTCCCCATACAACTGCTGTAATGGCCAGCAGACTGCGCAGACGATGAGCAAAAAGCATCTGCACAATCTGCTGTAACATAGGTATCATGATTGAAGCGCTCTGGAAATCTGCTCAACAGTATTGTCATTTAACTGTCCGGCGGCTTTAAGCAGCGATACCCGGTCCTGCCAGTATTGATAAAGCAGTGCCTGGAGAATATTTTTACTACTGAACAGGTTATTATGGGCAGAAATAATATCGGTTACGTCTGCAAGTCCGGCATTGTAAACTCTCTTTTTACTTTTTAATGCCCTTTCTCGGGATTTAACCTGCTGCTGCGCCATTTCCACCCGCTGCCAGTCCAGGAGCACCTGACTATAGCGGCTGTCGATAGTCTGCTTAATATTTATTTCTACGATACGAACGTCCTGCTTGGCCTGATAAACCAGCAGGCTGGAACGGTCAACACTAGCACGAGTTGCACCATTAAGATCCAGTGGAACGGTCAAGGTAAGTCCGGCACTTAAATCATCATTGGCACGCCGGTCATCATCGCTGTAGTTTATGGATCCCTGTACACTAGGATAATACCCGGCTTTAGCCTGCTGGTATTGAAAGCGGCTGGCTTTTAAGCTCTGCTGAGCGGCCAGCAGTTCCGGACTGCTGCTGCGGGCAAGTTCCAGCCACTCTTCTTCGCTGTTGACCTGCAGCAGCGGCTGTTTCAGCTCGGTTGTGCTGATCTCGTCAATATCATCCGGCACCTGGTTGATTAAAGCCGTCAAAGCAGCCTGCAGCGTATCGATTTCTGATCGTTTCTGCAGAATAAGCGCCTGTTCGTCAACATGGTTGGCTCGCATATCTTCAACATCTGTCACCATCAATACACCTGCTGCGTAACGCTGCTCGGTAATACGAAGCATTTTCTGTCCTTCATCAAGCTTCTGCTGCGCCAGACGCAGATCACCATGCGCTTTAGCTAAATCAAGGTAAGCGGTGATCAATTTTTGAGCAAGGTTGTTATGTGCCTGCTGCTCTGTCAGCTGTGCACTGACAAAGGATGCCTGTGATGCATCTAACCCCGCCCATTTGGAACTATCCCATAGGGTTTGATTTAAACTAAGTGAATAACCATTGCTGTTATCACCATTATCATTCCAGCTGGAGGTTGCACCTGCACTCAGGCCCGGCAGTAAACCACTGCGGCTTGAACGAATCTCTGTTTCACTGATACGGGTATTAGTCTGTGCTTTCTGATATTCAGGATCAAAAATCTTAGCCGCCTGCCATGCCTGTTCGATAGTGAGCGCATAAACCGACGGTGCTAGAGTTAACAGCGCGGCCGGCAGAAATACAAGTGTGCGCCGTGAGATAACTCTGACCATTAAACGGTATTGTGAAAAGAATAAATTAGGCATCGGGAAGCGCTCCCATCATACTGCTGTCAACAATCTCCTGCCCCTGTTCCAGGCCGGAAATAACTTCTACATTGATTCCGTCAGACAGCCCTAATTTTACCGGAACGGTGTGAAACCCCTGCTCCGAGTCATCAGGAAGCAGTACTTCGGGCTGGTTATCTGAAAACTGCAGAGCACGCTCTGGAATTGTTGTGACCTGTGCTGCTTTTTTCAGGGTAATTTGTGCAGTAGCTGAAAAACCAGAACGCATAATCAGATCTGCCGGAAACTGGATTTTATTCACTTCCACCTGAAAACCATTATCAAAGCTGCGCTGTTCGCTAGAGGATGAAGAGTTCTGCTGTAAATTAAGTTTTTCAGACTGCACTGCGACTTTACTTAATATGCCTGTCATCTCTATTTCCGGATACGGCGCAAGTATCATAGTAACCGGCATGCCGGCCTGCAGCTGGGCAGCATCATGCTCACTGACACTGCCTTTAAAAATCATGTCGCTCATATCCGCCAGGGACATCATTTGTGTTGCTGACTGACTTGATTCAGTTGAGATAATAGGTTCACCCACTTCAACATTCAAACTTAACACTGTACCGGTTATCGGCGCGGTAATGGTTGATGTCAGCTTTGATGATCCCACTGATGATTCCCCGCTGCGGATCAGATCTAAATTCTGCTGTTTCTGCTGCAGATCGGCATTATTCTGGCTGACATTCGCTTTTGCCTGAATATATTCCCCATAGTTGGATGGAATAACGTCATCACGGACCAGGCGCTCTAAATTAGAGAGTTTTTGCTGAGAAGACTGAAGCTGTGCCTTACTCGACATTAATTCCGTGATCGCCTGCGTTAAACGCTGCGGTGTAGGATTAGGACGAATTTTAATCAGCGCAGTACCGGCTTTTACCTGCTCACCTACGCCGTGATAAATTTCACCGACAATACCTTCTATCTGTGATTTAATCTGCACGGAATGAGCCGGCACTATCTGTCCGACGGCAACAGCCTGCTTTTCTATGGTAGCTGTTTCAGCTTTGATTAGGGGTAAAAACAAAACCTCTTTCTGAGGAGCGTTGAAGTAATAAACAGTACCTAACGTAACGACCGTTATAATAACGGCTGCAATCCAGCGTTTCTTCATAATATTATCCGTTTAAAGGCGAGAGTCTGTAATCTAGGCCTAAACTCGACCGATTGTACCCATTTAAGTGCAAAGCAGATAATACGGCGCTCACTGACAACTGTCATGTATATAATTGTATGGATTATGTTTCAATTATAGTTTGAAAATAACAGCTGCGGTATTTTTGCACGATTTAACACGATAACGGCATTATCAGTGCCTGCTTGCAAAAATAACCAGGCTGAAACAGCCAGAGAAATAAAAACTCGAGCTGAAGTTTCTGATTATTCCCCCGCCAACAGCAAAGAATAGTCACTCACAATGCTGTTTTTATCGTCATTAAAGCTTTTGTCTAAGCAGCCCTCTCTTTTGCGGTGCTTAATTATTAAACACTTGTAAACAAAATAAATAATGTATTTATGAACTTGCTCTCAAATAAAACCATCAAAAATATCCTATGTGGTCATTGCATTGAATCAGACTTTGTTCAGTGGTACAAAAGTAAACGTTTACAACGTTAGCTTCATCCGAAGTCATAAAATTATAAATGACAAAACAGCACCTGCTCAGCAGCCTGGATATCAGCTGTAATACTAACGTTGGCGGACAATAAAATTTAAACTACTTGGAGATTCGTTTATGGGGCACAATAAAGATAGATATATTAGTAACCTTACCAAAGATACTTATGCATTAGTTTTAGCCGGTGGCCGAGGAAGCCGTTTATTTGAATTGACCGACTGGCGTGCGAAACCTGCAGTATATTTTGGCGGTAAATTCCGCATTATCGACTTTCCTTTATCAAACTGTATCAACTCGGGAATTCATCGAGTCGGCATTGCAACTCAGTACAAATCCCACTCATTAATTAGACATATCAACCGAGGCTGGGGACATTTCAAAGCCAATATCGCTGAATTTGTTGATGTATTACCGGCATCACAACGTAGTGGTGATGACTGGTACGTGGGTACTGCAGACGCTGTATATCAGAATTTAGATATTATTAAAGCAGAACGTCCTAAATATATACTGGTACTGTCCGGCGACCATGTATACCGCATGGATTACGGTGTACTGCTGGCGCAGCATGTAGAAAACAATGCCGATATGACCGTATGCTGCCTTGAGGTAGACACTGAAGAAGCGGCCGGCAGTTTTGGTGTGATGACAGTTAATACCGACAATAAAGTTGTCGCATTTGATGAAAAACCCGCCGAGCCGAATGAAATTCCAGGTAAGCCGGGTCAATGTTTAGCTTCAATGGGCAATTATGTTTTCAGCAGTGACTTTTTATTCGAACAGCTAGAAAAAGACTGTGCAAACGCAGATTCCAGCCGCGATTTCGGAAACGATATCATCCCGTCAATTATTGAAGATCACAATGTTTTTGCTTTTGCTTTCAAAGATCCGGACAGTAACAATCAGCCTTACTGGCGAGATGTAGGTACTCTGGATTCATTCTGGGAAGCAAATATGGAGCTGGTAGAGCCGGAGCCACAGCTGGATTTATATGATAAATCCTGGCCGATCTGGACCTATCAGGAACAGCTTCCGCCGGCTAAATTTATTTTCGATAATGACGAACGCCGCGGCATGGCACTTGACTCAACAGTCTCCGGCGGCTGTATTATTTCCGGCTCAACAATTCGCAAGTCTCTGTTATATTCCAGTGTTCACACTCACTCTAACAGCCTTATTGAAGAATCGGTACTGCTGCACGGCAGTCATGTCGGAGAACGTTGTAAACTGCGCCGCGTCATTGTAGACAGTAACTGTCGTATCCCGGCAGACTTAGTAATCGGTTACGATCAAGAGCAGGATATTGCCAACGGCTTCCGGGTTTCTGAAAAAGGAATTACCCTGGTCACTAACAAGATGCTTGAAGCACTGGCTAAAAGTCAGAATTAACAGCGTTTAAAATAAATCAGATCGCTCCTGCGGGGGCGATCTGCTGATAACTTAACCAGCCGCTATGGGAGAGGTTATCGTAAGAACCCCCGCCCTTTCAGCCTCCTTCACTTAAGCATTGTTTATTAACCCCCTTTAACTGTGTGTAATTTTCTGGCACCGCATAAACCTCTGTACTTTAGCATGCGAAAGCACACCTAATACATTCGCCTGCACCCGCTTTCGCAGCTCCTTAACTAAACATCCTGACGAGGTGATCTTAAGATCAGTATATAAAGAGGGATAAAAATCAATTATCGTCATATTTTTCTTTAATTTCTAATATCTTAGGCAGCTCTTCAATAAACAGTACAACCAGCTGCGGGTCAAAATGTCCACCGGCATCTTTCTGTAACTGTTCCACCGCGTCCTCAACGGACCAGGCCTGTTTATAGGGTCTTTCTGAGGTTAATGCATCAAAAACATCAGTTATCGCTACGATACGCCCGATACGCGGAATTTCTTCACCTTTAAGCTGATTTGGATATCCGCTGCCGTCCCATTTTTCATGATGAGTGAGAGTAAGTATCTTAGCCATCTGCAGCAGCTCAGATTTATCATCACCAATAATCTGTTCGCCGATAGCAC
This sequence comes from Psychromonas ossibalaenae ATCC BAA-1528, assembly GCF_000381745.1. Lineage (GTDB taxonomy): Bacteria > Pseudomonadota > Gammaproteobacteria > Enterobacterales > Psychromonadaceae > Psychromonas > Psychromonas ossibalaenae. The sequence continues at coordinate 97,147 of NZ_KB906974.1, read as the reverse complement.
AGTGGCTTTTCATTATTTCAAATTCCTCATGATCAAGTTTACCGGGCTTTTTAAGAATACCGTCCGGTATACCAATCTTTCCTATATCATGCATCGGCGCTGCGTTCATTAACATGACGGCTTCAGTCTCATTCATGCCGGCGGCTAGGCCGAGAATACGCGAATATTCACTCATACGGATAACGTGCAGTCCGGTGTTGTCATCTTTATACTCAGCTGCACGCCCTAAACGCTGAATAATCTGCAGCCGTGTCTGGTGCAGTTCTAACGTCTGCTCAAAGACCTTTTTATCCAGCGCCCGGTTCTGGTCATACAATGCCAGATGAGTTCTTACTCGTGCTTGTACCAGGGGAGGGTTTATCGGTTTGGAAATGTAATCTATCGCCCCTAGATTCAGCCCCGTAATCTCATCTTCTAGAGCGATTTTAGCGGTAACAAAAATGACCGGTATATGCCTGGTTGTGTGATCTGCCTTAAGGCGCCGGCAAACCTCATAGCCGTCAATACCCGGCATCATAATATCCAGCAGGATAATATCCGGAGGGCTGGCATGTACGATCTTCAAAGCCATTAGACCGTTAATGGCGGCCTTAACGTGATAATCCTGCTTTAAAATACCAACCAGCACGTCAATATTCTCAGGAGTGTCATCCACAACCAGAACGGTCTGCTTATTAATATTCATTACTTTCCCCTGTCAATGCACCAGACACAGCACATTCATAGAACAATACCAGCTTGCGCGGCAATTTGTTTAAGACTAACCATCGCCAGCTCAAAATCATATTCATTTAGCGCACGGTGAATTTTTTTAAGTTCAGCGGAATATCCTGAAGCATCAATAAATGCGCCCTCACTTTCAATCACATCAAGTGCGCTGGCATTATTATTCATCAGCAGCTCGGCAAAATGCCGCAGCAGCCCGGCTAACTGCTGCTTATCAGCACTTGCAGCCTGTGACACTGCATCCTGCATCTTAACCACCACTGCCTGCGCCTGTTCAAAGTTATATTCAGCTAGCGCCTTCTCTATATCTTTACCCAGCGAGTTCAGCTCCCCCCCTGAGAACAGCGCACGGTTATTATCTAATGTATCCTGTGCGGCTGTATCATAGTCTTCAAGCTGCCGCGCCATTGTTGTCAGCACTTCATTAACAGCTTCGATGTCTACCTCCTGTACGGCCATCTCTGCAGCGTCCTCGGGCAGAGATGCAAGTGAAACAATAATCCGCTGCAGCTGCGTTTCCATCATTCGACGTTCAGTCTCGCCAACTTGTTTATCTTTGGCCTGTGCCTCCAGAACTGCGCATGCCGCCTGCAGTGACTCGGCTCCGATATTACCGGCAACACCTTTCAAACTATGCGCCAGGCGCTGCGCTAGTGCCCAGTCAGCGGATTCAGCAGCCCTGTTAAACTCGTCTGCAAAACGGCTGTAATTTAACGCAGTTTTACGCAGCAGCTTACTATAAAGTTTACTGTTATTCAGCGTACGGGCCAAACCAGCTTCGGTATTAATACCGTCCAGTTCGGGGATCTCAACCGTTTTTTCCTGCCTAACCACGCCAACCGCAGCTTCAACACCAGGCACCGCAGGTGTGATCCATTTCGCCATAATCCGGAACATATCAGTAACATTAATAGGCTTGGCAATGTGATCATTCATGCCCGCTTCAAGCACTTTATCCCGATCTCCGGCCATAGCATTTGCAGTCATCGCTAATATCGGCAGACCTGTGAAGCATTTTTTAAGGCGAATCTTACGGGTCGCCTGATAGCCGTCCATCACCGGCATCTGACAATCCATCAGAACCCCGTCAAAGATGTCCCTTTCCAGCAGCTCAAGCGCCTGCAGTCCATTATTAGCAACCTGCGCAACAATCCCGTTGCTGGTGAGTAAATCTAACGCCAGCTCCTGATTGATCTCATTGTCTTCCACCAGCAGTATTTTAGCACCGTGCAGCCGCGCAATATCATTATTCAGCTCTTCCTGACGATTGCTGCTGCGTTTCTCGCCGCTTACCTCATGCCCCATCGCCGCCATAATTGCATCATAGAGGGTGGACGGTGTAACCGGCTTGCTGAGGAAACCAGCTAGGCTGACACCTTCAGTTGCCCGCGATGCGCCTTCGTGACCATAAGCCGTCACCATAATGACCGGCGGTATTTTACTCAGTTTAGAATTTGACTGAATGGCACGGGTGGTTTCAACGCCGTCCATATGCGGCATCTTCCAGTCCATTAATACCAGCTGGTAAGGATCACTATGGTCAGCCTCTTCCAGCAGAGTAATCGCCCTGTCACCGGCACCAGCCTGATCCGCACGCAGACTGAAACTACTCAGCATCGAACTTAAAATTTCCCGCGCTGATGCATTGTCATCAACGATTAACACGCGCAATGAATCCAGCTCAGTTTCCACAGAACAATCTACCGTTTCCACTCCCTGCTGCTTACCCAGCTGTACGGTGAAGTGAAAGGTACTGCCGCGGCCTCTTTCACTGTCAACCCAGATATCTCCGTGCATAAGCTGGGTAAGATTTTTACAGATAGCCAGACCCAAACCAGTACCACCGTATTTTCTTGTGGTCGAACTGTCAGCCTGGCTGAATGACTGGAAGAGTTTAGACTGCTGCTCCGGTGTCATACCGATACCACTGTCACGCACTGAGAAGTGTAATTTAACCTGCTCCGCATCCTGCTCAAGGGCATCAATAGCAATGACAATTTCACCGCCAGAATCAGTGAACTTCACCGCATTGTTACTTAGATTGGTTAAAATCTGCCCTAGACGCAGCGGATCGCCGATCAGTGCACTGGGCGCATCCGGCGACAAGCTGAACATAAACTCTATGCCCTTCTCTTCCGTCTTCAGTCCCACCAGATTGGCGATATTGTTAAACACCTCTTCAAGACGAAAATCAATGTTTTCAATATCCAGTTTGCCGGCTTCAATTTTTGAAAAGTCAAGAATATCATTAATAATGCCAAGCAGTGCCTCTCCGGAAAGGTGCACTTTTTCAATATAGTTACGCTGTTTTACACTCAGATCAGTCTGCAGTGCCAAATGCGACATCCCGATAATGGCATTCATCGGTGTGCGGATCTCATGGGACATATTCGCCAGAAAATCCGATTTAGCCTTAGTGGCTTCCTCTGCTTGTGCTTTTGCCTGGGTCAATTCATTCTGAACGGCTTTGAGATCCGTAATATCAACCTGCCAGCCCAGATAGCCCTGCTCTCCCTGATAATCTATCGGCTGATAAGTAACCATAAAATCGCGCGCTTTTTGATCCGCACCATAGGCCTGCAGTTCATAGTTATTAACAGTTCCCTGGTTGTGCATAACAGCCAGCATGTTTTCTTTATCTTTTTGTTCAACATAAGCATCCATCATATCGGCCCCGCTGCCGAGACAGAAAAGTTCAGAAAAACGCGGATTAGTTAGTTTAAGAATGGAATCAATACTGATACTTACGCCTACCGGACTAGAATCAAGAATTGCCTGAAGTTGCTCCCGCTCACTGGCGAGCGCCGCCTGCGACAGCTTCTGCTCGGTAATATCCTGGTGGGCACCATACATATAGCGAATATTGCCGCATTCATCATGAACTATTTTACCGGCTGAATGAATCCAGACAATATTGCCGTCAACGGGACGCCGGTAGGCAAAAACCGAATCAAAACTGCTGTATTTACCTTCCGTCACCCTCAGATAACGTTCCTGTGTCTTGGCGGCGGTTTGTGCATCAGCCTCTATCATACGTGCAAACCATTGATCCTGAAGATGATAACGGCCATCCTCTCTGACTGTTTCGCCGAGAATTTCAGCAGCCCGCTCTGACTGGTAATAATAATCCGCTTCATTATAGTCAATATGCCAGTAGCCGCTGTGAGTCAGCTCAAGGGCAAGATCACTAAGGAAATTGATGCGTTTAATTTCCTCTTCCGACTCGTACCTTTCGGTAAGATCGTGCCAGGCAGCCAGCAGTACAGGTTTTTCATTCAGTTCAATCGGTGTCAGTGTTATTTCTACTGGAAACTCCGTGCCGTCTTTCTTGCAGAGGATCCAATCAAAATGGACTCCTCCATGAGTATATGCAGTGAAAATCAACTCGGCGCCCTTGTTCTTCGAGCGGCTGCCGTCCGGTTGAAATTCTGGAGAAAACTGAGCCGGTGTACGGCCGAGCAGTTCTTCTTTATTACTAAAACCCAGCAGATCAACGGCAGCCTGATTACAATCCACACAGTTTTCCCCGTCAATAATAAGATAAGCATCCGCCGCCTGTTCAAACAAAACTCTAAAACGTTCCATGCTTGCATTGACCTGTGCCTCTGCAAGCAGCCTGGTACTAATATCACGAAATACCACCACTGCACCGACAATATCGCCGTCATGGCTGATCGGAGTGGCTGTGTATTCTACAGAGAAAAACAAACCGTCTTTCCGCCATAACACCTCATTATCTATCTGATGTACAGCACCATCATGCAGTACTGCACTCATCGGGCTGTCAGCTTCGTCGTAATAACTTCCGTCGCTGTAGGCATAATGAACAGCCTCATGCATGGAAACGCCAATAAGCTCCTTAATGCCGTAACCCAGCATGTCGGCAGCAGCACAGTTATTAAATGTTACCCGGCCCGCTGTATCCAGACCGAAAATTCCCTCTCCTGCGGAGTCAAGAATCAGCTCATTACGCTCCTGAACCTCCTTCAAGGCCAGTTTCACTTTTTTAGCCTGAGTAATATCTTCAGTCATCGCGACAAAGTGGGTAACTTTGCCCGCTTCATCCGTAACCGGGGCGATGGATATTGAGCCCCAGTAGAGCTCGCCGCTCTTCTTGCGGTTAAGAAGCTCGCCGCGCCAGACACTGCCGGCAAGAACGGTCTTCCATATATCTGCATACTGTTCTGACGGGGTCTCACCGCTTTTAAGAATACTAGGATTTTTACCTATAACTTCACCAGGCTCATACTCAGTAACACGGGTGAATGTGGGGTTAACATGTTCGATGGTTCCGTTTATATCGGTGATTATCACACACAGCGGACTCTGCTCCACAGCCTGTACCACTTTGCGCAGTTTATCGGTACGCTCCTGTACCAGAACGGTCAGACTGCTCCTGGCTTTTTCACCAAGCCATACCGTTACAGCAGTCAGCAGCAGTGCGATAAAAGTAATGCCTCCAAGTGCTCCCAGCACCAGAACTTTCATACTGTGATAAGACTGCAGAGATTCTTCGAGATCAATTTCAGTGACCAGTCCGATGCCGACTTCTTCGGACCAGCTCCACGCCCCCATGACTGGCTCCCCAAGATAGTTATTATAACCCGACGTATTAATACCATGACGGCCGCTGTGAGCCTGTTCAACAGCCAGGGTCAAAGGCCAGTCTGAACGGCTGCTCTGCGGACGGTAACCCTCGGATAAATTTCCACCGGGATCGCGAATACGTAAGCTCAGCAGCTGCGAGCCGTCGCGATAAAGATCGCTAATTGACAAAAGCCGTTCAGCAAAACGCAGCTTGCTGATAAGCCGGGCTTGACGATCAAAAACATAGGTCTCGCCGCTTTCACCCACTCTTCCGGCACTGGCAATACGAGAAAAATATTCAACGGGATCAAAACGCAATGCCAGCACCGCAATAACATTTCCTGATAAATCGCGCAGCGGAGCAGCAAAAAACATGGTGGGTGCATCAACAACAATACGCCCGGTAGCATCCTTTAGAGGCACATCGGAAAAGACAGGAGGAATAAATAAACTATCCCCCTTAAATACCCGTTCAGCCAGATCTGGACGCTGCGCCATAATCAAATTATATTCCCCGAGATTACTATCGCGTTCAGAGGCCAGGTTATTGCCGTCAGGAGAAATAATAAAGAAACCGACTGCAGCTTTTCTTTTATTCTCCTGACCATAGAGTTTACGAAATTTTCTTAACTCCTCGCTACGCTGCAGAACCTCAGTGTTCAAAGGCAGAGCCAGCAGCCCTTTTACCAGCGGCAGCACACGCTGATCATCAACAATGCGGTATGCCTCGCTGGAGTGACTATCCACCCAAAGTTCAATTGACTGTTTTATGGAGTTGTTAACGGTCAGCAGCGTTTCCCCCAGCTCCTCCCGCAGCTGTCTGTCCATACGGTCCAGCGCATTAAGTGCAGCAATAATAACAATTGACAGAAATGCAGTCACCAGTACCGCTACCAGTATAGATAAGTTACGCCGTGCAAAAATGCGATCGCTGATACTGTGTCCAGACAGTTTGAGCAGCGCCAGTGCCGACAGAATAACCATAATAATAATAAAAATAGACAGCAGCAGATTCTTCACTGACTCCCCTAAAGCCTCCTGCGTGCTAGCACTCTTAGTCGCGGAAGTCAGCAGTTCACTCAACCAGCGCTGCTGAATAACTGTCATCTCTTCCTGCGTGACCTGAGACATTGCCTTAGAAAGTATAGAGTGAAGCATAGGCCAGTCATCACGCACACCGAGCCTTAAGTTAACCACATCGGGATTACCAATATCAGCTTCGCCGGAGATATACAGATTAGACAATAAATTCTTGCTCATTAAGAAACGAACCACCGCATCTTCGCCTAAGGCTGCATCAGCATCCCCCAGAGCTACCGCCTTTAATGATGCTAAAGAATCTTCTACCGCGAGTCGTTTTATCTGTGGATAATCGCGGGTAAGCAGCTCTTCATAAAAAAAGCCTTTGGGAAACGCAACAATACGTCCCTGCAGATCATCTATATTATCAAAGGGGTTATCATTGCGGCTGATAATTACATTGGGATTTTTCATATACGGCTGGGTAAACAGCAGATACTTCTGACGCTCCTGAGTTTTTACTATATTGAGCATCACATCAAGATTCTTATTCTTTATCAGCCCTAGAAACTCACTCCAGCTTGGGCCTGTACGATAGCTAACCTTTATATCCAGCTTCTCGGCTAACAGATTCATATAATCAATTGAAAGGCCGCGAGGTGTGTCATAGTCAAAATAATTAAAGGGCGCCCAGTCTTTCTCATTATGGACATTAATAACCGGGTGCTCTTCAAGCCACTTTCGTTCACTTCTGGTTAGCATCACACTGGATTGGGAAGACTCAGAAAGCCCTCGCAGATCTAAAACTTCTGTTCTCTCTTTTTTAGAAATATTCTGCAGCGCTTTATTGAGGATATCTTTCAATATCGGCCAGTCCTTGCGGACGGCAATAGCATTAACAGATGAAGTTTCGTTTATCTTTGCATGCTGACGAACATTGCTCAATAGTTCATTTTCGATGATATACATAGCCACAGCGCGATTACCGATATAAGCATCTACATCACCTTTAGAAACCGCATCAAGCGCATCACTGGTTGAGTTATACTCAGTAAGCTCAATACCCGGGTAACTGTCACGAAAAAACTTAACGGCGTGGAAACCTCGTTCCAGCCCGACCTTTTTTCCGTTTAACTTATTAAGCCCATTCAAATAGGGATAATCACTACGGGCAAATATCGCGTGAGGAACATCTATATAAGCTTCAGTAATGTTGAAATATGGCTCTCGGTCAGGTTTTGGTGTGAAATCCATAACCGCATCAATTTCTTTATTCTTAACCGCCTCATAAACCTGCTTCCAAGGCCCGGAAACGATCTGCAGACGATCATCCAGACGTTTGTTAAGTGCATTGATAAATCTGACTCCGATACCTCGAGGCTGACCGTTTTGATCCACATAATCCATCGGCGGCCAGGAGTCATTTATCGCAATCTGAATCTTAGGATGTTCAGAAAGCCAGAGACGCTCATCTGAGGTAAATAACTCTAGCGGGTTCGGCAGCGGTGGCTGTTCTTCACCTGAAACGGTGACGGATGAAAAAAATAGCACGAATAGAGCAAGTAGTAGAATACTGCTTTTAAAATCTCGAAAAGTTCTATTCACTATTCACTCCAATACGTTTTATTGAGTGCATGCTGCTGAAAGGTGTCTCGATGATTATCGTGTAATAGATACAGCACAATGTCCTAAGACGCCTTGCGGACAAAGTTACTACGAGCATAGTAGAAGGTCAGAATAATATCTCTATCACTGCCGTGAATATTTGAAAATTGGAGGTTTAGATCAATGACTTATTAATTAAAAACCTGCAGACAGGATACCTGTACTGTGATTGATAAAAAAACATAGAAAGCAGCGCAGGCAGTAATAAATTACTGCCGAAAACAGCTCCCGGAGCAGTAAGGAGCTAGCTGCGGTTAATGGTAATGTCAGACACAAAACCGTGTTCAGTACTGATCAGTGCCTGTTTAAGCATAGCGGCGGCTTCATCTGCGCTCATAAATTCAGAAGTATCCAGCTCTTTGCCGCTGGTCTGCCAGAAATCGGTTGCCATTCCGCCGGGATATACCGCAATCAGTTTCATGGGCCGGCCTTTGAGCTCTAAACGAACGGATTCAACTAAGCCCCGCACGGCCCATTTAACCGCACAGTAGGTGGACTCTCCGGCCTTCCCTGCAAGTGCGGCTGTCGACATAACAATCACCACTTTTACTTTATGATCCCGATAGCGTCTGACTAATTCACGTAATAAGAAAATCGTAGAACTAATATTATTGTGTATCAGATTATTAACAGCCTGTGGATCCTGCTCTTCAATAGGTCCAAAATAACCGCTGCCCGCACAGTGAATGACAGTATCCGGTACCTGCTCAAGAGAGTCCAGTAAAGCACCGCATTGCTCCGGACTGCAGAGATCGGCCTGCTGCACCAGCACACGGTCAGACATTTTTTCAGCAACCCGCTTAAGACGCGTCTGATTACGACCGCTGAGCAGCAGTTTCTGCCCGTCAAGATGATACAAATTTGCCAGCGCAGCACCGAGCCCGCTGCTGGCACCTGTAATTACAATCATAAAAATCCTTTAATTAATATTAACTTCAGTGCATTTTATAGATTCACGAGAGCCGGCACTGAGATCTAACCTATGCTTTATTATCATAAAAGTTTAATTTATTAACATCTAAGCGCATTAGGTTAAAATAACAGCCTGTTAATCTACTACGGTCTATTCTATTGAATAACTACAAGTTACTGCCTGCTCTGATTTCAATTCTACAGACACGCAATCTTACTCAAAGTGCGAAAAATTTAAACGTGACTCAGTCAGCAATGAGTAAAACGCTGCATCAAATTCGTCATGCATTTCATGATCAGATTGTTATCCGCGAAGGCAGTAATTTTGTGCTTACCCGAAAAGGGGAAGAGCTGATGCAGCAGCTGCCCGCACTGCTGCAGGAGCTTGATAAGCTCTACCTGCCGAATACCATGGACCTCACAAACTGTTGTCGGAAGTTTAGTTTTGCATCCAGCGATTATGTTGCACAAGCCGTTCTTCCTGCAATTTGTCATAATCTTGAACGTCATGCTCCACATGCAGGCATCCAATACCAGTTATGGCAGAAAGATCAATTAGCTGCATTATCGGAATACCAGCTGGATCTAGTATCAACCATTGCCCAGTCAATACCTGCGAATGTACATGGCAAGATGATGGCAGAAGATCAGCTGGTTGCGGTGTTTCGCTCTTCTCATCCACAATGTGCGGATCAACTTTCAATTGACGACTACTGTCATGCCCGGCATATATTAATCAGCGGAGGTGGTGACAAAGACAGCCCGGTCGACAAAGCACTCGCCGCTGTCGGCCGATCCAGGAAAATATTTGCCAGTGTGCCTTTTTTCCAGTCAGCCGTTGAACTACTGCTGAAGACAGATACGATGCTGACCACACCTCTGCATATAGCAGCAGATTTTGCGCAGCGTTATGATCTGCAGATCAGGGCTTTACCTGTTGATATTAAAGCGCAGCAGTATTACCTGCTGTGGCACGCTAAACACCATCATAATGCCGAACATAAATGGTTTAGAGAGTTATGTTATCCGCACCTCAAAGGACACCTGGAAAGAACGATCAACCAAGGTATGAAATTACTTCATACCAACAAGTAGAAATAAATATTTTTACTCATACTCCGAGTCAGTTAATATAAGCGCATTACTCGAAGATTCAATAGGAGAATAAAATGGAATTGAGCGCATGGATTTCCCTGGCTGCGATTTGTTTAATGGGAGCCATGACTCCCGGACCCAGCCTGATTATAGTATTAAAGCACACGGTTTCCGGAGGCCGCTTAAACGGTTTTCTAACCAGCATTGCTCATGGTCTTGGTGTGGCTATATATGCATTATTAACTGTAATCGGACTGGCTATCATCATTGAATCGACACCCTGGCTGTTTAATTTGATTAAATACGCAGGTGTGATTTTACTACTGTGGCTGGCTTACAAAGCATTAATGTCCAGATCATCAATGGCTGAAATGATCACGCAGGAAACAAAAGTAACAAAAAAGCAGAGTTTTCGTGAAGGTCTGCTGATCGCTTTTCTTAATCCCAAGCTGGCGATATTTTTTCTGGCTCTATTCAGTCAGTTTGTTGATGCACAGGCCGGCTGGCAGCAGAATGCCGTCATGGTCGCTACCGTCAGCGGTATAGATACTCTCTGGTACTGCCTGATAGCACTTATTTTATCTCAGTCTGCGATACTGACTAAGCTGCGCAATAATGTACATATAGTAGAAAAAGTGACCGGCATAGCTCTATTAGCCGTTGCCGCCCGCATCGCTTTTTAAATATCGAGTCAGCGGCTTAAGCAGCTGGCTGTTAACCCTTCTAATACTGGTCAAGATCAAACAGCTTATCGCGAATCGTCCAGAAACGGCCGCTCTTTCTGGCAATCACAACCTGCGGCGGGCGCAGTCTATGTTCATTATTAACAATCTTTGAAGGCGCGGTATCGGTGAACGGCCGATGACGGTCAATCAGATGTGCACGGATAAACTTATTTAAAAATTCTGATTTATGCGCTTTTGTCGACAGCTGCCAGAATTCATTTATTTCAGCGTCTTGATCACTGATATAAGTGACCTTAAGCTGCGGTTTTCCAAACTTGTTTTTACCTGCTTCTAACCTTAAATCAACGCATCTCATAATAAGCGCATCTTTAAGTTTCATTGCTTCACGCAGTTTCTTGTCAGGATCCACCAGCACATGGTCGCAGTCATGACAGCGCCGTGCGGCAATATCATTGTCAGCACCGCACAGTTCACAGAATTTTGCACGAAAACGGTAACCACAGACTGTCCGCTCACCGTGGTCATTTTCACTGTAACCCTGACACTGCCTGCCGTAATGCTCTAACACAAATCCGGCCGGATCCAGCTTCCCCCAGAAGTTATTATTAAAGCGGCAGGCTGGACAAGGAATGCTGACAATTTCACTGTCACTGTCAGGCTTCGCCTCGCCGACTTCCGGCTGATACAAGTCATAGCAGTTACCGGCAAACTCCATCACCAGACAGTCTTTTTTAGCGGGAAACAAACGCAGGCCGCGCCCGACAATCTGCTGATATAAACTGATAGACGCCGTCGGCCGTAGAATAGCAATGAGATCCACATGCGGCGCATCAAACCCTGTGGTTAGTACCGATACATTAACCAGATATTTTATTTTCTGCTCTTTAAAGCCGTTAATAATCCGGTCACGCTCATCAAGCGGCGTATCACCAATTACCAGAGCCGCATTTTCAGCTGCCAGATAACCCATAATCTCCTGCGCATGATTAACCGTCGAAGCAAAAATCATCACGCCGAGGCGGTCTTTAGCAGCCTCTATCACCTGCTTGATAATCAGCGGGGTCACACGTCCTGATTTTTTGACCACGCTGTCGAGCTGCGCTTCCTGATAATGTCCGGAGGCTGAGGGTTTAAGACTAGAAAAATCATAACCCATAACCGCCATATCCATTACCTTAGGACGCGTCAGAAATTTTTCATCGAGAAGAAAACGGATCGGCAGATCGAATATGCAGTCACGGAAAAAACGCTTTTCTAAGCTGCGCACCTGGCCACGGGTATGATATTGATAAATCCAGCCAAGTCCGAGGCGGTATGGTGTCGCAGTAAGTCCCAGTATTTTAATATCGCCATTGGTTTCCTGCAGATGTTTAATCACCCTTTGATAGGCGCTGTTTTCATCCTGCGGTACGCGGTGGCATTCATCAATAACCAGCAGAGAAAACTGTTCGCTGAACTGCTCCAGGCTGTTGACAATAGACTGCACCGATGCAAATACCACCTGCTGCCCGGTTTCTTTACGGCCCAGTCCGGCAGAAAAAATAGACGCCTGCAGACCGTAACTTTCATACTTACTGTGATTCTGTTCCACCAGCTCTTTAACATGTGCCAGCACCAGCACTCTGCCTTTTGCCAGACGTGCCAGTTCGGCAATAATCAGACTTTTTCCCGCCCCGGTAGAGAGCGCAAGCACAGCAGGTGTTGAATTTTTACGGAAATAATGAATGGTCGCTTTAACACTGTCTTGCTGATATGGGCGAAGAGTATACATAATAGGAATAACTGGTTATTAACTTATAGGGAAGGTGCAGTTTAACCTGATTTTAATAAATCCGGTTATTTTTTGCTGAAATATTATCAACGCGGCATCGAGCTCCTTCTAATCGTTAATACTGGCTGCTGATAACTGCTAAATCAGAAAACAGGCTGATGGAGCCTGATTCCTAAGAGAAAAAAACTGCGCAGGCAGGTGCACATGACAGTGAATAAATAATCGATATGCACTAAAATAGCAGTGAATAAAGAGGAATAAATTATGATTAGATTAGAGCACCTCAACCTGGTAGTTAAAGATATTCAAATCAGCCTTGCATTTTATCAGGCGGCTTTTCCTGAATGGATAATTCGTGACGGCGGTGAGTCCGAATGGTACGGCAAACCGAGGAACTGGGTTCACTTTGGGGATCACAATTTATATCTAACATTAAATGACAACGGTGAGCAGGAGAGTCGAAAATTAACCGGCCATCAGGTCGGTATCGCACATTTTGCCTTTGAAGTCGGTGATATTGAAGGCCTTACCCACCGCCTGCAGAATGCGGGGTTTAAACCAAGAATACGCGGACCGGAGCACCCTTTCCGTCAGAATATATATTTTATCGATCCCGATGGTAACGAGGTAGAGTTTGTACAGTATTTTAGCGATCTGACCGCGCAGAGAAACCTAAATATTTAATTCAGCTTATAAAAAAATACCGCGCTGTTAGAAGCGCGGTATTTAAAATTATCTGGTTAGCATCGGTCAAGTAAAGCAGTTATTTTAATTCTCGTTTTACAGCTTCAACAATGGCGTCAGGATCAGCTAGATATAAAGAATGATTCAATAGTGTCGCGTTATCATCCGCAGCTAATAACAGAACGGGAAATGCATTTGTTCCGATAAACTCGCGGAGCTCTTGAATATCAGACTGAGTATATAAAGCTTCATCGCTTAACTCGTCTCTAAAAACTTTGTTCGGAGGTGACAGTTTAAACTGCTCAATCAGTGCATTAAAGTCATGCTTGCAGCCGAAAACATTACCGTCAATAAAATGCGCTTTCTGCAGTGCATTTAATACCGCTAAGGTTTTCTGCGGCTGTTTATTCTGCAGCCAGGCCATCAAATTAGCCGTCATGGTTGAATTTTTAGGACTATCAACAAAACGGATATGTTCCTGACCAAATTTCACCGTACTTTGATGCGCAGCATCATCCATCTGCTTATAACCCGCGCTGTCGCTGCCGTCATAATGTGCACAATGCCAGACATGAATGATCATTTCCGGGTAGGCTTTCTCAAGTGCATTAACCAGTGGTAAACTTGCGTAACTCCACGGACAGTGGGAGTCGTAAATGAAATATAATTCCGGGATCATTGATTGAACCTTTCAATAAAGTAAATTGATCTGATCTTAAATAGTTTAACAACAATATACAATCAACAATTACAGTTAATCGAAGCGCCGGGCAGAAGCGCGCATTTTAAGCAGGCATACAGCCCTGTCGAGATCATTAAAAATCTTATGCTTTAAGTTTTCAATCGGCCCAGATGCTCATCCTGGGATTTAACTAATTCGGCCAGAGTATTACTGCTGTGCAGAGCCTGATCTGACAATGATGCCAGCTCAGAAGCTGAATCGGATATTCCGGTAATATTGTTATTTACCTCTTCTGTTACTGCACTCTGCTGCTCCGCGGCCGTTGCAATATGTGTAACCTGATCAGAAACTTCACCAATCTGTCCAACCATTTCATTGAGTGATGCAAGTGACTCCTGGGTTTTAATGACAGCAAGCTGCGCCTTTTCAGTTCCCTGTTCAATCACATCCGATGCGCTGCTGACATCAATCTGCAGTGAATTTATAAGTTTAGTGATATCATCAGTTGAACTTTGAGTTCTTGAAGCAAGCGATCTAACTTCATCTGCCACCACTGCAAAGCCTCTTCCCTGTTCCCCGGCACGAGCGGCCTCTATGGCGGCATTTAAAGCTAACAGGTTAGTCTGCTCTGCAATAGAGCGGATCACTTCAACAATACTGCTGATATTATCACTGCTCTCAGATACTTTACCGACGGCTTCTTTTGCCTGTACTGACTCTTCCGACATGGTGGTCACATACTGCATCGCCATCTCTAAGCCCTGCTCACTTGTTTTTACATTGCGGCTCATTGAATCCGTTTCAGCCGCCGTCTGCTCTGAGGCTTTAGCAACTTCTAATGCGGTAGCGCTCATCTGATTAACTGCGGTAACGACACTTTCTATGTCTTTATACTGGTGATTAACATTATCGCGGATATTTTCAGCGATCTGCGCAACCGATAAACTTTCCTGCTGAGTTTGTCCGGTAAGCTCTTTTAGCTCCACAATTAATAATTTAAGCTTAGTAATAAATGCGTTAAAACCGCTGCCTAGCGCAATCAACTCGGCATGGGATTCAACCTCAATTGTCTGAGTCAAATCCCCCTCACTGCTGCTCAGATTTTCCACCCTGTTCTGGATCATTTTCAAGGGCGAAATAATACTGCGGATAACTATCCAGATACTAAACACCGCAATAACAGAAACCAGTACACCTAAAGTCAACTGCAGACTGCCTAATGACTGTGCCATTGAATGCATATCAGCATTGACCTCTATGGAGCGTTTAAAGGCGACATCTTTAGGAATTTGAATCACTAATGACCAGCGGCTGCCTGCTAAAGGAATATCAATCGCATGCGATACGGCTATCTGCTGTGCATTTTCAAAATGTCCCTTATTTTTATGCAGTGCCAGCAGCGTAGAAGCAAAATCAGCACTGATAGCTTCTTTCAGCGGGCGGGAAATTTTGTCATAATGACTTGAAGCAACAATTAAACCTTTACTGCTCAGTAAAGTAACCTTAGCCTGTCCCTGATAAAGGTTATCTGACAGCTCTTTTATTAACTTCTGAAATATCGGTAAATTAATATCCACACCGATCAAGCCGGAAAATTTGCCGTTTTTCATTACCGGTACCGTTAATGAAGTCATAAGAATCTTATTACCCGGCGTAACCTCATCCAGGTAAGGCTCCATTAAACACGGCATTTTCTTATCTCTGGCACACAAATACCACTCCGATTTTCGGATACCGAATTCATTAACGCCGGCCAGATATTTTTCATCGGCATCATCAACCTGCTCCTGTTCAATAGTGCCGTCACTGTTACGCAGAAAGTACAGCTCTAAACTGCCGGCTCCCGGTACACTATGGCTGCTGTCCGAAAGATACAGTGCATCATCATCATCAAAGCCGTCTGCTTCAAACTGTGCATACATAGAAGATAACTGCTTGTTTTTCTTTAAAACAGCGCCGACACTCGCTTCAACTGTTTCACGGCTTAACAGTTCGGTGCCGGACAGCTGCTCGACGGTACCGGCAAACGAATAAGGAATGCGGTATGCTTCATTGATAAAGCCGCCGATCATCTGCCCGTATTGATCTGCTTTTGCTTCTAATTTAGCAATCGCCTCTTCATTAATCGCCTGTTTAACCTCTGCACTTATCTGTGCATTTTTACTGCTCAATGCCCACCATAAGCTGACAGATAATATACTGATTGTCGCCAAAAAAAGACCGGAAGTGATCCACAGTAATTTAGTACTGACGGATAATTTTCTCATTGCATCCTCCTGATACTGGCGCTGATTAACAGACACGCTACCAAGAGAATATGCACCTTTTAAAAATTAGGCAAATTGCTTATACCCCCATAAGCATTATGAATGTAAAAATAAGTAAATAGAGAGGAGTAGTTTTTAAGAATGAAGGTGAAGATCTAACGGGAATATATAAACAATAAAAGCGACGTTAATTGTTTTGCGCTTCAGGAGAAAAATACCTTGCGGCAATCTGCTTCAGCTGGCCGGATTCCTGCAGTTCAATTAAAGCCACCTGCAGCATATTAAGCAGTTCTTTAGAACTGTTGCGCCGCGATACTCCGAGAAAAAGATCTACTTTTCCGGCAGGACTGAAACTGGCTTTTTTTAACTTAGACCACAAACCTCTTTTTGTTATCTCATAATCAACCTGACAGTCAGTACCGATAAAGACATCCAGTCTCCCTCTAGCCGCCATTTTTAACAGTTGGGTTTCAGTTACCACACCATGACGTACGATCTTAGGGTCGGAATTAAACGGCTCGAAATAAGCAGACTCTAATACATATCCGACTTTATACTGATAAAGATCGCGATACTGTTTAATATCACTATGTAAATGTTTCTGCATATAAAAAGCAGGTGAGCAGCTGTAATACGGAAAATCCACATAATTGATATATAACGCTCTCTCTTTGGTATATGCCAGGCCGGTCATCATATCAACCCCGCCAATACTCATTGTTTTTAGTGCACGTGTCCAGGGGTAGCGTTTGACCTTAAACTCAACAGCAGTGAGTTTTGCAACCGCCTCTAGTATGTCGATATCAAAACCAGAAAAATTTCCCTGTGCGTCAATCATACGAAACGGCGGCCATTGATCACTAGCAACCACTAAGGACTTTGCATTCTTGCCCTTTTTATGGGGCAAAGCCTTATCTTGGGCGCAGGCAGATCCAGCCGCAAACAACAGAAATAAACAGCAGAGGTGACTTAAACTCCCTTTAAGAACAAACACAAGATGAGTCCTAAACGAATATCTATGACTCATATACCATTGCACTTTTAACAAATAAGTTAATATTTAACTCCCTTTAAATATAGCTTTTATACATCCATATAAATAACACCTGAACAGTCTCTCGAGTCAGGGCCAATAAATTAAGCGACACTCAGCAGCTGCTGTCAACCTCAGTTCTGCTGCGAAATAAGAAAATCAAGCCCGCCGCTAACTGCTGCTATCTGTGCATCAACACAATCCTGGTCGCAGACCTTAGGGCTGTCAGGGTAAACCTCCGTGGTAGTTGAGTAAACCCCGTTAGTGAAACCGATACAAAGCCCCAGTTTATGACAGGCATAGTTGATCACACCGTGCTGTGCTAAAGACTTTCCAATGATCTTACCATTATCATCAGCCGGTGCTATATGAGTTACCTTTTCTACGGACCGGATGATCGCACGCTGAAAATCGTCTGCTGGATTTTCACTGTCACCAACTAGATAGAAACCATCAGGAATATCCCAGTTATCATGCGGCAGCGCATCTCTAGCTGCTAATGCAGGTCTAAATTCAGTGTTGTCTGTATCAGTTGTTTCATGTAAATCGATATGCGCAGTGATCTTTGTATTAAGTGACTTAATATATTTAATTAAACAGGCGGCCTCTTGAGACGGGCTGTTTTCATAGAAAGAGCGGTTGGGATCGACAGCCTGCGGATTCCAGCGGTTAATTGTCTCATATCCCCATGGACTGACACACGGCGCCACAATAATATTAAAATTTTCGACATAATCTAATGCTCTTTTTTCCAGAAAATCAATAGAACCGTGGACACCGCTGCTTTCATAACCATGGACACCTCCGGTGATCAGAACAGTCGGTTTTCTGTTATCCCAGCACCGTGTTGTAACGGCATAAAGCGGATATTGATCAAGGGCATAATCAAGCAGACCATACTGAATAAGGTTAAAATTATTCGTTAAAGCGTTCAGTCTCTTGACTACATTATCCTGGTAAGAACGGTGCTTTTTCTGTCTGGATAACCAGGCTGTTTTTTGTTCACTTCCCCATTTTTTTAAAGGGGTCTGCTGCTGATTCATGAATACGCCTCTTTTATAGGTGTTCGGAAAAAATGATTATATCTAACTAGTGTATTGGAAATTAGTTGTAAAAGCCCTAATGTATTAAACTGCGAAGATTTTTATTTACTGGTATTTAGAAAATATTTTGTCGTGTAGTTTCTGCAGGCTCCCCTCTTTTTGCATTTTATCAAGCATGCGGTCCAGCTGCGGCAGTATGCTTATATAATCGGACTTATTACCAATATACAAATGCCAGCTGGTGTGATCCATTACCGCGGGTATTTGTATAATACCCTGATTCAGATTTAAACGTTTTATCTGGTAATTCATCGATACCGCCTGCTCAATATAAACATCCGCACGATTGAATTTAAGAAGATCCAAAATCTTAGCTGGATATAAAACCGTAGTAACATGATGGGCAGTCGCAAGGTTCTGATCGTGCCAGCCGGATCCAAGCAGATAAACATAGCGCAAGTTTTCTAACGCTAATAATGACTCTAAATTTTTAACTCTTTGCAACAGGGGTAAATTTTTATTATTAGCACCACTATAAATAAAAAAATCAGAGATAAACAGCGGCAGCTCCGTTTTCATGCTGTACCTGTCTCTCTTGGTACTGGAAACCGTAAATAAAGCATCTCTCTGACCTTCTTTTACCATCATCTGGCACCGGGCCCAAGGACATATTTCATAACTGACTTTTATGCCCATACGCTGTACTAGAATTTCATCTAATAAATCTTTTAATATACCTTTAATCTGGTTATCCTGCTGCCAGGAAAACGGCAGATAACCATCAGAAAAAACAACCCGCATCTCTTTAGCTGTACCATAGGCACTAAAAAATACTAATCCGGCTATAAGCATATATTTAAGAGAGACGGCTAACTTCATAAATTACTCACTATTTTTCACCCAGTGCACTAATTATACAACCGATTAGCCGTTATTTTTTAAGCGCCTTAGATCTTAGCAAAAACACCAGCGCAATAAGTTTTGTATAAACAAAAAATCCGCTGAATCAGCAGCGGATTATTGTTTACTCTGTGGTTAATCTCTTTTATGCATTTATTTAGTGGGTGATGTTGTTAAATCAATTTTGTAAACAGCAAAACCAAGGTCATTTGTTTCATCAAGTTTGATCATCTCACGTAACTGATTTTTCTGTATAAAACTGTCTGCTTTGGCACTGTTCTGTGTTTCAAAACGTACATCAAGTTTAGTTTTTGTCTCAATATTTTTAAAATCCCAGTTAAAATCAGCACGCGGGTCAACCATACTGTCATAACCGCCGCTGTTATTCGGCTTAGATTGTGCTGTAATATAAGCAGCTAATGCGTCGCGGTTGGTATCGGGAAACTCGAGTGCAACATATTCAGCGCCCGTACCGGAAAACTTTCCTGAAAAAGCACGGTAGCTGTTTGCAACAATAATAAACTCTTTGTTATCTAAGTCACTGCCCCTGACAACGGTACCGTCCGCATCTGTATAGGTTAAATCCACAATGCGGGAGGCATCTGCATTAACCAGCGCACAGTCACCGTCAAATTTACTCGGCTGAGTAACATCGATTTTATAAGTCACCCCGTCTATCACATCAAAATTGTAAGTTCGGTGCTCGTTCCAGTTAATTAGATGCTGAGGTGCACTAGAGTCAGGATCAATCTGATTAAACTGATTAGCACTGCACTCTAACCAGTCTTTTACCTCTACACCGGTAACTTTTACAGCAGCCATTGTATTCGGGTATAAATACAGATCCGCGGCATTTTTAAAGGTTAGTTCGCCAGCATCCACCTGGACATACTGGGTTGCATCTGCTTCTGTTGAAAAACGCCCGCCTGCTTTAAAAGGAGAGGCTGCGGACAATACCGGAATGCCTTTCAATTCAGGTGGTAAATTAGCACTAACATGCGCAATCTGCGCATCAGCAACAATCTGTATCGTAGGATCGTCCTGTACAAGTGTTAAAAAGCTGTACATCTCGGAAGCGGATGCTCCGATAGGCTGATCCACAAAATCTAATGTACCTTGATGTTCCTTTTCTACTGCCTTATGAATGCCTGAATCTGCACTCACCAGTTCCTTTTGCGCGGCGCCGTCATAAATAGGACGAGCCTCACTGCGCCCGTCAGTGACAGTCCAGGTTTTT
Source organism: Psychromonas ossibalaenae ATCC BAA-1528 (assembly GCF_000381745.1). Classification (GTDB taxonomy): domain Bacteria; phylum Pseudomonadota; class Gammaproteobacteria; order Enterobacterales; family Psychromonadaceae; genus Psychromonas; species Psychromonas ossibalaenae. The sequence goes on along the minus strand of NZ_KB906974.1, from coordinate 76,839 downwards.
CCTTTAAGTTCAAGCTTAAGATCAACTACCCCTAAGTTATCACCCCAGCGGCCCGGCATAACGGCAGCCACACCGTTTAACAAGCCTTTTTCCACATCTGTATTAGGCAGATCGGCATAATTTGCATGCGGGAAAATTGAATGGCTATGACCAAACATGATTGCATCGATACCCTCTACATTAGTCAGCGCAAAAGTTGCATTAGGCGCCATGGGATCCCCCGGGTTCTCTGTCGAGCCGATACCGGAATGCGGAATAGCAATAATCACATCAGCGCCCTGAGCTTTCATCTCGGGTATAAACTTCTCAGCAGTTTCTACAATACCTTTAGCCGTCACCCGCCCTTCAAGATGACGTTTATCCCAGGTTAAGATCCGAGGCGGGACAAAACCGATATAACCAATTTTGATGCTGTGTTCCTTACCATTACTGTCAACCACGACTTTGTCTTGGATTAAATACGGGGTAAACAGGTTTTCACCGTCTTTAACGTCATTCCAGCAGTCGTCGGCTGCACAGTAAACATTGGCATTGATATAAGGAAAATCAGCGCCGCTCAAGGCTTTATATAAGTAATCTAAACCATAATTAAATTCATGGTTGCCGATATTAGCGACATCATAATCGAGGCGATTCATCGCTTTATAAGCAGGATGTACATCCCCGTCATTTAAGCCGTTCTTAGCCATGTAGTCCCCCATCGGACTACCCTGGAGCAGATCACCGTTATCTACCAGTACAATATTACTGACTTCTTCTCTGGCTTTATGGATCAGACCGGCAGTACGGGCAAGGCCGATAGTCGGATCCGTTCGCGACTGGTAATAGTCGTAATCCATAATATTGCTATGTAGATCCGTGGTTTCCATAATTCGCAGTGTCACCTGCGCAGATGCAGCTTTATCTTCATTAGCAGTACACCCGGCTAAAGCTGCCAGTACTGCGGACGCCACTAAGCCTTTTGTTAACTTGTTTACCATTACAATTAATCCTTCTTACAATTTATCTCATATGTCTCAGTGATGCACAATTGATCACCTAGGGAGCGCATGCTAACAAAGATAAATTCATAACTATTTATAAATTAAAGGCAAAGACTTATCATTTTTATAACACGGAAGTTAGAGTGACCGCTCTTGTTCTTAAATATAACTCAGCTTTTTCACAGGGAAATATCTACAGCTAAATACAAACAAGCAATGCAGGTGATAATTAATAATTAAGCTGTAAAAAATCAAACATGCCCTTGCGGGCCAGTCTTCTGCAGCTGTTGCAAACAGCCCAGCAAGAGCTGCAGATTTACCTACTCCTGCTGATCAACGACTTAACAAATTGAAAAACAAACTTTGTTACAAAGGGTAAGGGGAAGTGAGCAAATTGTTAAAAAATCCAAAAGCTGATTAAAAAACGCCGGAAAAGGAAAACTTAAAAGTGTGATAAAGCTCAAAATGAGAGGCTCAAATGCCTGATTTCAGACTGCATTAAAGCACAAGTTAGAAAATAATTTTTTTTATTTGCTGTTATTTTAGTTTTCTACACAAATAGATAGATATAGAAATATCAAATAAACAACATCAAAATTCCGCAATTTAAACGAGCCTTCAAATGTTCAACACTTAAACAAATGAGCTTTTTGAAACAAGCTTAAATCAGATCTCTTTTAATAAGCCGGCAGTAACGATTAAATTAACTCTGCACACGACCAATATTCTCCATTAAAGTATAAGTATTTGTATTTGCAGCACTTTAAAGACAGAAAAACGGGCGACAAAACTACTTTATCTGTTATGCGCCTTTATTGACACAGTAAATTTTAAGCACCGGCAAACATAAAAACAGATTATAAAACGGGGTTACAATTAACAAATTCAATCTGAACAGCCCCCAGACAATCAAAATTTAATCAGCAAAAACAACGATTTCCCCAGCAGTCACAAAAACATAAAGACAACAGATTTTGTAAACGTTTTTTTTGAAAATCGCAGTTATTTTTATTCTGTAGCTATAGCTCACACTTTTTGTATGGATTAGTAAATAAACTGATTTCAATTAATTAATCCACAAGGTGTCAGCATTTAACAAACATTTATCTGCTTATCTATATAGATTGGTCAAACTAAAAGCACTTTATTTCAACTACTTATAGTTAAGTGTTTTTAAAGCCGTAAATTAGAAACGGATTAGAATAAATCTTATTGATAATAACAGAAGTTTAATTATTTACGGTCTGTACCCTATATAAGCACTCAACAGAATCACTGAGAATTATATCTGGTCAGCTGAATGTTTGAATGTTTTTGATCACCGTGGCGGCGTTAATAAACAAATTAATCAACTATACATAAATATTTTTACAACAAATCTAGAGGTTACTTATGAGTTCTGCTTTTTTTATGCCAACTGTTAATTTAATGGGTGCGGGTTGTTTGAGTGATGCTGTTGCGAGTATTAAATCGCAAGGTTTTACACAAGGCCTGATTGTTACCGATAAAATCTTAAGCAGTATCGGTATGGTTAAACAAGTTTCAGATTTATTAGCTGCAAGTGAAGTAAAAACAGTTGTATTTGACGGTACTCAGCCAAATCCAACGATTGGTAACGTAGAAGCTGGTTTACAGATTTTAAAAGACAACCAGTGTGACTTTATCATCTCTCTTGGCGGCGGTTCACCGCATGATTGTGCAAAAGGCATCGCGCTTGTTGCAGCTAACGGCGGTGAAATTGCTGATTATGAAGGTGTTGACCAGTCACCTAAACCACAATTACCACTAATTTCAATCAATACTACTGCTGGTACTGCTTCTGAAATGACGCGTTTTTGTATTATTACTGACGAAGCACGTCATATCAAAATGGCAATTGTGGATAAAAACGTAACGCCGCTTATGTCTGTAAATGATCCTGAACTTATGCTTGCTAAACCAGCTTCTTTAACAGCAGCAACGGGTATGGATGCATTAACTCATGCTGTTGAAGCTTATGTTTCAATCGCGGCAACTCCAATCACAGACGCAGTTGCAATTAAAGCAATCGAAATTATTCAGCAGAGCCTGCGCACCGCTGTTAAAGACGGCCAGAGCATTGAAGCACGTGAACAGATGGCATACGCACAATTCATGGCCGGTATGGCATTTAATAATGCTTCTCTTGGTTACGTACATGCAATGGCGCATCAGTTAGGCGGTTTCTACGACCTGCCGCACGGTGTTTGTAATGCGGTATTATTACCTCATGTACAGCGTTTTAATGCAAAAGTCGCTCCAGCCCGTCTTAAAGATGTAGCAAAAGCAATGGGTGTAAATGTAGAAAACATGTCAAATGAAGAAGGTGCTGATGCAGCATTAGCAGCTATTGCACAGCTTTCTACTGATGTTGGTATCCCGGCAGGTCTTACAGATCTAGGTGTTAAGGCAGAAGATTTTGATGTTCTTTCTGAAAATGCGTTAAAAGATGCTTGTGGATTTACAAATCCAATTCAAGCGACTCATGCTGAAATTACTGAAATTTACCGTCAGGCAATGTAAAAATAGCCCGCTGTTTAGGCGGGTAACAAACATCTGCTAATGATAAAAATCCGACAGCTTGTGCTGCCGGATTTTTTATTTCATGCCTAACCGTTTTGCTAAACGATGCAGGTTACCAACATCCACACACAGCGTTCTAGCCGCGGCAGTCCAGTTATTTTCATTCTGTTGTAATGCTTGTTTAATATAACGGCGTTGAAACTGTTCGGTTGCATCCTTTAACGTCAGCTCAATCAACGTTTTTTTCTGATCAGGAGCGGCACCTGTACTGAATTGATTAACAGAACCAGCATTGCCCCCGCTAATATCAAAATGATGATCCTGGATAATAACATGTATATCACGCGTTTCTGCTCTGGCAAGAATCGAAGCTCGATAAATACTATGTTCAAGCTCCCGGACATTACCCGGCCAGGCATAATCAAGCAGCCTGCTTTGGCACCGCTCCGCTAAACTTAAGTGCATTAATCCCAGCTTAGTACGGCAGCGTTCAATAAAGAAACCCGCCAGTAATAAGATATCATTATCACGTTCTCGTAACGGCGGTACCGGCAGCGGAAAAACACTTAAACGATGATACAGATCTGCACGGAAATTATTGGCGACGACCTCCTTATTTAAATCCCTGTTAGTCGCGGCGATAATTCGTACATCAACTTGTAAGCGCCGATCATCACCAACCCGCTGCAGATCGCCGGACTGCAAAACACGCAGCAGTTTTGCCTGCAGAGACAAAGATAATTCCCCTATCTCATCGAGAAACAGAGTACCTTTATCTGCCAGCTCAAATTTACCACTGCGGTTACTGACCGCACCGGTGAAGGCACCTTTAACATGACCAAACAGTTCACTTTCAGCAACCGACTCCGGCAGTGCAGCACAGTTAAGATAAATCAAAGGAGCCTGGGATCTTAATGACAATTTATGAACGGCAGAGGCAACCAGCTCTTTACCTACTCCGGTTTCCCCGGTCACTAGCACCGTCAGTTCTGTATTAGCAACAGCCTCTATTTGTGACTGTAAACGCTTTATCTGCAGAGATCTGCCGATAATTTCAGGATTAGAATTTGTATGGGACAATACAGGTTCAACGCGGGAGATATCGCCGCCGCGTTTCTCAAGCTGTTCCATCAGCATAGCATTATTAAGGCTTACAGCAGCTAAAGCGGCAACTTTGCGGAGCAGATCATCGCTGAACTGATCAAACTGATGCTGATCAAAACCATCAATCGTCACGGCACCAATCAGCTGCTGATCAGCCAGCAGCGGCAGGCCGATACAGGCATGTACTTTCAGCTCTTCAGTATGATTAGGGATCAGTCCGTCATAGGGATCCGGCAGACTGCTGTCAGCAGGAAAACGAACAATATCACCTGCACGGGCAATCGCTTCCATACGCGGATGCTGATCCAGCGCAAAGCGTCTGCCTAATACATCCTGCGACAGCCCGTTAATTGCCAGGGGGCTAAACTGGCCGCCTTTAAATGCCAGCAGAGCTGATGCATCACATTTAAATAACTTGCGTATAGTGGCTAATAAACGTTCAAACCTGTCCTGCTCTGAACTTATATTGGTTAAATCTAAGGCCAGTTCCGTCAGATCCTTTGAATCATAAAACATAAACAATTTCCTATTGATACAATGTCATTCGGACATCTTACTGTCATTATGACACAAAATCAAACATGTCATTATGACAGTGAATCTTATTGAATCCTAACATAACCTTTTAAATACAAGCAATTACAAACCTGGCACAGCCGTTGCAATACTATAAATATGTTTTCTTTTTTATTAATAATATTTATAAGGTACCTCAATGGCTATTCATATCAAAAACAACATTAACTGGGTCGGACAACGAGACTGGGAAGTACGTGATTTTCACGGCACCGAGTACAAAACGGAAAAAGGCACCAGTTACAACAGTTATTTGATCCGCGAAGAAAAAACAGTATTGATTGATACTGTTGATCATAAATTCAGTCATGAATTTGTTCAAAATTTAGAAATGGAAATAAATCTCAGTGACATTGATTATATCGTTATCAATCACGCTGAAGAAGATCATGCCGGTGCACTAAGCGCCCTGCTTAACAAAATTCCTAATACCCCTGTCTACTGTACTGAAAATGCGATCGACTCAATTGTCGGCCATCATCACCAGCCTGACTGGAACTTTATCACCGTTAAGACCGGCGACACTCTGGATATTGGTAACGGCAAACAGCTGATTTTCATTGAGACTCCTATGCTGCACTGGCCGGACAGCATGATGACCTATCTGACCGGTGATGCGGTATTATTCAGTAACGATGCATTCGGACAGCACTATTGTGATGAACGTTTGTTCAACGACCAGGTCGATCAAAATGAATTAATGGATCAGTGCCTGCGTTATTACGCGAATATCCTGACACCGTTCAGCCCGTTAGTGACGGCAAAAATCAAAGAAGTGCTCAGCTTTAATTTACCGGTAGATATGATTGCCACTGCGCACGGCGTTGTCTGGCGGGATAATCCGATACAGATTATTGAAAAATACCTGCAGTGGGCTGATCAGTATCAGGAAGACCATATCACTATTTTTTACGATACCATGTCTAACAATACCCGCATGATGGCTGATGCCGTCGCGCAAGGTATCCACGAGGTTGACCCGGCCGTCAGCGTAAAAGTATTTAATGTTGCACGCCATGATAAAAATGAAATCCTGTCTAATGTGTTCCGCTCTAAAGGGATCCTAGTCGGTTCATCAACCATGAATAATGTCATGATGCCCAAAGTAGCGGCTATGCTGGAAGAGATCACCGGTCTGCGCTTCAAAAACAAAAAAGCCGGCGCATTCGGCAGCTACGGCTGGAACGGCGGTGCAGTGGACCGCATCCACTCACGGTTAACTGATTCCGGTTTTGAAACCTGCATCAGTTTAAAAGCCAAATGGCGTCCGGATGGTAAAGCTCTGTTAGCCTGCCGTGAACATGGCCGTGTAATCGCACACCAATGGGCACTACATGAACTGGATCCGGTTACAGATATTGAACCGGCTGCCGATGAAGCTTCCACGCCGGTGATACTGGAAAATGCACAACAGCCCGTACAAGCAGTAAGCCAACAAACATCAGATGAGCAGCTTATGCAGTGCACAGTTTGTCAATGGGTATACAATCCTGCGGAGGGTGAGCCCAATCAGGATGTAGCACCGGGTACCCCCTGGGATGAAGTTCCTGACTATTTCTTATGTCCAGAGTGTAATCTTGGCAAAGAGGTATTTGAAAAATACAGCGAGGCTGGCGCAGCATGATTAAACCAATTATTATTATCGGCAGCGGCTTTGCCGCCTACCAGCTGGTGAAAACGCTGCGTAGAGAAAATACACAGCAGGCGATTACAGTGATCACCGCCTGCGAAGGTGACGAGTACAGCAAACCGGATCTAAGCCATGTGTTTTCTAACAAACAAACAGCGGCTGATCTAGTCAGAATGAATGCATTACAGTTTGCCACTGAATACAACATCACTTTGTTAACCCGGCATAGGGTCGACTCAATCGACACGCTTAATAAAACCTTAACAGCTAATAATAAACAATTCGCTTATGACAAGCTGGTTATAGCAACGGGCGCATCCGCTTTTGTACCACCGACGGAGGGAGATGCTGCCGATAGGATAATCACCTTAAACAGTTTGTCTGAATATAAGTCCGCTCAGGAGAAACTCACCACTGCAGAATCGGTGCTGGTTATCGGAGCTGGTCTGATTGGTACTGAAATTGCTATGGATTTAAACCGAAGCGGCAGACAGGTTGTGCTGGTCGATCCGGCAAAGAGCCTGTTAGCAGCCCTGCTGCCTGATTTTATAGCAGCCCAGCTGTACCAGAGCTTAGGAAATTCAAGGGTCGATATTAACCTCGGCACGCAGGTCAGCAGACTTGAGCAGACATCAGACGAGCAGAGTATTAATGTCACACTCAGTAATGGCCGTACTTTTCAGGTTGACGGTGTTATTTCTGCCGCCGGGCTGAAAGCCAATACCCGTCTGGCCAGTGAAGCTGGAATCACCTGTGGTCGCGGTATAATCGTTGACTCTAAGCTTCAAAGCTCTGCCCGCGATGTTTACGCACTTGGCGACTGTGCAGAAATAGACGGTAAACTGCTGCCGTTTCTACAGCCGATATTATTAAGCGCCAATGCACTGGCAAAAACCCTGCTTGGCCGGCCTAGTGAAATAAAACTGCCGGCTATGCTGGTGAAAGTAAAAACACCGCACTACCCGATTCAGCTTTGCGGCAATACCACGCAGGCAGGGGCCCGCTGGCAGATTGATGCGGCAGCTCAGGGTATGACAGCTAAAGCATTTGACGATAAAAACCAGCTGATTGGTTTTGTGGTCACTCAAGATAATATGAAACAGGCATTTCCTCTGCTTAGACAACTGCCTGCGGTCCTCTGAGTCAGGATAAACTGTTTTTTCTCCCCCCAAAACATATAAGCGGCTGTCGATACAGCCACTTATTTATCTACTTACATCTCAACACCATATTCAAGGTATAACGCTTTCATAAATCCATCCTGGTACATACTAAGCAGCGCGCTGTGCAGTTCCTTTAACTGCTCAACCGGCATAGTTCGATGGCAGGCCATGGCGCGGATAGAAGTATAAAAAACTAGTTCCGGACGGCCGAATTTAATGCCTTGTTTACGCATCATTTCCCGTGCACTTATCAGATCTTCCGCCCATAGTTCAAATCGTCCCCGTTTTAATTTCTGAAGATTTAAAGCACTCAGGGATGTCAGTTGGACATCAAACCCTAGATCCGTTAAATATTCGCCAATACCGCTGCCGAGGAAACTGCCGATTTTATAAGGCCTAGCATCATTTAAAGTAACCAGTGGAATTGAACGTTTTTCCTGACTGTATAAACCGTAACGGGAAACCAGCATCGGACTGATCCACTGAAAATTCGCTTCACGCTCCTGACTGCGGACAATAGGTAAAACACAATAACCGGACTTGCGCTCGACGGTGATTATCGCTCTTTTCAGAGGGATAAAGCGCAGCTTATACTGCAGACTGGTACGGGAAAATAATTCAGCAAGCATATCCACCAATAAACCTTTCTGGGTTTTGCCGACCATCAGAGCATAGGGAGACTCTTCGTAAGTTAATATATTAATCGGCTCAGCGCGGAGCGTAAACACAGGCAGTAAGAGTAAAAAAATACACACGGCAGCTTTACACGAAGATGTCAGACGAATATTTATCTGATTGGAAAGCAGATTGACATGATCACTGTTCTTACTATTTCCAGACATCGACAGCCTCCAGATAAGGCAGAGTCTTACCCGCCGGATGCTCATTTATAGCCGGTTTAGGCGAACCGCTTCTATTCAGCCAGAAACCTTTTTCGGAAAGCGGGTTCAACATTGGCGCACATCTGCCCGGGGCCGACTCACCAAGTCTGGCTAAGTGTCTGTCTACAGCAGCGGCAAAATTATTCAGTCCCGTCTGCGTGGAAACCTTCCCCTCAATAATCTGCGAAATATACTGCCACCAGTAATCAGCCAGCCCGGGATAATCCGGTACATTAGTTCCCGTCGGTGTCCATACTTCACGTCCATAACTTCGGTAAAATTCGACTAATCCTCCCAGGTACGGTGCACGCTCTGTCATCACATCGGACTCAATATCGGATAAGCGGATCGGTGTTAATCCGACTAAGGTTTTTTTTAACGAGACTGTTTTAGATACTACAAACTGCGCATAAAGCCAGGCGGCCTGGCGACGTTTCAGCGGTGTATTCTTAAGCAGCGTCCAGGCCCCGGCATCCTGATAACCCGACTTCATACCACCCTGCCAGTATTTACCAACCGGAGAAGGTGCGACCCGCCATTTTGGTGTTCCGTCGCTATTCATTACCGCTAATCCAGGTTTGGTGAGATCTGCAACAAACGCGGTATACCAGAATATCTGCTGGGCAATAATGCCCTTTCCCGGCCATTGCCCTGCCTGAGTAAAATTCAGTTCAGAAGCCTGTTCAGGCGCATATTGAGTTAACCAGTGTTTAAATTTATCAACCGCATAAACCGCAGCCGGGCTGTTTAACGCACCGCCGCGCCTTACACTTGCTCCCACCGGACGGCACTGCTCAACTCTGATCCCCCACTCATCAACGGGAAGTCCATTAGGCAGTCCCCGGTCACCAACTCCGGCCATGGAAAACCACGCATCTGACATTCGCCAGCCGAGAGAAGGATCCGTTTTCGCATAATCCATATGACCATAAATACGCTGACCGTCTATCTCTTTAATATCTTCGCTGAAAAATGCGGCAATATCTTCATATGCCTGCCAGTTCTGCGGTACGCCCAGTTCATAACCATAAAGCGATTTAAAAGCAGATTTAAAGTCTGCACGATTAAACCAGTCATGGCGATACCAGTAGAGGTTGGCAAACTGTTGATCCGGCAGCTGATAAAGCTTGCCGTCGGGGCCGGTGGTAAATTTAAGCCCGATAAAGTCCTGTAGATCTAAGCTAGGCAGGGTAACATCTGCCCCCTCAGCTTTTATAAAATCAGAGAGAGCAACAACCGCACCGGATCTAAAGTGTGTACCGATAAGGTCGCTGTCATTAATATAGGCATCATAGATATTCTGACCGGTTAAAATCTGCGCAGAGAGTTTTTTAATCACATCATCTTCACCGGTTAACTCATGCACCACGTGAATACCGGTAATTTCAAAGAAGGCTTTTGCCAGGACAGATGCTTCATACCAATGAGTAGCAATTCGTTCTGATACAACGCGGATCTGCATGCCTTGATAAGGTTTTGACGCTTCAATAAACCAGCTCATCTCCTGCATTTGTTCACTGAGATTTAATGTTGAAGGCTGAAACTCCTGTGCAGTCCACTTTTGCGCCGTTTTTTTTTGCAAAGCAGAGGCCTGTGCCAAGACATCCGGCAGCATAGTGAGCAATAAAATAACCATAAAACGCATAGAAAAAGCAGCCATTTACAGTCCCCAGACAACAAGCCTGCTACAACTATGGCTGACTCAGCTGAACTTTGCCAATTTATAGCCGTTATCATTTAAGGCGTAGAAATTAGTAAACCGCAGCTAACTGGTTATAAACGTAAAGAAAAAGGTGAAGAGTTAACGGCTATAGCTGTTTGCGGGGTGAGTAAAGCGGTGCAGGTAATTATTTGAAACAGTTACGGGTTTAAGCTGACAGGCTTGTGTTTCACAAAAAAGTAAAAACACAAGACCCTCGAATAATCCTTTTTCTAAAAAATCTGAGACATTGCTTATTCTGAATTCTCAGGCGGTGTCCAGGTCGAATAGACATCAACCCATTTAATGGATATGAAGTACCATAAGGGTACGAAGAAAAGTGATGCCAGGGAGTAATCCTTAATAACTATTCCGTAAATAGTGATAACTACCGATAAAACCAAAGAGCCGATTAAAAATTTCAGCGCTGTATTACGTGTTTTTATTCCCAATAGAGCCCAGTATGCCCAAAGCGGCATATTGTCTTTTTTTTCCATGAATGACTTCCTAAATTAAATTACATATTTATACCAAATCCACTAATTTTCTGTTCATTTATGCTGGTTAAAATGGACGCTAGCTTCGTTCTTGATTTTGTAATTAGAAAAACTAGTTACTGCAATCAATGCCTTGCTTTCATCCATTTTTCCTACGCCTAAATAGATCATTTAATTAATGGAATTGGTATTATACGTACAGAACAGAAAAAGCAGAACTTTCCTAGACAAGCGCAAGTGACTCTTCTATACGACAGAGCAGTATAAATTATTCCAGCAGCGGTTTTGTTGAGCTTTGTTGGATATTTTGAAGTTTGTTAGGCAGCACAGATTCAAAAGGGTTAAAAGACATACCTGTCTTCCTTTGTCATCCGCGCTATTTCTACAAAGTAATTTCATATTTATAAATTACGTCTATATTCGGTCGGGCTGATATCTAACCAGCGCTTAAATGCTCGGTTAAAACCAGTTAAATTAGAATATCCCAGTTTATGGCTGATCTCTCCAAATGAAACTGCACTCTCTCTGATTAATGTCAGCGCTAGCTCTTTTCGAGTCAATTCAACCAGTTCGCGATAAGAGGTATGAACATTTTCGAGTTTCCTATACAGGGTAGACTGACTCATATTAAACTGACGGGCCATTGCATCCGCTGAAATATAGTCGTTGGTTTCTAAAAAGTACTCTTTAATTTTACTTAATACATCTTCTTTAATATTATCAAAATCAGGCTCGCAGGGTCTTAATGTCTGGACCATTGATTTTAATTCATCATCTACATAAGCATTATGATGCTTATTAAGCAGATCAAAATCATCCTTTTTAAAACGAATGTAATTTTCTCCAGCAGAGGTTAAAGTGCCCGATACATGCGAGCGGTATGTCGCAAGATCCAGTTTATCTTCAGTACAGAAAAATGAATCAATCTTCACCTGCCTTCCAAAGAACAGCTGAGCAAGATAAGCAATAAAAAATAACAAGCCCTGCCCGTGATTAAAATTTTTCTCTTCATTATTAAAACTAAGCCTGATTTCAACATAATCATTGCTGTGTTTAATATCAAAGGACAGAGCCCGGTTACCGAACGTAATATCCGCAATCATCCTTTTAATAAAATGCCCCATAGTTGGTGCATTACAGATATAACTGCGGGCAACACTACCAAGATCCCCTCGGGCCATCACAGAAAGACAACGTCCCTGTTCAACATAACTGTCAGCGGCTGTTGCTAAGAATTTCAACTCAAAACGATGATAAAACCCGGTCTCATAGAGTGCATATAACACCGGTAAAACACGTTGCTCACTGATAAAACAAGCTTCCGCCCCTGAAAACGCTTCTAACTTTATGGTATTTAATACCTTATTCTCGGGATCTATCTCTTTTAATATGTGGTAAAGAGCAAACGCACAACTGTTTAAATAAAACATTATTTCTCCCTGTATACTGCTTATAAATTTAGTCCAATTTCTCTTCTATATTTTTCGTTTATGCGCTTCAATTTACTTTATCCAAAAGAACAATATCGTAACATTTCGTAACAGCGTAAAGCGCTTCACTAAAATAATGTCAACGTTTCCACCACTTAAAGCAAAAAATGGTTACTTGAAAAAACAAGTAACCATTTCGTAGTAATAACAATAGGTTATACTGGAAAAATCATTTACATCAAACCTAAACAGAGATTTTTTGTAATTGATAGGCAGGCGTTACAGCCGATTCGGATCCGATACCGTAATCACCTTAGTACAGTCTGAAGCATCTACTTTAAATACCGGACCTGCCACCTTGTTATAATCACGGCTGAATGCCGTATCAATATACTTAAACTCGGCCGTGGTTTCTGCCTGAGTGAAACTCAGCAGCATGAAACCACGGCGATACAGGTTAAAGTATTCGACATCATCGGCAAATGCACCTAAGCGGGGACCGATCTCTGCTGCATCGGCATCTTCAAGTTTAAAGTAGGTTTCATGACCAAATGAACTGATCGAACCGATAGCAAACTCCACACCAACAGACTCACCGTTATCAAGCGTTAGACGGTTTGCCCAGAAATTATGTGTGTCTCCAGCCAGCACGATTAAATTCGCGCCATGATATTTAGCATTCTGCAGAAGCATATTACGTTCACTGTTATAACCATCCCAGGCGGTAGACCTGAACGGAATAACGTCTGCGACTTGTGCTTTCTGTGCATCGCTAACGGTCGGATCGCCAGCCGCCATACGATTCTTAATATCAATAAGTCCGTCAATCATGGCCGGAGTATGCGCACCTGCACCACCAAAGCACATCATAAAGGGCGTAGTCGGCATCTCCAGTCTTGCCATCGGCACCTGCTGACCGATCACCTGCCATTTGGCTGTCGATTCATACAGCTTAGTGGACAGCCAGTGGAACTGCTCGGCACCTAACATACCGCGCTCCTGAGCAACATCCTGCAGGTAATTATCTTTATCCAGTGTACCGTTGCTGAAATCAATATAGTTAAACATATCAGGCGGCACTTCACGGCCTGCGATACGGGTATCGAGCATCATCAGATCAACTAAATTGCCGTACTTAAACTGGCGGGTGATCGTTTCGTTATCACCGAAGGAAGCAGGGCGAATCGGCATCCATTCAAAATAAGTCTGTAAAGCGGCTGCACGGCGAGGCTCCCAGGGGCCGTGTATATCTGGATTATGTGCTTCGGCCCCATCCATATACACATCGTTAGCCAGTTCATGGTCATCCCATACCGTGATAAAAGGCACCTTATGGTGCGCTTCCTGTAGTTCCGGCTCTAGATGATGCAGCGCATAACGGCTACGGTAATCAGCCAGTGTAATACAGCCGCCTTTAGGTCCAATACCGGTGAGACGCTGTGCACCGCCGGACTTGCTTTCAAACAGCGCCACATTGGAGTGTTCATCGCCATATTCATAGATATAATCACCCAAGTGCAGTACCGCATCAAGGCCGTCTTCTTTAGCAATCTCTTTATAGACATTAAAATAACCACAGTGATAGTTAGCACAGCTGACTACCGCAAATCTGGCCTGTGCAACATCTCCCTCCGGAAGAGTACGAGTTTTAGCAGCAGCCGACACTACGCCGTTGTAAATAAAGCGGAAGTAATAATCAACACCGGCATCAAGGCCAACCGCATCAACTTTAACGGTAAAATCACTTGCATAGCTGGTATTAGTCGAGCCGGTGCGGATCACATTTTTAAAACCGCTGTCCTCTGCCACTTCCCAGCTGACGGCAAACTCAGCAATTGTTTCGACCGTTTCACCGTCAAGCAGCAGCGGCGTAACACGAGTCCATAAAATAACCCTGTCACTGAGCGGATCGCCGCTGGCTACACCGTGATTAAACGAAGCTTTGCGCTTATCTAGACTAACTTCTCCCTGGCTGCCGCCGCTGTCACCGCCGCTTTCAATACCTGCACTGCTGTCGCTTGAATTACAACCAGCTAAACCTGATGAAACAACCACTGCTCCGACACCTGCAGCAGACATTCTTAGAAAATCACGACGTGTAAATTTATTACTCATATCTATTAGTTCCTTGTTCTAAGTGGAAGATAACTATTTAAAATCCATTTAAGCGCCTGCCCTTCGGCCGAAATAACCTGCGCTGCACCGTGGAATTCGATTAATACTGCTGTTCACAATGAAAAGAGTTAAAACTGCTTGTTAATTGTTACATTCAATGGACGGACTTATACCCGTTACCAATCAAAATGCATTTATCAGTCGCTAGCTCGGACACCAAGACAAGGCACAACATGATGACAATGGCTAGCCCTTATCAAATGTTGCAACGCAGTATTGGTTTTCGAGCTGGTGACCCACAGGGCAAGCCGTAAGGCAATCATTTTCGTTGTTATGAAGTCTCGATTTAACCCATTAGATCTTCACCTTCACGCCTAGAATATGTTCACCTTACGACTTGCTGATTTTTGCATCTTGAATGATAACGGGTATAGATTATTCCAGACAGGTTATAAAGCGGTTATCATTACAGCTCGCAAACTTATCATTTACATTCCCGATATTTTTTATTCGAGCAGGGTCACAATTGGGCCGAAATAAAAACAGCAGCATTAAACAAAAATGACAGGAGGCAGGTTTTACTTACTTTGCTGAGATAGAGGTTGAGGTTGAAGTAGAGGTAGAGGTAGAGGTAGAGGTAGAGGTAGAGGTAGAGGTAGAGGTAGAGGTAGAGGTAGAGGTAGA
>NZ_KB906974.1:0-61526 GCF_000381745.1 Psychromonas ossibalaenae ATCC BAA-1528 | reverse complement strand
GTAGAGGTAGAGGTAGAGGTAGAGGTAGAGGTAGAGGTAGAGGTAGAGGTAGAGGTAGAGGTAGAGGTAGAAACAGTCTTGTTTTCCGCAGAGAAGCTACAAGTTCATCTGCGGGTCGCAAAAAAAGAATTTTTATTGGTAGAAAGATAGTTTATTTACACAAGCACAAATATTTTACTGCTCATATAACTCTAAAGGAAGTGCGTCTGGGTCCTGGAAAAATGTATATTTTTTACCGGTATATTGATCAATTCGTATCGGCTCTACTGCGATACCTGACGATTCTAAATATTCACAAACTTTTTCAACGGACTCAACCACAAACGCCAGGTGTCTTAAACCCATCGCCTCTGGAGTGCTTGGTCTGCTCGGCGGGCTGGGGAAAGAAAACAGCTCAATCTGCCCACCGTCCGGCAGTTTAAGATCAAGTTTATAAGAATCACGCTCCTGGCGGTAATTTTCTGCGATTATCTCAAGTCCAAGAATCGAAGTATAAAAATATTTAGACTTTTCATAATCGGAACAGATAACTGCAGCATGGTGGATACTTTTTAACACAAACGACTCCTTAGCCGGGCCCGTTTAATAAGCAAAGCCGTTTCAGACAGCATCTGCATATTACCAGGAAAATATAAGCAGCAGAAATCTGCTGCTCTCTAGTGAGGAATTTCGGAAATACTACAGCTGCAGCTAGCGTTCAACAGACAATAACCCTCCCTGCTTAGCCGGGAGAGTAAGCGAAACCTCTCCGTCTTTAACTGCCCATTGTTCACCGCTGAGCTGATCTTCTAATAATCCGGATTCAACTCCTAACTGCCAGAGCGGTAAATCGACAGTCTGCTGCGAGCCGCCATTATTAATAACACAGATATAACATTCACTACCTGTGCTTCGCGCAAAAGCAAAATACTGCTCCTGTGCCGTTAACCACTGAATACTGCCCGATGTTAGTGCTGCTGATGACTTTCTTAGTGTTATAAGTTGTTTAAGCAGTGCAAAGGTCCGCGGTTTATTGCCCGGTTCGGTTCTTTCCCATGGAAAACAGCGTCGGTTGTCAGGATCCTGCCCGCCCTGCAGTTCAACCTCGGTGCCGTAATAAACACAGGGAGTTCCCACATAGGCAAACAACATCAGCAGCGCTAAATGCATGGTCTCAGTATCATCATTGACCATGCTGAGAAAGCGCATGGTATCGTGACTGTCCAGCTGATTGAGCTGCGACAGCTGGTTTAACCAGGGTAGCTTAACCCGCGCTTCGTTTAGCCACTGCACTAACTGCGGCGCATCAATCCGGCATGCATGATAGGAGATATCTTTTTGCGCGAAGAAAGCACGAATAGGATGGGAAAAGCCGTAATAGTTCATTGCGCCGTCTTCCTGATCTCCCTGCAGCCAGTGAGATGCTTCAAAGAAGTGCTCTCCTAGTACATAACAGTCAGAATTAACAGATTTAGCCGCATTGCGGAATGCTTTTACATAATGAGCGTTATTAAATGCACCGGCACCTTCACCAAGCATATGAATAACATCAAAGCGCCAGGCATCGATATTATAGGGCGGACGCAGCCAGTGCTTAATAACCGCATCGTCACCAGCATAGATATAGTCCTGAACTTGTGGATTTGAGAAATTCAGTTTAGGTAAACTGGCTATGCCGTTCCAGCCGATATACTCATTACTCTCACCGTTAAACTGATAAAAGCGGCGGTAAGCTGAAGCCGGATTATCATAGGCACCGGCCGGCTGTTCAGATGAATTACGCTGGTATTTATCAAACCAGGCATGGTCCGCTGACGTGTGATTATACACAGCATCAAGCATGATCTTCATATCGCGCTGGTGAAGCTCTTCAACCATCTCGGCAAAAAGTGCGTTTGTACCGAGGTGCACATCAATGTTCAAATAATCGGTTGTATCATATTTATGATTGCTTGGAGCCGCAAATATCGGATTTAAATACAGCGCCGTAACACCCAGCTCCTGCAGATAATCAAACTTGTTGTAAATCCCCTGCAGATCACCACCGAAAAATTCACTGGCGCCAGTTCTACCGTGCTCAGAAACAGCCTCGCCCCATTCTTTTGCAACCGTTGGCCTGTCTTCTCCACGTAAACAGTATTCTCCAGACTGCACACTAATTTCTGGATTTCCATTAGCAAAACGATCCGGGAAAATCTGGTAAAAAACCTGCTCTTTAACCCACGCTGGAGGCTGATGCTGACAGTTATATTTGAAATGTTGTTCTTTGCCAGGGACACGCGGTGATATACCGCAGCCGTGCAGCCACCATTGACCGCTGCTGTGCAGCACTTTAAAAGTATAAAAAGTAATATCTTTATCACTGTTTATCGGCAGCTCGCCAAACCAGTACTGCAGACGATCTTTGCTTTCACCGCGCCTCATCACAATCAGCTGCTCTTCGTTATCGGGCTCACAGCGAATAAATACGTCAGAAACCAGCATTTCGACACAGCTGACCATGATGACCTGAAGACTGTTACTACCGGGAGTAAGCCAGGCACTATCCTGACCATGGTAAAGAAATGGTTTGTTCATTGAATATTTCTCTCTTTTATATTATTGGTAATACAACAGATATCCATATCTTTAAACGCTTCGAGACTTTCTTATACGGCTGGTAAACTTCCATAAAGAACAAAACAGAAAGTTTTTCTGCCTAGGCCGGATTAAGTAATTATTTTACTCATATTTAAACCTGTAACCGCAAAGCCTATTTTTTGATAAAGCGCTAATGCTCTGGGGTTATCATAAGCAACTCTAAGGTTGATCCGCTTTATATCACCGGCTGCTAATGTCGATTCTAATGCACAAACAGCCCCGCCTCCATAACCTTTACTTCTGAACTTATCAGCGATATAAAAATCATAAATAAACGCACTCGAAGCACTTTTATTAACCGCATACCAGTATACCCAAACCACTTGAAGATGCAGATTCAGAGCTTAGCTCGGAAGTCAGAACAAGGCACAATATGCAGAGAATGGTTCTTCCCTTTTCAAATATTGTAACGCCGTGTTGATTTTCGAGCTAGGCTCCCGCAGGGCAAGGCGAGAGTCAACCATCTTCTGCGTTATAAAACCTTGATGTAGAATGCTAGACCTGTGGTTTTATGCCTTGAATCTAGTCACCTCTCGACTTGCTGATTCCTGCATCTTCAAGTGGTTTAGGTATATAACCGACGGTCTGCTTGTCGGCTTCTATACACATTATTACATTATCTGCTTTAGGTCTGTTATTCGGAAAGTGCTCTGCGTAAGAGCTCTCAGCCAAGACCGTAGCCTGCTCAAGAGTATGGCCATAATTGACCGATAAATCTTTCGCATATTCATCAACGAATATGTTTTTATAATCTAAAAATTCGCTGCTGTGCATATCTCTTAAGGTTATCAATTTTTACCTCTTATCATTAAACTGCAGCCGAGCAGTTCCGTACAGGTTGAAGTTGTTCCGTCTTTTAACTGTCCGGTAGATTATTGCCTTTTTAATACCCTAGCCATACGGTATACATCAACAAAACCACCGTTTCGAAAAGCAAAATCAAGCGATTCTCCTTCGATTTGAAAACCGTACTTTTTATACAGTTTAACTGCAGCCTGATTATCTGTATAAACTTCTAACTCAAGACGGCGTAAATTTAACCAATTGTCAGACAACTCTATTGCGGCTGCTAACAGCTCACTACCAACACCTTTTCCCTGGTGATTATCTTTAACAGCCATACCAAAGGTGCCGGCATGCTTACGTCTGGGATTTTGGAAAGCCTCAAAACCAAGCTGACCAATAATTTCACCACCGAGTTCAGCAACAAAACTGTAAGCGCCGCTGGGCAGATCATTTAACCGTGACTGCCATTTCTGCAGTGACGGAAAGGGAAGCTGCAATGTACCGCCGAAAGCCAGCTCACCAGCATAGATCTCTTTAATGGCTGCAATATCATTACTGTCACTATGTCTAACCGTTACTTTTTCCACTGAGTCTCCTTAGGCCGTCAGCGCAGCTGGAAGTGTCCGTTAATTCTTTAACGTTACCTTTTTACACTAATCTGATCAAATACTTATATTCAATTAATAGGTATTTATCATGTAGGAATAGGTGAGATTGATCAACTAAGGAAGGGATACAGGAAACTGCGGCACTTGCGGCTTAGGGAGCAGTACTTACCGGACTGCGAATCAATGCAGAATGGATGCTTTGATTCGCTATTTTTCCTGTTTAGCGGCTGTCACTTTTCACAACTTCTGACTAAAATCTATAATGGTCCGGCGGTAAAGATCAAGTAAAGATTCGCTCTGTACTTTCACTCCCACCAGCTGCGAGCCGCCTTCTTTCCACTGATCATGCATATATTTTCGCTGTTCAAACTTTTGTATCGTATACCCGGCAGCCGGGCCCTCGGTGACAACGCGTACAGGACCTCTGCGCATAGTAAACAGCTGCGGATTTATCACATAAGCAATAGCCGAAGGATCATGAACATGACAACCTTCCAGCCCCACTCTTTCACAATAAAACTTAAGATAATAGCGGCTTACATCCCAGATAAACTGACCAACTTGACCCGCATCATCCCGCAGCTGATCTAGATATTCACTGCTGAAGAAACTCTCTTCGGTCACATCAAGGCCGATAATCGCCACCGGCCAGTCTGCAGAAAATACTCTGTCGGCGGCATGAGGATCATCATAAATATTCGCTTCAGCATAAGGTGATACATTTCCTCTATGACCGTTCTCACCAAATGCCCCGCCCATAACAACCACTTCTTTTACCAGATCAACAATTTCAGGCTTTGCTGCTAATGCTAACGCCAGATTTGTCAGCGGTCCGACGGCAACCAGCGTGATCTCGCCGGGCTCTGCAGTCAGTGCATCAATAATATACTGATAAGCAGGGCGGGAATCGGCTTCAACCTCGAGCAGCTCTGGAGCCTCAACAGTGCCTAATCCTTTCTCACCATGAACAACCGTTGTCGCGCCAACCGGCGCTCTGCTCAGCGGTTTATCGGCACCTTGAGCTACATCCGCCTTTAATTTATATTTTTGTTTTAAGTACAAAGCATTACGCGTTGAATTTTCAATGGTTGCATTACCAAAAACCGTCGTAACTGCCATAAGTTCAATATCAGGACTTGCCTCGGCAAAGATTATCGCCATCGCATCATCTATTCCCGGATCCGTATCTAGAATAATTTTTGTTACCATACTTTTACACCTTCTATTAATTACCGTACTTAAAATAAAAACTAAGCCGTCTGCAGCTAACACATATCAGGTGTAATAAACCATTTTATACAGCCGACACCTTTCTCAATTTCAATACAGGCAACCGCAGCATTCTGAAATTTAAGCACCGGATAAACAGTGCTGTTAGTAATAATCTCAGCTGCAGTCTTCTGGATATGGGGTAAATGCCCGATATACATAACAGCATCATCGCAGATATTCTCAATCAGCTCAGCCGGATTGTCATTAGGATTCATTGCGTCCTGTTCTGAGACATCATCAACAGCCAGTATTTCAGAAAACAGAACTGCAGTCTGAGCGGCCCGTAACTTTCCGCTATGACAAATTTTACGGATAACAATGTTATGAGCCTTTAAGTAACCGGCAACTCTTTTAACTTGCTCACTACCAGCATCCGATAAGGGTCTTTTCGGCTCAACATCCTTAGACTCTGCAATTCCATGCTGAACGAAATAAAGTGTTTTCATATTAAAAATCCTCTATGCAGTTAAGAAGTGAATATCTGTCCGCTGTTTTTTTATTCCTTAAAGCTCGCAAATACCCGCTCAACAGCCAGTGCGCCCGGATCTTTAACTCCCTGCAGACTGTCGCTGCTCAAATAAGAGGAACGACCGGCTTTCGCTGTAAGCATACTTGATGTACTTTCTGCACCAATGCGGGCGGCTTCAACAGCGGCTTGTAAACCTTCTTTTTCCCAGGCGATAAAGGCCGGATGCAGTGCATCAATCATGGTACGATCGCCGGGTTTTGCCCCGCCGTACTGCATCATCTGCGCAAGGCCGGCTTTTAACGCCGTCACTGTATTACCATGCTGATTATAATCGCGGCCCGCTGCCGTGAAGAATATTGAAAATAACACACCCGATGAGCCCCCCATCGCGGCGGCCAGCTGCTCTCCAACCATACTCAGTAAGGCACCAGTATCATTCAGCGGCAGATTTTTATCCTCAAGCAGTGCCAGAATATGACGAGCTCCAGCAGCAAAGGTAGATCCGGTATCACCGTCTCCCACCAGAGAATCAAGATGATTCAGTTCTTTTTCCGCCGTAATTAACGCCTGGGTTACCTTAGTCACAACAAAACCAGCGGCTGTGTTTTCCGATGCTTCAAAAGCACAATTAACTGCGACTTTAGCTTTTTTCACTACATTTAACTGGCGTAATTCCAGCGGCGGGATCCATGCCTCGGTTTCGACAGGTGCCGACAGAGCCTGTCGATGTGCATCGCTTAGCTCCAGAATAGATATTGAGAAACCTTTCATATCAATGGAGGTCATCAGCGCCGCCGGCCCCACAACTAAATGAATATTATCGCGCAGTTCTGATTCGAGAATATCTTTGCAGATCAAACTCATTTCCAGCGGTGATACACTACCGAGGTTATTGATCAGTACGGCGGTTTTGGCATCCGCACAAGATAAACAGGCTTTAAGTTTAGCTGCCATAAGATCCACCAGATCACGGCAGCCAGTGAGATCAACGGTAGTAATTCCAGGCTCACCGTGGATGCCAAGCCCCAGCTCAACTTTACCTTCGGCAATGCGCTGACTGGTTTCTTCACCCGGCAATGAACAGCAGGATAATGCGGCACCGATGCTTGATGCAGCATCAACTGCTCCCTGCGCGGCAGTTTTTACTTCAGCTAATGCGGCGCCCTGCTCAGCTGAGTAACCTGCAATTTTATGCACAAATAACGTGCCGGCAATGCCTCGGGGGTTAATATTATCTGGAATGGAGATATCATCATCGACGATCACCATCTCCACTTTCAGACCCATTTTCTTGGCTTTTTCACAAGCCAGTCCGAAATTTAAACGGTCACCGGTATAGTTTTTTACAATAACCAAGCAGCCGTTTTCACCGGTCACATGGACAATAGCATTCAGTACGGCATCAACACTTGGTGAAGCAAACAGCTCTCCACATACTGCTGCTGTCAGCATACCTTTACCCACAAAACCCGCGTGTGCAGGCTCATGACCGGAACCGCCGCCGGAAATAATGGCGACTTTATCCTGCTTCCAGTCATTTCGGACAACGATTTTAATCTGCGCATCAACATCAAGGCGTGCCAGATTATTGTGTTTATTACTGTACAACAGACCGTCAATTGCATCACCTACTAAGGCTGCTTTGCTGTTGATAAAAAATCGGCTCATATCTGCTCCGTTAAGTCTCATTAATACTAGATGGAAATGGCGGTAAACCTGATTGTTCGACTGCGCCTAAAAATCAAAGAAACAAAAATATACCTAGGGTATATCCTGTGAAATCATAGTACTAGATAAATATAAACAGGCGGACACGCTGTCATTTTAGTGATGTGCAGCAGAATTTTTGAACAACTCAACCATAGAGCTAAGCATAATTCACTCATATCAAAAATACCGCGTATGGCGCGGTGCATCAGAGAAGAAAATATGTAGTTAAAACAGTAATATTTTAACTGTGCTTTAACGCAAAAACCCCGAAACTTAACGGGGTTTTATCAAGACATCATTAATGTATATCAGTTAGTTCTTTTTCTTGCTGCACCGAATCCGAATACAGCAAGTGCTAACAATGCAATACCTGCTGGAGCTGGAACCGGGCGCCCTGTTTCAATAGAAAGCTCTGTCGCACCAAGGCGTAAATATGTATACGATGTTTGTACTGCTTTAAAGTCTAATGTGCCGTCAAGTAATGAACTAAAATCAGCAAAAGTGTATGACCAGGGTGTAACACAAGAGTATGGGTCACATATTAAAGCAGGATCATGCGTATCTGCTACTAACATACCATCAACATATAATTCAGCGTGTGCTGTTGAACCGCTGTAAGTATCAGTTTCTCCCCATACACCTGACAGTGATGCAGATAGAATTGGTCCGTCTAGTGCATAAACAAAATCTGCTAAATCGTAGGTATAATCAGCCCCTGTGTAATCGAAACCGTCAAAAGCGCCTACGCTGCTGGTAATAAGGGTGGCATTAGCAGAGCCTACAAAAAATGAAGTAAGCAGCAAAGCCAGTTTTACAATTTTCATATTAATCTCCCTATCTTAGTAAATGTTAAAAAAGCTAAAACCTTTCTCCCGATAAAGATGTGAGCATATATAATACCAAATTGTAACCAATTGAATTTTAATGGCACATTTAAATGAGTAGTGTAAGACTGTAAAATAAACCGACAGGTTTTAACTTGGTTATTAACAACCAGCAGCAGTGGAAGTACAAATTATTTTAACGAAATACTGACGTGCAATAATAATAAAAACAGTACAAAACGTATTGATTAAGTCTCAGTTCGCAGATTTACCAGCCCTACAGACAAAGGGATTACTCAAGAAAATACCATTAACGGCAAACAACTATACGGGTCACAATATTGTTATGAACGATTCGAACCAACTAGTATATTAATTCGACACTTATTTACGCTGTTAAAGACAAGTACCTGGGATTCAGTAGCACACTGTCTGCGTGCACAATTACACTGCATACTTCTTATTTACGACTTTAAAACTGGTAATTCATCAGACTTACATGAAAGCTGCCGTGATAGTGCTAGGCTTGTAACAGAGTCTGTTAATCAGGAGAAACACTATGAGTTATAAACACATACTGGTCGCTGTCGACTTATCAGAAACTAGTGAAGCTGTTATTGCTAAAGCCGTTTCATTAGCGAAAAATTTCAATGCGACACTGTCACTAATCTATGTCGACATAGATTATGCGGCACATTACACAGGATTAACTTATGCAGAATTTAATAAATTGGAAACGTGCGGTCCGACAAGTGATTCTGTGCATAAAGAACTGCAGATGTTAGCCGATAAAACTGAATACCCAATTGCAAACTGCTTATGTGTAACCGGTGATTTAAATAAAAAGCTTAACGAAACGCTCAAAAACTTAAATGCAGATTTACTGGTGTGCGGCCACCATCATGATTTCTGGAGCCGCCTGCTCTCATCCGTGCGCAAGCTGCTGAACACTACAGTAACCGACTTGTTAGTTATCCAGCTGTAATTATCCTATTCAGCACCCGAGTTTCTATAAGTACGGGTGCTGAAAGTAATTGAAGCGAACCTCTTTTAATGAGTACAAACAGCGTAATTATCAGGGGTACAGTATGACAAAGGCGTGTAGATCATTTTTTCATAAGGTTGTTTTCTAACAATTTTAAGCAGGGTGGAAATCGCCAGTCTGCCCATTTCATAAGGCTTCTGCCCTACATTCCCATGTGCAAGATGGTCCCGAAGCATAGCTAGCTGCCCTTCTGACGCGTCAGAAATAATAACCACCATCTCCTTTTCTGCAAGCTTCTGTTTAAACGGATCAATCATTCTGCGGTATTGATATTCATCATTTTGTGCCCAGCCGCCGACAGCGATAAAGGAGTCAGCTTGGTTAGGATGGGCCTTAAGAATAGACTCCATCTGTTTAACAGCCCGTTTTATCTTGTCATAATTCGGGATAGGCAGACGTACCTCAGACCAGCCATTGTCGTTTTTGAGTATTTCTCCAGGAGGAGTCAGATATGTTTTTCCGGATAAAGCAGAGCGTATCCCCATAACCCTTAAATTCAAATTTGGAGAATCCGGCCGTCCAGTCTGAATAATAAGTTTACCGCCGTTTGGTCGTAATTTTTTTAACTGTTCGCCAAACGCTCTGCCAAGCTCAAAATTATTTGTGCCTATATAAGCCCGGCGCAAGTTTTTATATTTATCCCGAGTAGGGGCATCAAAATCTGAGTCATAGGTAACAACAGGAGTTCCCGATTGAATAGCTTTCTGCATACTGTTTCTAGCCAGAAAACCTGATTCTGTCACGGCGACAGCGATACCATCGATACCGTCATTGATCAGCTGTTCAATCATTTTATCCTGTATGCGTACATCTCCTTTTTTCGGTGCCAGGTATATGCATTCTACTTCCGGAAGCGCTGCTGCTGCTTCTCTACAGCCATCTCCACTTTGGTCGAAAAACACCCCCTGAAATTTTGCAACAACTGCAAATTTCAATGTTTTTCCACTAGCTGAAAATACTGGTAACAGGGTTATCATTAGTAAGAGTAAGAGCCATTTTACGGTGCTTTTCCCCATATTTCGTGCAACTCCTTCCTTAAGGTGCTCGTAATTTCGTGCCCGGCAGATTCAAACTGGAATATAACCTGCTTTTATATTATAGAAGCCAATCTGCTGTACGTATGCGGTTGATATATCAAACTAATTCATAACTCAATAAAACAAGTGTTAGCTGTGGGCTGTCTCGCTATATTAAATGCCGGTTTAGCTGCATTTTGCATAGTAAATAAAACAGCCGTGGAAATGATACAGGTCTACATGCGCACAATAACTCCACTTTTATTTGCAGCATCACCTGTCTATCCTAAAAAGAATATTGAAGTTTAGTTTTAATGAATTTTAAAATACAGGCAAATATAACAGGAATTCAAAAATAACCTATTTATGACCACTTTTTATCCTGTAACGACTTATATCTAATGGAAGGAGGAATAGTTATTCTGTTTTCAAATGAGAAATCACATGGGCGAACAGTGGAGGTTTATCGTCGGACAAAATAAAATAATATGACAATACAGCTTTAATTTTAGACAGTATTCAAGTCATTAATGATTAGAGCAGCCTGATTATACCAATTCCACTAATTAGATGATCTATTTAGGCGTAAATGAATAGATAATTAATGGATTTGGTATTACCTCACTACAGCCACAAAAAACACCGAATGTGCACACATTCGGTGTTTTAATAATGCCTTCTAATCATTTTAAGGTAAATCTAATTTCGACGAATCAGTTTTCTTTTTCTCGAAAAAACAACTCCTGCCAGCGCAAAAGTAAGCAGAAGCAGAGCACTTGGCTCTGGTACATCAGAGATAATCGCATTGACTGTCATGTATTGACGGTCAGAAGCAAAATTAGCAGGGAAATCAAATGTATTGCTCACAAAATATGAGCCGAGGTAATTAATACCGGTATCCATTACAATATTGCTTGCCTGATATACCCAGGCATCATTTGCCGTGGTGCCGGCTAAATAATAAGTTTCGCCCGCATTCAGATTAACCGCAGCATTTAGACTTGCATAACGAAAATCATTAATAAGTGTATTTCCGGTACCTGCTGACAAACTGACTTGCCCTAACAAGGCTCCTACACCATTCCAAAGCCCAACACGATGACTAGATGCGAATCCATCTAAAGATGAATCCCAAAAGCCCAGTGCAGACACTGATGCATTACTATCAGAGGAAAAAGCATAACCAAGAGTATGGCTCTGACTAAAAAAAACGGCTGGTGAAGTAAAAGAACTAAGAATGGGGCCAGCGTAAGCTTGAATGTTACTCAACATCAATATGATAGCGAACATTATTTTTTTCATTTTATTCTCCATAAATTATCAATCCATTGAATCCCATGGAATATCAGCCTGTATATACGACTACCTGCAAGTACTGCAATTATAATACCAACAGGAAATCTCTTTGTTTTATAAGAAATTATTTTTAAAAAATGACATTAACTATTACATTTTGTAAATAAATTCGACATATGAAACAACAAAGATGAACGGGCGGCATTGCAAAAATTTCAATTAATGTACGGGCGACATACCTTTATAAAAGGATGCCAGTTGACCGAATTCAATTGAAACGATACACAGGCGTATTAAACTGAGCGGTTAATATCTCTTCGACGCGGCAGTCTAAATACTGTTCAAGAAATAACGGCTCATCACCAGCAGCCCGATAACCGCAAACTGAAAGCAGTTGGTGTTGTTCATCATAAAGCACAACTTCCGCCCTCAAAGAGTGTTCGGCGTTAATCACCTTTAACTTTATGCGCGATTCACGTTTCACATTATTCCTCCCAAGTAACTGTCTAAAGTAACTTTAAGATTGAATACTTAAGAAACACTTAATATTGAATAAATAATGGCAAAAAAGACTCTTACCCTGCCCTTTAGATTCCATAACGGACAAACAAAAGATAACAATTACCTAAAACACACAAGCCGTGACAGATAACACAAAAGAGAAAATAGTAATAAAAAACAAAAACATGCCCATCATCACAAAAACAATTAGATGGCCTATATATCAACAACAGATTTTGTAATCGCAAAAAATATATTTGTAAAAATTATTGTTCTATTGCTTTAACTCACACTTTTGCTGTTGCTTAAAAAATAAACTCCCCGGCCATAAATTGAGCAGCCGGCAATCGTGATAGATAAATATAAAACGTTTGCCGGCAGCCGGTTTATTTACGCCAAATGGATAAGGAAACCTCTTCGGCATGGAGTTAACACAGAAACATTTATCAATGTCCGCTGTGCTGACAAAGCAGAAACATCCCTTATCCGTCGCAGTTAGTTAAGTAAACACAATGGAGTTTTAAAATGAAGAAAATACTAATTACCTTGTTCGGACTTTGTTTATCCCTAGGAGCAAATGCAGCCTGTTTCAAGCATCTGGAACAAGGCGCACCAAGTGCCAGTGATCAGCAGTTATGCCGAACTGGATATGCCGTCGGTTATAACTATCAGTATAAAGTCGCCGACTGGGTTGCGTACCACGTTACCCGTGACAGCGTAAATGCATTCTTTGAGCGTTCAAACAACTTTAAAACAGATTATGAATTACCGGCAGCTCATCGCGCTACCAGCGGTGATTACACTAAGACAGGTTATGATCGCGGTCACCTTGCACCATCCGGCACGATGGATTTCACTGAAGACGCGATGAAAGAAAGCTTCCTGATGTCAAATATGTCACCACAGCTTCCTGGTTTTAACCGCGGCGGCTGGAAAGGCCTGGAAGAAAAAGTGCGTACATGGGCTAATGCCTATGATGAATTATATGTAGTAACGGGTCCAATCTGGGACGGTAATGAAACATATATCGGCAACGGTATCTATATTCCAAATTCTTTCTACAAGGTAATTCTTGACCCTTATTACAATGATGCCATTGCTTTTATCGTACCGCACAGAAAAATATCTTCTTCAGAATTAGCCGACTTTATTACTACGGTTGATGAAGTAGAAAGACTGACTAACCTGGATTTCTTCAGCGAACTACCTGACAATACAGAAAACAGCATCGAAGCGGTTGAATGGGAAATGTGGTAGCACCAGCAGTCAGAATAACTATCTGATTATTGACTAAATTAACTGGCTGTGAGGCTTAAAATGATAACAGCCCCGGCTGTCACTTATTATAGCAGTTAACGCCGCTCACAGGAGGTACAACCTCTACAAGCTGAGCGGCTTTTTTTATCTAATCTGCCGCGTTGAATTTTACAATAGGCATTTTTCAAAGCGCGTCGTCCGTCAAACCAGTCTGCAGCTTTACTAAGCAGCAGATTACCGAGAAAACGTTTTAACAATTCCAGCCGATATGAGTCTACAAAGGTTTGATCAAAACTAATTTCGAAAAAATTTAAAGCCTGTTCAATCGAGGTGAAAGAACGAATCTGCTCTTGTATATTGCCTGCTTTATTGTGGCTCATAAAAAACTGCCGCCGACTTTATTTATGATAATCAAAGGTATCACTCTTTCATTTAAACCTTAAGCTGTATCTATATGTAAAACAAACTTAATAAAAAGATGCGCAGTTAACTAAGCAGCAGATAATAAAAAGGTCATTAAAACCGGCGCGATTAAAGTCAGAATAAAGCCGCTGACCAGCGCAATAGGGATAAGATCAGACTCACATCTCTGTTTAATTATCGGCAGTGTCGTATCCAATGAGGTAGCCCCTCCCGCGCCAATACATTCGCGGGCATATTTGTGCCCGAACAGATATAAAAGAAGAATAGCGAGAAGTTCGCGAAACAGATCGGTCAGCAGTGCGACCGTGCCATAAACAGCTCCCAACTTACTAGAAACCAGCACACCAGAGAGTGAAAACCAGCCGAAGCCACTGGATAATGCCAGAGATGTATTGAGGTTTTCCTGAGAAATATACGAAGCTGCCGCGCCGCCGATCAGAGAGCCGATAATAACTAAAACCGGGATAATGATAACCTTTGCAGAACGCCATACTGTAGTCAGTTGTACATTTACAATATCAATACCTACAAAGAAAACTAAGGTGTACAGAAGCGAATCGGTAATCGGCAGGTGTGCCAAAACATCTCCCGTTGAAAACGGCAGAGAAGAAAGTAAGACACCGATAAAAACCATGGAAAAGGCGATAAGACACTCTTTCACCGGTTCAATAAAATTGCTTTTACCTTGAGTAGAAGAGATGCTCTGTGACTGCCCGTTTGATTTGTAGAAAAAAATATAAATAAGTAAGCAGGAGCCGAAAGTAGTCAGCAGTGAAAATACAGCCGCTAAATATATACTCCTGCCCGCCGTTGCCGGATCTTTAAAAACTTCCGCAAATTCAACGCCGATTGACAGCAGCAGCAGCCATACCAGCGGACCTATCAGCTTTCCGGCAATAACCGGGAAACTTTGCGGTCTGCTTTTACCGACGGCATAACCTAGGATAAGGGCAACAAGAATAGGCATAGTGGAATAAAAAATTGTCAGCATAAAAACAGAGTTCCTCAAATCGAAAGAATCAGTCACTTTTATTAAGGGTACGAAGGATACACTAAATAAATCGCTTTATTTGCTCCCACCAATAATTTTTCTGATAATACCGGCAGCAGTAAAGTGTAATAAACAATGGCGGTTCAATCTCCTGTCAAGGTTGTTTAGTGTTTATAAAAGGCAGGCAATAATGGTACAGGTTGACTACACCAAATCATTAACTACACTGTGCTTCCTTTTTCAGCTGTTTATTATGGAACCTAGATGGATAACTCTGCCCTGCTGCTTTTTATACCGACCTTCTTTGCCGTATCCGCTACCCCGGGGCTTTGTATGACTCTGGCGATGACACTGGGAATGACCATTGGTGTACGCCGCTGTTTATGGATGATTGCAGGTGAACTGGCTGGTGTGGCTCTGGTATGTAGTGCAGCATTGATCGGCGTAGCCACTGTCTTATTGGCTCGACCGAATATGTTTCTTACCCTGAAATATTTAGGCGGTGCTTATCTGTTTTATCTGGGTGTAGAGATGTGGCGTTCACGAGGGAAAATGGCCATCAGCACTGATTTTAAAATACAGAATAAAGTCACACCGCCAGCCCTGGTCAGCCAGGGCTTTATCACTGCTATAGCTAACCCGAAAGCCTGGGCATTTATGATATCTCTGCTGCCGCCGTTTATTAATCCTGACCACCCCCTTCCCCAGCAGGCAGTGCTGCTGATAGGTATTATTTTATGTTTTGAGCTAATCTGTCTGCTTCTTTATGCTGCCGGCGGACGTACACTACGCACAATATTACAAAAGCGCGGCAGCGTTACGACCATGAATAGAGTTGCCGGCACTCTGATGATGGGGGTCGCACTATGGTTAACAGCAGCGTAATAAAGACAGGCTGCATCGCTGTTGTATACCCATGTTACCTCAAGATGCTTTGTCAGGCGTTAGCTCGGATACCAGAGCAAGGCGCAATATGAGGTAATTGTTATTCACTTTTCGATTATTGCAACGCAGGGCTGGTTTTCGAGCTAACGCCCCGTAGGGCAAGGCAACTTACACCAATCTGCGTTGTTATAAAATCTCTATGTAGAATAACTATACTTCAATTTTATGCCTAACATCTCGGCATAATTTGCCTTGCTGACTTTGCATCTTGAAGTATCATGGGTATATAAATGCTATTAAGCGCAGTTTGCTGCGTTTAAGCAAAGTTAATCCACACCGCAAAAAAAGCAGCCATATAGGGCTAATTACTTCACATAAATACATTAAAAATATGAGTTGCTCATGCGCCTTTTACTGGCACAATGACGACCATATTTCAGGTGTTAAATTTATGTGTGCAAATGTTAGACAGTGATTGTTTTTTTATGAACAACCTCTACATTTTCATAACAAATCAAACAGTTAAGAATAAGAAATATTAGAATGACTGATGCATTAAAGAGATGCTGTAATTACTTTTAATAAGAACAGCCCCCTCTTTTTAGTATCGGAATTTCTTCATGATTTCTGGTTTCACGGATTGAACAACAGCTAGGCTGTTTTGTCAGCAAGTTTCAGAGCCTTGCGCAGTGACAAAGCAGATTGTCAGACCTGTTTCTGACAGCTTATGCAGATTGAGATGATATCTCAATCGTTAATCCAATTTTGAAAATGGTAGTTATAGTGAAGTTCAATAATAATAAAGGTTTTACCTTAATCGAGTTAGTCATCGTCATTGTGATTCTAGGTATTCTTTCAGCAGTGGCTATCCCCAAATTTATAGATCTGTCTGCAGATGCCCAAAAAGCTTCCCTGAACAGTTTTACCGGCGCGGTCAGATCAACCAACAGTATGGTGATGGGCAAAGCTAAAATTGCCAACATTAAAAACTCCAACATTATTACCAATATTCCAGGAACGGATCTGTATGTGCTTAATGATCATATGAGCATCACACCAGAACATCTAAAAAATGCCATGTTTTTTGATGGTTTTACGGCAACTGACTATAAAACAAGCTTTCTGCCGACGACTTATATTTACCCTGGTGAAAACGAATTAACCATGGAAGAGTTACGCCAAAAGCAGTGCTTTATTCAATTAACCAGATCCTCAACTCAAGTTTCAGGTGAACCGATTGTATTTGGTGACTTAAAAATAAACCGTTTTTATGACGGATGCTGAATACAATTAGTCTGCTAAAACGATAATAAAAAAATGCCTGAAACTGCTAAGTATCAGGCATCCCTTTTATTAAATGATAAACCAACTGATTACAGGTAATTACTCAAAATATCATCATAGAGCGTTTTGCCTATTTTGCCCGGCGATACTTTTACCTGATCTAAGCCCTTCTGCAGTTTTTCAATCACTTCATCACTGATATCTTTACTGAATGCATAATACAACTCGCCTTCTTTTAATACATACACAACAACAAAGTCATCATTATCAAGACCATTGTTTTTGATAAATAAACGCGCTACATTTTCTTCATATGCCCAAAGCTGTATACGGTCAGCATTGAGTTTTTTTGCCAGAGAATTGGCACTCGCACCCCTTTGTATTTTATCTTCAGGTACAGCTAATGCCGTAACTATTTGATCACCAATACCATCTCTAATTACGCCGATATCATAGTTCTTAATATTAGCCGGTGATGATATTGATATAGCGCTGCTCTTTTTAGCCAGAATAACAATGCGTGTTTTGATAATAGGCCCGGCCCACTTGAATTTGTTTTCGCGGGCTTCAGTGCGGGTCATTGCAAAAAGAGCAATATTAGGCCCCAGCAGCGTCTTGCGATAAGCCCGAGCCCAGGGCTGAAGCTTTATATTGTCCCAGCGAATAGGCGCCTCCATTTTATGCGAAGCAGCTATCAGCAGATCTACAGCTATACCCTTAAGTCTTCCGCCGGAACTATAATTATAAGGAGGGTACGCTTCGGTAAGAAATTGAACATCCCGCAAATCCTGCGCATTAGACGCAGCGCAGAGTATGGTTAACAGACAAGCAGTCAATATTTTTCTATAAATACGAATGATTAACACGATAGTCCTTCCTAATATTAAAAAGACTCACAAATATATTACTCTCTGGCGTCTAGGATGTTTTTACACTAATTTTAAGTGTAGTTTACGATTAAAAATCATGTAAAACGGATATTAATCCTTGCACTTGTGCATGTTAAAACAAACTTGAAACTGTCCGTAATAAATAAAAAATGCCTGCAGTACAACTGCAGGCATTAAACCTTCAATAAGCTTTGTTCTAAATTCAGCGATTGATCTTACTTACAAGTAATTACTCAAAATATCATCATAAAGTGTTTTGCCTATTTTACCCGGTGACATTTTCACCTGATCTAAGCCCTTCTGCAGTTTTTCAATCAGCTGATCACTGATATCTTTACTAAATGCATAATACAACTCGCCTTCTTTTAATACATGCACAACAACAAAATCATCATTATCCAGATCGTTAGTTTTTATAAACAGTCGTGCCACATTTTCTTCATATGCCCAAAGCTGTATACGATCGGCATTGAGTTTTTTTGCCAGAGAATTAGCACTCGCGCCCCTTTGGATTCTATCTTCCGGTACGCCTAAAGCAGTAATCATCTGATCACCAATATCATCTCTAATCACGCCGATCTCAAAGTTCTTAATATTATCCGGCGATGATATTTTTATCGCGCTGCTTTTTTTAGCGATAATCACAATGCGTGTTTTGGCAATTGGTCCAACCCACTTGAATTTGTTTTCACGGGCTTCAGTACGAGTCATTGAAAAAAGACCAATATTAGGCCCCTCAACCGCTTTACGATAGCCCCTAGCCCAGGGCTGCAGCTTTATTGTATCCCGCCTGACAGGCGTCTCCATTTTATGAGAGGCGGCTATCAGCAGATCGACTGAAATTCCCTTAAGTATTCCCCCGCTGCTGTAATTGTAGGGAGGGTACGCTTCAGTCAGTAATTGAACGTCCTGTAAATCCTGCGCATTAGAAACAGTGCAGCTTATGGTTAACAGGCAAGCAGTCAATATTTTTCTACAAGTACGAATAATTAACACGACAGTCCTTCCTATTGTTAAAAAATAATCAGAAATATCTCACTCTTTAGTGTCCAGGATGCTGCACAACAATATTATTAAGTGTAGGTTACGATTAAAAACCATGTCAAACTGAATATAGTTGATTTAACAGCCATATTTTAAAACTTTAGGGGATAAATAATGTGAAAGTTATTAACTGAAAAGATCTCGCAATAATCCAAAAAAATGCCTGAAGCAGAACGACAGGCATTATATGTATAACGCGCTTTTTTAAAGATAAAGCGGCTGTTTCTATTACAAGTAGTTACTCAAAATATCATCATACAGGGTTTTACCGATTTTACCCGGCGCTGATTTCACCTGATCTAAGCCCTTCTGCAGGCTATCAGTCAGCGCATCATCCACATCTTTACTAAATGCATAATACAGCTCACCTTCTTTTAAGGTATGCACAACCACAAAATCATCATTCTCAAGATTATTGGTTTTAATAAACCAGCGAGCCACATTTTCTTCGTAGGCCCAGAGCTGTACACGCCCGGCATTGAGTTTTTTTGCCAGTGAATCGGCTTTGGTTGCCCGCTGTATTTTACTTTCCGGCACTCCGGCTTCTATAATCAGCTGTTCACCAATATCATCCCGGATAACCCCGATATTATACTTATTAAGATCCTCTACCGACGAAATTTTTATGTTGCTGCTTCTTTTAGCCAGAATCACAATGCGTGTTTTTGTGATAGGCCCCACCCATTTAAATTTACTTTCACGCTCTTCACTGCGGGTTGTTGAAAAAAGCGCAACATTAGGGCCGTCCAGCGCTCTACGATATGCACGAGCCCAAGGCTGTAATTTTATCTGTTCACGTTTAATAGGGCTCTGCACCTTATGGGTTGCCGCCACCAGCAGATCTACGGCAATTCCCTTAAGTATTCCTCCGTCTCGAAAGTTGTAGGGAGGATATGCTTCCGTCAACACTTCAATCTCATTTAAGCCCTGAGCATTTGCACCACCGCCAAACAATATTAAGGCCAGAACCGTTAAGATCTTCTTACAATTATGAATAAGTAACATGATAACTCCCTCTAATTATTAAATATTCAGTAATTCCTTCATCTTGATACATTAAATTCCCAAGCTGCTGTCATTAATGAACGTAACGGATAAAATGCTTTAGCAAGTATCTTATTGAGGTATAGGCCATTTAAAAAATCATGTCAAACAGGCGGCGTCCAGGAGCAGTTTATATTTGAACTGTGTCCAGATTGAACATGAAAACTGTTTCAGCTGCATTGTTACGCTTAATCAATGAAGTTTCTTTAGAACAGGGACATCTGATCAGAAATGAGCTGATCGAAATCTTTACCGAGCAACGGCAGAATGGCTTCTGCAATCGGTTTAAGCTGTTTATCAATATAGTGCTGGTAATCAATAGCTGAACTGAGATATTCCTGCGGCTCCGGCCCGTTAAGAGTAATAAGGTAGGCAATCCGTCCGCGGCGCTGATAACGCAAAGGCCGGCCAAGCTGTGCATTATTGTGATCAGCCAGGCGGGCGGCCCTGACCTGCGGCGGTACATTTTTTAGATAAGCATCTAACGGACGGCGCAGACGTTTGTGGTAAACAAGTTTGTGGTCAAAATTTCCAGATTTTAATTCATTAACCGTATTAATAACCAGCTGCTCAACCGGCTGTTCGGCAAACACTTTTGTATAAAGGCTTTTCTGGAACTCCTGTGCCAGCTCGGTCCAGTCTGAACGTACTGTTTCCAGCCCCTTAAACAGCAGGCTTTCACCGGCATCTGTCTGCTTCAGTCCAACGTAGCGCTTTTTCGAACCGGTTTCTGACCCCCGTAGAGTCGGCATAAAGAATTTACTAAAACAGGTTTCAAACTCTATCTCCAGATAACAATCGAGATTCAGCTCTGTTTTAAGTTTCTTCGTCCAGTATTCATTAATCTGTTTTGCCAGCATCTGACCGCGAGCCTGCGCCTGCTGTGCATTATCACAGCCCTGCAGCCACACAAAGGTCGAGTCAGTATCACCATAAATCACCTGTTCATTGAAAGACTCGATAAAATCACGCGTTTCACACATTATCTCATGACCACGCAGGGTAATCGAACTGGCCAGACGGGTATCATGAAAGCGGCAGCCTGCAGAGCCCAGTACCCCGTACATGCTGTTCATAATGATCTTAATTGCATGTTGAAACGGCTGGTTATTTTCCTTTTTAGCCAGCTCTCTAGCGGCGGTTAATTTATCAATAATTCCAGGAAGGTGATGTTTAATACGGCTGAATCTCGCCCCTCTAAATCCAGGAAGAGAGTCTAACTGCGGCTCTAGCAGTCCTTCAATCAGACCCATAGGATCAATTTTAAAAGTACGGATAATCGACGGATACAGGGATTTAAAATCAAGCACCAGCACCCAGGAATAAAGCCCCGGTGTGGAGTCCATAACAAAACCACCCGGTGAATGCTGCGCTTCGATATCACCAATATTCGGCGCAATATAACCACTGCGGTGCAGCAGCGGCAGATAAAGGTTAGTAAAAGCCGCGACGGAGGCACCGCGCCGGTCCAGCGCTAAACCGGTTAAACGCGCACGCTGTATGCAGTATTCTGCTAACTGGGCTTTATCAAAAATACGTTCCACCAGCAGGCAGTCCTGGAGATTATATCGAGCAAGTGAAACCGGCTCCTGTTCAAACTGGCGTTTAATTTCTAAACCTTTATCTTGCACATCCGTGATCAGTTTTCCTTCAGCAAACATGGCCTGGCTGACAAATTCAAGACTAAAACTTTCAAACTGCCAGCTGGCATTTTTCAGCTGATCGATACCATCCAGGATCACCCTACCGTTTAAAATCACCGCTCCCTGCTGCGGATCACTGCGATGTGTCAGCCAGCGTAACGGAGAGCCGTCTCGCCCAATTTTGAGCTGTATATTATGCACTGCAGCCCGTTCAGCAAGCAGACGCATATCAAAACTGCCCACCGCCCAGCCGATAACGGCATCGGGATCATATTGTTTGAACCATTCCTGTAAAGCAAGCAGCAGACTACGTTCATCTTTTACCCAGTGAATATTAATATCCTCTGCGGGCTGTGCTGTACCAATCATTAAGACCGCAGCATACTGCCCGCCCTCTTCATCTAATGGGAAATTACCACAGCTTAGACCAACCGAATATAACTCACCGCGAGGGCTGCATTCCACATCCAGCGAAACCATTTTAAGTTTAGGTACTGCATTTCCCGGCGATATTTTACCTGTGCGGCAAAACCAGTAACGGCCGTTCCACTGAATATCAGCAGTCACTTTTACTGAACCGTAAATAAACCGCTCCATCAAATAACGATCTGTTAATTTAATATCAGCTTCAAAAAATGCAATTGACGCAGCGGTTAACACATCCTGCATCGCTCGGAATTGTTTTTGAGTCAGGCTGTAAACAGCTGCAACAGACTGCTGATTAAATGACTTTAAGGTTAAGCGTCGGATCTCCTGCGCCAGCAGGCCTTTTTCAGACCATAAATCAACTGCCTGCGTAATATCCTGCTGACACACAATAAACACATATCGCTGACCGGGTATCATTATCTGACAAGGCCCTCGCTCGGTGGCGAGCCACAGAATCAGGTCTACACCTTGTACTGTTTCACGCTGCTGTCTGGATAGAATTAAGCCCTGCAGCTCGGATAATTGATTTTCGGACATTAACAATATCTACCGCGTAAATTGTGAGAGATTAATTTCAGCTTGTACTGCTGCACTGAGGACCTGACAGTATTATGAAAAAGTCGGCAGCAGTGCCCTAATCCCGTCAATAAACATTTGTACCGACATAATCAGAAGCAGCATGCCCATCAGCCGCTCTAAAGCAGCCAGGCCTTTTACTTTAAGAAGTTTATATAAAAGCGGAGAGAAAAGCAGTACCAGTGAAGCTAAAAGCCAGGCGAGAAAAAGAGAGATAAAAAGCCCGCCTGCATGCTCCGCATTCGTTTTTGCTAAGACCAGCAGTGTTGCTAAGGCGGCGGGGCCGGCAATCATCGGCACGGCAATCGGCACAACCAGCGGCTCATCCCCTTTTTTAGCGGCAAATATATCTTCACCGCCCGGATCAGGGAAGATCATTTTCAATGCAATGACAAAAAAGATAATGCCCCCTGCAATGGTAATCGCCTGGGTTTCCAGATGAAATATACTTAAAAACTTTTCGCCAAAAAACTGAAAAGTCACTAAGATAAATAAGCCGATAAGCATCTCTCTAATAATAATTTTAGAGTGCTTTTTTTTATCTACATTTTTTAAAATACTCAGCAGCAGAGGCACATTTCCGAAAGGATCCAGGATAAAAAAGATCAGAATAGCCGTTGACAGTATTGGAAATGTATTTTCCATAATAAATATTCCTTATCATTAAATTCCGGCAGACTATCTCACGAAACAGCAGCGGTTAACACCCCGCTTTATCCACAAAATACGTTAAGTGTAAATTTTTGTATTACAGCTTTATTACTTAATAAACATCGTACAGAAATCCACATAACAGGTTCTTTACAACAGAAGCTGGTATTTTTTGTATAGCGGATAAACAGCTAATGAGTTAAGGGTAATATAATATTAAAACAGGGGCCGCTCTGGCCGTCGGAAATATATACACGCCCCTTATGCTGCTTTATTATTTGTTTGACGATAGCGAGACCTAATCCATGCCCGCCGCTTTGCCGGTCTCTGGACTTTTCAAGACGAATGAAGGGTTCAAATATGGCTTCACGATCTTCAAGCGGAATGACCGGGCCGTCATTTTCAATACAAATGTGGACCGCAGCAGCCGATTTATGTAGTGATATTCTGACCTCTGACTGTGCATATTTATAACCATTGCGGATAATATTGCTCACCGCACGCTGAAACGGGCGTACTGCAATCGATGCATAACACACCTCGGAGGTTTCTAAAGTAAGCTTTTTATCTGTTTCAAACTGCAGGTGGCGCAGCTGCGCATCCAGCAGGCTGTGTATATCCGTTTTTTCAAGAATTAAATGGATATCTAGGCGCTCCATCTTAGCAAAGTGCAGCAGCTCTTCGACCATACTGCACAACTCGTTAAGATCTCCCTGCATACCTTCAAGATAGACCATCTGCTCTGGACGCACGCTGGAATCATCGAGCATATCCAGATTACACTGGATACGGAAAATCGGTGTTCTAAATTCGTGGGCAACCGCATTAGTTAAATTACGATTACTGCGGATAAGCTGACCAATACGCTCCGCCATAAAATTAAAGGTCGTATTCAAATTCCCCACTTTATGAAGCATTTTGGTAGATGCTCTGACATCAAGGTCGCCGTCAGCAAAAGCAATACAGGCTTTTTCAAAACGCCGTAATCGCCGGCTCAGCATAAACAGTACAATAAATGTAATCAATGCTAATGCAGCACAGATCTCCAGCAGCGTCAGGAGCTCCAGTCGACTTTCCTCCTGCCAGAATTCGGACTGCATATCTAATTCAACTTTGTATATATGCTTTTCATTACCAAAAGTAAAATAAGCAAGAAGATCATCCGAATCTTCAACGACGATCTTGTCAGCAGAGACTTTATCTTTTAATTCTGCATCAAACTCAGGATCCACTACATTAAGTACGGTCAGTTTAAAATGCATCTCGCGCAGATACTTTTCTAAAACCTGTTCTGCGTACTCCTGATCATGACTTAAAGCGATCTCATTAAGCAGGTAACTCGCAGCGCTGATATCGTGCTGTAAACTCTGCTCTTCCCAATGATCACTAGAAAAAATCTCAGACTGATCCATCAGAATAACAGCAACAAAAAAGGTCACTACAATAAAAAGGTAAGTAAGAATAAACAACTTCTTCATAAGTTATCCTTAAATATTACCAGCGCTCAGGTACAAACAGGTAACCTTTACTTCTTACGGTAATAATTTTTCGCGGTAACGCCGGATTGTCGCCCAGCTTTTTACGCAGTATGACCACTTTATTATCTATGGTGCGGTCAATACCGTCATATTCGATACCGCGCAGTGTTTTAACCAGATACTCTCGCGACAGGACTTCTTCAGCATGGCTGGCCAGCAGCCACAGCAGATCGAATTCACTGCTGGTCAGTTTAATATCAGCATCCGCAAGGCAGCACTGTTTACGCTGATTATCTAAATGAAGATCACCAAAATGGATGCTTTTACCGATCGGTGCGGCTGTTTTCTGCTCGTTATCCCTGCGCAGCAGCATTCTTAGACGTGCCAGCAGCACTCTTGGCTGCACGGGTTTATTAACAAAATCATCTGCGCCCATCTCCAGCGCCATTACCTGATCTAAGTCGTCTTCACTGGCGGTCAAAAACAAAATTTTTCCATGGTATAAAGACTTTATCTGCCGGTAAATAGTAAAACCATCGGCATTGGGCAGCATTAAATCCAGAATAACAATATCCGGCTGCTGCGCGATAATAACGGCAGCCGCATTTGCCCCGTCATTAATACAGGTAACATCAAAATGGTTATTTTGCAGATAACTGCTCAGAAGCTCACAAATCTTCAGATCATCTTCTACAAGTACAGCTTTTATATTGGTCATATGTTCCTAGGCAGATATAGCATTTTAGAAGACAAATTTAACATTATTTCACCAGTTTAATCTATCGGGATCCGGCAAAACCATACAAACCCGTACAATGCATTACAAAGCCGGACAGACTCAAATAATCAAAGCCGTTAATATTTCTCCATCAACTACCTGTAAAGAAACTATTAAGGATGAAATAATGAAAAAATATTTACTGACTGCTGTATGTGCTGCCGGCGTTATCGGACTATCAGGATGTTCCGGCCACCGTACAAATGAAGAAACTTTTACAACACATGCAGAAAGCTTCAATATCTTATTTTTACAAATCCCGCCGTCAGATACACAGGCTCGTGCATTAGCCCTTGCCCCTGAAGGCGCAAAAATTGAAACCATCACTACTACCCCTAATGATGTAACGTCAGTAAGCGGTGTATTAAACCGTATTATTGGTGTTGATCAAACCACTATTAACGGCTCTATCGTCAAGGAATAAGCTAAAACCTCAGTTTATGCTTAAAATGACCTTCTAGTGATTGAAGGTCATTTAAAATTATATTAAGCCTCACAGCGTCCACTGCCCTCACCCGAGACAAACCTACAGAGGCACTATTCATGTAACCTGCAACACTTGATCAACAGCATCCAGGTGTAAGCCCGCCAATTTACCCAATTATTTTATCTGCATAAAAATGAAAATAAAGCTCACAACGGAGCCGCATCTGCATTTTACCTATATAATCCTCGCAATATTTACACTACGAAGTTAATTCCGACTTATTGACCGACAGAGAAGCTTTAATGGAAAAAGAGATAAATCTGGCTGATATTAAAACCTTTGTACTGATTGCACAGCAGGGCAGTTTTACTAAAGCTGCTGAAATTCTCGGCTGCTCCCGTTCCCACCTGTCCAAACAGCTAAACCAGCTGGAAGCTCAGTTAGGTGTGAAATTAATTGCCAGAACTACCCGTTCACAACGTTTAACTGACCTGGGTAAACAGTTTTTTGACTCTTGTTTAACCTCGCTGCAGGGCATTAACCAGGCGGTTGCAGCTGCTGTTGATAATGCCCAAAAGCTGCAGGGTAATATTAATATCAACAGTGTCGGCGGTATAATCGGCGAAGAGATAATCTGCTCTATGATTAATGATTTCCTTAAGCAGTACCCGGATATTACAATTAACTTAGATTTCAGCAGTCAAAGAGTCGATCTGATTGAAGATGAATTTGATCTGGTATTCCGCATGGGTGAGCTTCAGGATTCAGGCTTAATTGCCAGGAAGTTAATGGATATTCCCATTGATACACTAGCCAGTCCCGCTTATCTGCAGCAGCACGGATATCCCGAACACCCGAAAGCTCTGCCTGATCACCAGTGCATTACCGGATCCATTAATCACTGGCATTTTTTTCATAAAAACGATCCGCAGATGCAGGTAGAAATTCCGATTAAAGGAGCGTTCCGCTGTAAAAGCGGACGCGCCATGCTTAACAGTGCAAAAGCAGGCGGCGGCATCATTCGTTTACCTCGCCTTTACTGCACCAGCGAAATTGATAAGCAGCAATTAATTCCGGTATTTACAGACTGGGAGATCCCTTCTACCCCGTTTTTTTTACTTTATCAGCAGGACAAATTTCAACCCGCCAGACTGCGGACTTTTATTAATTTTGTGGTCAACAACTTTGCTGATTATACACGCAGGGGCGAGTGCTAAGCACCTGAATAGCAAAGGCTAAAGTTTACGGT
Organism: Psychromonas ossibalaenae ATCC BAA-1528; assembly: GCF_000381745.1. Classification (GTDB taxonomy): domain Bacteria; phylum Pseudomonadota; class Gammaproteobacteria; order Enterobacterales; family Psychromonadaceae; genus Psychromonas; species Psychromonas ossibalaenae. Next base: position 34,331 of record NZ_KB906974.1, on the reverse strand, counting down.
TCAGGTGCCGACAAAATGTCTATACACATTTAATTATGGTGCAGCTAATGGAAAAAATGACCGTTACAATCAGCCCCTCTTTTCAAGAGTATCGTCAGCTTCAAAGTGTTTCGGTTCATACGGCCCCCGCAGAAGTAAGTGCAGCGGCTTCACAAAACGACTCTTTGCAGAATGATCAGGTGGAAATCTCTAAACAAGCAAAAGAGAAAAATATGCAGGAGCAAAATCAACAGGCATTACGAAAAATAGCGGGTAATGGAGAAACAGAAAAAACCGAGAAATCAGAGACAGAGCAGCTGGATCAGATGATCGCGGCATTACAGGAAAAAATCGCTGAACTCATTCAAGAATTATCCAGCTTAAGATCAAAAGATGACCAGCAGTCAGTTCAGAAAAGCAAATCAATAGAAATTGAATTAGCCTCATTAAATGCACAGCTGATGGAGCTGCTGCAGCAAAAATTAGACGCTGCACAGCAGCAGTCATAACTCAGCATAACAACCTTGCTTAAAGCTAATTAAAGTTTTAATCTATTTTAGAGAAATTTATAGGGAGTTGTAAACAAAGGGATAATCATCAATTTAAAGAGGTAATAACAAATGCTCAAGCACGACATTCAACTGGTACTTTTTGACTTAGGCGGTGTACTGGTACAACTTAACGGTCTGCCCTTTGAAACAAACTGGTTTAAAGATCCAGCCCGGCTGCCAAACCTGCACCAATGGGACCACTCCGAAGTAGTAACAGACTTTCAAACCGGCAGAGCCAGTGCTTTAGAATTTGCTGAATTTAGCATTGCAGAATTTTCCCTGGATACCAGCGTAGATAACTTTGTTGATACCTTTACAAAATGGCCTGGACCATTATTTCCCGGCGTTTTCCCCCTGATTGAAAAACTCAAAAAACAAACTAAAATTGCTATTTACTCCAATACCAACAGTCTACACTGGTCACGATTAATGCAGGAGATGCAGCTGGCTGAGCTTTTTGAACACTGTTTCGCTTCCCACCTGATAGGTTTTGCTAAACCAGATCCCGAAGGATTTATCTATGTCGCCAATGAATTAAAGCTTGCTCCTGAAAATATTCTTTTTCTTGATGATAACCCAGGTAATATTGCCGGTGCACAAAAACAAGGCTTTATCGCCAGACAAGTTCAGGGGTTTGAAGAAGTAAAACAAAACCTCATTGAATTTGGATTCAACGTAACTTAAACAGCATCTGCTGCTCCGGAATCTGTTAACTTTCATTGCCTGACGGATAACAGATTATATTCTGAAATACCGTAGCCTGAGCGCTGACATTTCGGTAACCGTGTACCTGTTCTGCCTTAAACTTCACTACCTCTCCAGAGTTCAAAGGCAGCCATTTATTATCCAGAAAATATTCCATTTCTCCTTCTGTCACCAGTATGTGTTCGATAACACCGCTGTTATGTGCTGCTGAAACCTGTTCATGACCCGGCGCTAAGGTTAATGAAAAAACTTCCATTTTAGTAACCGGATCAAACACAAATAAAGTTGAAATAGTTATCCCCGCTTCTGTGCGCAGGCTTCTGTCAGATAAAGCATTGTGCTCATCACAACTAAAAAAATACGACAGAGGCAGTTCAAATCCTGTCGCTATTTTCCATAATCTTGCCACTGTCGGACTGGACTCGCCACGCTCAATCTGTCCGAGCATCGCCTTAGAAACGGCGCAGTATTTACTGGTTGTATCAAGGCTCCAGCCCTTGCCTGTACGGGCTTTTTTTAACTGCAGTGCCAGCGTTTTGTTTAAATTTTCAGTCATATATACCTTGTGCGCTATAACATACAATGTTAACTTGTGCGCAATAACGCACATGATAAAGTGATTATGGGAGTATTTATGTCTTTGGTCAATCGTCATTTTAGTCCGGCGGCTGCCGGGTTTGTTGCAGTAGTGATCGGGTTTGCCAGCTCGGCGGCATTAATCTATCAGACCGTGCTTACCTTAGGCGGCGATGCTTCACTGGCCGCCGGCTGGTTATTAACACTAGGTTTATCTATGGGTGTTACTTCTATCGGTTTATCGCTTTATTACCGCATTCCACTATTAATCGCCTGGTCAACTCCCGGCGCAGCCCTGCTTATCTCGACGGCCCAGGGCTTTACCCTTAATCAAGCATCCGCCGGATTTATCTGCTCTGCACTGTTGATTTTGATCTGTGGTATCAGCGGCTGGTTTGAGAAATTAATCACTAAACTGCCCTTTCATCTTGCATCTGCATTACTGGCCGGTATTCTGCTTAACTTTGGTATTGACGTTTTTAACCAGATGAACGCAGAGCCGCTGCTTGTGGCGGTTATGTTTATCACCTATTTATTAGGCAGGCAGCTGTTCCCCCAATTTGCCATACTGCTGGTGCTGATAATCAGTGTATTTTTCTCCTGGCAGCAGAGCCTGCTGATAAACACAGACCTTCACTGGCAGGTGGCATCCTTTAGCTATGCCTCACCGGAGTTCAGCCTTGAAGTACTGCTCAATATTGGACTGCCGCTGTTTATTGTTACCATGGCGGCGCAAAACCTGCCGGGTATTGCGGTATTAAAAGCGCATAAATACCCTGCGCCGGTATCAACAATCCTCACTGTTACCGGCTTTACGAATTTACTGACGGCCCCTTTCGGCGGTTATGCAATTAATTTAGCGGCGATCACAGCAGCTTTGTGCATGACTGAAGATGTAGACAAAGACCCAAAGCTTCGCTATCGAGCAGCTGTCGCTGCAGGCCTTTTTTACATATTAATGGGCTTGTCGGCAGGTTATCTAATGATTATCTTTGCAGGTTTACCCGGCACATTAATTTACGCATTAGCCGGTATTGCATTATTCGCTACGATCAAACAGAGCATTATACAGGCACTCAGCAGCGCAGACAGTCGCTGTGAAGCATCATTAATTACCTTTTTAGTCAGCGCTTCAGATTTGACATTATGGGGATTAAGCTCTGTATTATGGGGCTTAGCAGCGGGATGTTTAATACTGATGATACAGCGTATTGCAGCACCTTCGCGATATACAATAAGCGGCTCTTAAATCATGCCGCGTTAATTTTTAATATACGGTTTTAATAACGTCAGCCAGCTGTTGAGCATATTTGCATAGTCGTCAACACAGAATTCGGCACGTTCTTGTGAAAAACCAAGCTGTTTCGGTATATCGGAATAGCTTTCTGGGGAGCTGCCGTAAACATGGCATAAGGTAGTATAAAAACGCTGCGCATCGAGACTATGCTCATCCCATAAGTCTTGCTCTTCGATTATCTCGTTATCCATGCTTTCCAGATCAAACAAGTCTGCCGCACTGATAGCGATTTCTGCGCCGTCTTCAAAATATTCGACCAGCAGCAGTACAGCTAATGAATCAGCCGCATCTTCCTCTTTGCCGACAATCGGCAGCTCATACATAGATATCAGCGCATGAGCAAGCTCATGAAAAAGTGTATGCATCAATACATCTGATGAAGCGTCTTCAATACTCACACCGGTTTCAGCGTATTTTACTGCTTTAAAACGACGGTTAATCTCATCAATAAATGTATAGGGGATAAGAATTTCATTTGTTTCAGGATCAAACAGCGGTCCCTCTTCGCCACCGAAAACAATGCTCAGCTGCTTGTTCAACTTAAATGTATCATTGCTTAAAGTCACCATGGACTCAACAGTATCAGAAACCTGAAGTTGTTTTTGTATTGATTTTTCCAGCGCATTTACCGGATCTGTATACACAACCACAGCTGTTTGTTTAGCGTAAGCTGTAGTGATTAAAAAAACACAACAGAGAAAAGTGATTACAAGTTTTATGCGGGACATCATAACTCCATTTAAACATAAGGTTTAATTATACGATGTATATCAGTGTAAGCGAAAATAATCCGCATTACCTGAACAATGCGGATATTGATTACTTGAGGAGGGAATGCTCCGGAGGCAGGTGCTTCATAATCCATAGAACCAGCTTATGGCGAATATTCGCTGTTGTTTCATCCTCCTTACTTAGAGGTGAAACAAGCTTGTCCTGTACTAGCAAACGGTAAATACACTCCTGTTTATCTTTCGCGGATGTAGTGCCGTCGATACCCACATAACCACGTTTGAGCGCATACGCCGCACCTAATTTGGTGGCATGTTGTAATAATTGAGATTCATTTTTAATTTTTTTCATGTGTTCCCCAACTTTTTAAGATAATAAATATCCTACTGATTTATAGAATAAATGCAGTGATCAACTGTTAATTTTTTAGACATTCAACAAACTAAGTACAGCAGCTTCATCCATTATCTCAATGCCAAGATCCTGTGCTTTAGTCAGCTTAGAGCCGGCAGCTGCGCCCGCAACAACTGTTGTGGTTTTTTTCGACACACTGCCGGCAACTTTTGCACCTAACGCCTGCAGCGCAAGTTTAATATCACTGCGGGACATTTTATCGAATGATCCGGTGATCACAAAAGTCTGACCTAATAAGGCTAATTCACTCTCCTGAACATCTTCAATAAGCGGCCAGTGAATGCCCGCGTCAATCAGCTTGCTGACCACCTCTATATTATGTTCCTGACGGAAAAAGTAATAGATATGCTTAGCTACAATTTCACCAACATCGGAAACACTTTTCAGATCTTCAACACCGGCTTTTTCAATTGCTTCAATCGTTTTATAGTGGCCGGCTAAATTATTTGCAGTTGCTTCACCAACTTCACGAATACCTAAGGAATACAGGAAACGTGCCAGTGTGGTTTTTTTACTAACCTGCAGACTGTTAATCAATTTCTTCGCAGAAACTTGACCCATTCTCGGCAGCGATGAAACCTGCGCAGTAGTTAAGCTGAACAACTGCGCAGGATCCTGGATCATTTTTTCATCCACCAGCAGCTCAACTAGTTTATTACCTAAGCCGTCAATATCTAAAGCTTTACGCGAGGCAAAATGCTTAATCGCTTCCTTACGCTGTGCTTCACAGTATAAACCGCCCGCACAGCGTATCGTAGCTTCCCCTTCGATACGTTCAACGGTGCTTTCACAAACCGGGCACACAGCAGGAAATTCAATTTCCCGGGTAGTCTGTGTTTCACGTTTGTCAGTTAAGACCCGCGCAACCTGCGGAATAACATCACCAGCACGGCGCACTACTACCTGATCACCAATCAATATACCTAAACGTTCAATTTCATCTTTATTATGCAGTGTTGCATTGGACACGGTAACACCACCGACAAAAACCGGTTTCAGTTTAGCCACAGGCGTAATTGCTCCGGTACGCCCGACCTGAAACTCGACATTTTCAACCTCGGTAACCGCTTCTTCAGCCGGGAACTTATAAGCCGTAGCCCAGCGAGGTGCACGCGCTACAAAACCTAGTTTTTCCTGCACGCTGATATCATCAACTTTATAAACAACACCATCAATCTCATAAGCTAGATCGGGACGTTTTTCCTGAATGGCCTGATAGTATGCATGACACTTGTCTTCACCAACAACACGTTTTACTTCTTCGGAAACAGGCAGGCCCCAGTCCTTAAGCTGCTGAATACGTTCAAACTGGCTGCCCGCTAAATCATCACCTTCAAAGACTCCGACCGCATAACAGTAAAATGCTAGAGGACGGCTGGCCGCCACTTTTGAATCAAGCTGACGTAAACTGCCGGCAGCGGCATTACGCGGGTTAACAAAAGGTTTTTCACCCGCTTTAATCAGACCTTCATTTAATTTATTAAAGCCGGCCTTAAGCATAAACACTTCACCACGCACTTCTAATAACGGCGGGATATTTTCGCCGCGAAGCTTAAGCGGGATATTCGCAATAGTTTTAACATTTTCAGTGACATTTTCACCGGTCTGACCGTCGCCGCGAGTCGCCGCCTGTACCAGTAAACCGTTTTCATAAATAATACTGGCGGCTAAACCGTCAAGTTTTGGTTCGATACAGAATGCGGTTTCGGCAAGAGATGATTTATCCATGGCACGCTGCATAAAATCGTTTAAGGTCTGCGCTTCAAATACGTTATCCAGACTGAGCATAGGTATGCGGTGGGTGACCTGTTCAAATTTGCTCAGTGCTATTCCGCCTACTTTTTGTGTCGGGGAGTTAGGGGAAATTAAATCGGAATTTTCCTGCTCTAGTTTTTGTAATTCCTGGAAAATACGATCGTATTCGCTATCCGGTACACTTGGGTGATCAAGTACGTAATACTGGTAGTTATATTCTTCTAATAATGCGCTTAATTCTTTAATCTTATTTTTGACTGTCATGCCTGTACCAGCTGGTTGAAAATTTAATTATAAAAAAACCTCGTTAAACGAGGTTTTCATGTGCAGCTAAGTTTACCATACTGCTGTTAAATATAATGTAATAAACGCTCATGGTAGTTTCTGAACTGTTGTTCGGTTAACGGTTCACGCTCTGCATTTAAAACTAAACAGTTAAATTCTTCAGCCATCTGCTCAACCGCCGTTAACATCATATCAAATGCTTCTTTAACATTTATTTCATTGTTCGGTACCGTTAAGAAAAACGACACGCCTTCGGAGTTAAACTGCTCCATATGTTCAGGTTCAAAAATACCGGGAGCCATCATATTAGCAATACTGAATAAAACCGGTCCGGTTCCGTCGGAGTGAAGATGGCGGTGAAAAATAGACATTTCCCCAAAACGAAAACCGGCCGTTAAGAAAAACTGCAGCAGCTCATGGCCGCGTAAACGCCCTTCGCCTTTTGCAACTACATTAAAGATAAAAATATCTGGTTCTTGGACTTGCCCTTTAACCGCAACCTGAGGTTTAACAGTATGCTCAACAACTTCGTCCGGTGCTTCAGTCAGTACTTGATCCGGCTTCGCTGGATTTTCTAGTTTGTCATTGTTGTCATCAGCAGTCTGAGTCTCACTCGACTCTACCTCTAAAACAAGCTCATGCTGCACTTCTGCGCGAGGCTCATCTGCTGCTGTATCAACGGACTGTATATCGAAAGAGTCTTTTTCAACTGGAGCGGCTGCAGGAGAAAAATTAATATGCACTTCTTTTTCATCATCTAAAGCCACTGAGAAATCGATGCTCTGCTCTGCTCTGTCCGACTTGTCACTGATAATTCTTACATCACCAATAATGCCCTCTTCGGTTTCTGGAGTTACGGATTTTTCAGAGAAAATATCCGTTTCAGTTGTGTTTTCAACTGCCTGCATTTTTTCTTTACGACTGAGCAGGTAACCATGAATTAAAACAGCAGCGATGGCCAGTAAACCGATAGCAATTAAGATTGGTTGGAAATGTTGCATTATTGTTTCTCTTGATTAACAAAATGAAAATTGAAGCATATGCCCAATAAACTACCTTGAATAAGGCAAAGCGTCTATATATTGCCTGTTTTTTTTTATAAAATTGTTATGCGTTAAAGCAAACGCGAGATTTTTGTACGTTTATTAGCGTAGAATCGCCCATTCAATTTTTTAATAAGAGTTATCTATGTTACCAAATACGCTTGTTAAGCAGCCGCTTTCCGGAATCGGCTACCTGCTCAAAGGTTTAAAACTGCTGAGTCATCCAAAACTGCGGCTTTTTGTTTTAATCCCGCTTGTCATTAATACCATCATTTTTGCCGGAGCTTTCTGGTTTTTATTCACTGCAGTTATGGACTGGATTGATGGATATATTGCAGCTTTACCTGACTATTTAAACTGGCTGTCTTATATTGTCTGGCCGATTTTAGTCGTTTCCATTTTATTTGCTTTTTCTTTTATTTTTTCAACCGTCGCCAATATTATTGCTGCACCGTTTAACGGCCTGCTCGCTGAAAAAACAGAAAATCTGCTGACTAATGAGCGCCTTAATGACGATGGTTTTACTGACCTGTTAAAAGATCTACCACGGATTTTTAAACGCGAGATGCAGAAACTGGCTTATTTTTTACCGCGTATGCTGTTCTGTGGAGTATTATTTTTTATCCCGGTCTTCGGCCAGACGGCCGCGCCTTTTATCTGGTTTGTTTTTGCTGGCTGGATGATGGCCGTTCAGTATGCTGATTTCCCTTTCGACAATCACAAAATTCCGTTTAACACCATGAAAAGCGCATTAAGCAGACGCTTAGGCAAAAACTTGACCTTTGGTATGCTGGTCAGTTTTTTCACCACTATACCTGTGGTTAATTTTATTATTATGCCGGCAGCAGTGTGCGGAGCAACCGCATTCTGGGTAGATGTCTATAAGCAGGAGATATTAAACGGTGAAAAACAGATCCAGCAGTAATGCTTAATTTCTCCACAACCCCGCCTGCCGGGTAGATGTCTATAAGCAGAAATCATTAAGCGGCGGGAAACAGATAAAACAAGAGTTAAATCTTCAATGACTCCACCAGCTTGGTGGAGTCATTTTTTATAGCAGAATCAAATCCCCACCACTCCGAGTTTATTTAATATAAACAACATAGCAAAGGTTACCAGTAAACCGATACTGCCGAGAATGACGCCCACTTTAAGCATCTGCGTATTTTTAATATGCCCGGATGCATAAGCTAATGCATTAGGCGGGGTACTGATTGGTAAAGACATGCCTAACGACGCAGAAAAAGTCACCGCAAGAATCAGCACCACCTGACCGCCAAAGGGGATTAATGAAGTCATTGATGCACCCAGAGCAGCCACCAGAGGAAGGATCAGATTCGCAGTCGCGGTATTAGACATAAAGTTCGCCATCACCAGACACATCATAGATGCACCGACAATCAGCACCAGCGGATGGAAACTGTCAAAGGGAATAGCATTAACCGCATTAGACGCCAGCCCGGATTTATCCAGGGCAACGCCCAGTGCAATACCGCCCGATACCAGCCATAAAACATCCCAGGAAATATTTTTTAAATCTTCCTTGGTAATAATTTTAAACATAGAGAATATCGCTACCGGCAGCATGGCCACCACATAAGCACTCATGCCGTGTACGCCGCCTAATAACCATAATATAATAGTAGAAGCAAAGGTGACATAAACTAAATAAGCTTTGGGTGTTTTCAAAAACTGCCCTTCGATATCCAGATGAATGGTTTTAGTATCTGCCGGAAACAAGCGGTTTAGTAATACCCAGGCAACCAGCAGCATCACCACAACAAAAGGCACGCCTATTACCATCCACTGCGCAAAACTGACACTGTATTCATCGACTAAATATTTCAAGGCAACGGCATTAGGCGGTGTACCGATCGGCGTTGCGATGCCGCCGATATTTGCAGCCACCGGCACCGACAACGCAAAAGCAACTTTACCAATATCTTCTTTAGCAAACAGTGCAATTACCGGGGTTAAAATAGACAGCATCATCGCAGTGGTTGCGGTATTACTCATAAACATCGAAAAGACTGCCGTTATCATCATAATACCGAGCATCACATACTTAGGGCTGGAGCCAAAGGGGCGTAATAATACCCGCGCTAAATTCACATCCAAGCGGTATTTTGTAGCAGCCATCGCGAGAAAAAAACCACCTAAAAAGAGCATAATAATCGGCGAGGCAAAGGTCGCCATAATGGTACTCTGCTTAATCAGGGTCCCCTGTACTTCCGGATGACCGTTGGTGGCAAACCATAAACCGTTATCAGAAATAAGCAGCAGTTCAAAAACAATAATTAATACCGAAGTCGCATAGATAGGAATCGGCTCGAGTACCCAGCAAAGGGCCGCCATAACAAAAATAGCAATAACACGCTGTTCCACCAGCGTTAAACCATCGATGCCGAAACTGTCCGAAGGAAGCAGAAGAATAATTAAAGGCAGGATAACAGGTAAAATGTACTTTAAATATGGTTTTATCATTAAGCACTCCTTTGCCGCAAGCAAACCCTCCTGAATGCTCAGGAAGGCTTAACGGTTACTTATGGCAGTATTATTTAAAACGGGCTGGTCACTAACATTTAATTAAACGGTACAAGGTCGGCGGATCCAGTTTTTCTATGTAGTCTTCGTACTCCAGGCCTTTTTCGACAATATACTCAGTCAGCAGCTCTTTAACCGTCTGCTGCAGCTCCTGCGGATCCCAGACTTTCTCTAAAAAATTATCCAGCTTGGCATTATTGATTGCACGAATAGTGTCAGCTTGTGTTGCCAGACCGGTCAGCAGCAGTTTTTTAGTGCCTAGGAAACGATGATCTAAAGCAACTTCAGTAAGAAGCTCTACTCCCGATTTTTCCGGCATAACGTGATCAGAGATGATCACCCCGACATATTCCTGCTGCGCATCAAGCTCTTCTAACAACTCCTCACACTCAAAAGCTGATTCACACTCTTCTATATTAAACATGTCGGCAAAGTAGGCGAGATCCCGGCTGACAGACTCCAGCACCTCGCGTTCATCATCGACGCAGATTATATTGATTTTATCCATAGGTCCCCATTGAAATTAAATGTATAAATGATTATTTACAGCTGTTTAGCCAACATATGAAAGCTGATTAAGTACGTACAGCATTGCATAAGTGATCAGCAGTCCGATAATACCGAGTACAACACCGACCTTTGCCATCTGCCGGGTTTCAACATGTCCCGATGCATAAGCAAGTGCATTCGGCGGTGTACTAATCGGCAGCGACATACCCAGTGATGCAGCAAATGTAACAGCTAGAATCAGCACCACTTCCCCTCCATAGGGTAATAATGAATGCATTGATGCCCCCAGCGCGGCAACCAGTGGTAACAGTAAATTGGCTGTTGCGGTATGTGACATGAAATTAGCCATTAATAAACACAATGCCGATGCACCGGCAATTAACAGTAAAGGATGAAGTTCAGCAAATGGAATCGCTTCAATGGCATTGGCGGCAAGCCCTGATTTATCCAGGCCGACACCTAACGCAATACCACCTGAAACTAACCATAAAACATCCCACGAAATTTTCTTTAAATCCTCTTTCGTTATGATTTTAAACATAGAAAAGACCGCAACCGGAATCAAGGCGACAACATAAGAATTCATGCCGTGCAGGCCGCCCATTAGCCACAATAGAATGGTGATCACAAAAGTGACATAAACAGTTATGGCTTTCGGTGTTTTCAAGAAGCGCCCTTTGATATTAAGGTTGATCTCTTTAATGGAAGCCGGAAACAAAGTGGTCAGTAAAAGCCAGGCAATAAATAACATCACCACCACAAACGGCACGCCGAATACCATCCATTCACCAAAGCTGATGTTGTTCTCATCGACTAAATATTTCAGCGCAACAGCATTAGGCGGTGTTCCGATCGGTGTGCCGATACCGCCGATATTTGCGGCCACTGGAACCGAAAGTGCAAAGGCAACTTTACCTAAATCGTCACGTCCAAAAAGTGCAATAACCGGGGTTAAAATAGACAGCATCATAGCGGTCGTTGCCGTGTTGCTCATGAACATGGAGAAAACTGCAGTTATCATCATTAACCCGAGCATCACAAATTTGGGGTTTTGTCCGAAAGGTTTGAGCAGCACACGCGCCAGATTAACATCTAAGCGGTATTTCGTGGCGGCCATCGCTAAAAAGAAACCGCCGAGAAAGAGCATTATAATCGGTGAAGCAAAGGTGCCCATCAGCGCTTTATGGCTGATTAAATGACCTAATTCTTCTGCAGGTGCACTCTTAGTAAACCATAACCCCTTATCGGAGATTAACAGCAGCTGTAAAACAATGATTAACACTGAAGTGGCATAAATAGGAATCGGCTCTAACACCCAGCATAAGGTCGCCATTACAAAAATGGCAATAACCCGCTGTTCAACCAAGGTCATTCCATCAATACCGAAACTACTGGCGGGTAATAATAAAATGATAAACGGCACAAGGACTGGTAACAGATATTTCAAATATTTTTTCATCATCTGACTTCTTATTGTTGGTGTTTTAATGACGATCAACCTAAAGTTGATTTTCCTCTTACACACAGCAAATAATATGAATCAGATCAAGGGGATAAAAAAAAGCCTTTCTGAATTACCAGAAAGGCTGAGTGGATCACGCTAATTGTACCGCTAAAACGGCGAATATTATTGCGCTAACGCTTTTGATACTTTTTCGTACAAATCCAGAGACAAATCATCTAGTTTAAGTAAACGATTTAACTGGGTTTTCATTAATTCAATACGAGGCTGATCCAGGCGTTTAAACTGAATAAGCGGCGTAATTAAACGTGCCGCTACCTGCGGGTTCTGACTGTTTAATTTAATCAGCTGCTCAGTTAAAAACTCATAACCACTGCCGTCTGGCGCATGAAAATGATAAGCATTATTTTGTACAAAGGCGCCGACTAAGGCACGTAATCGATTCGGATTGCTAAAATCAAAACTGCGGTGGTTAAACAGCGCTTTAATATTATTCAGCACCTCAGCACTCGGCAGGCTGGCTTGTAGACTAAACCATTTATCCATCACCAGTCCGTTTTCAAACCACTTATCATCAAACTCAGCCATGACACTTTCACGACAATCCAGCAGGCCGCTGTTGGCGGCAGCCAGAGCACCGAGGTGATCGGTCATGTTATTACAGTTTTCTAACTGTTTAACCACCAGTTGATCAGCTAATAGCGGATCTGCTTTACTAATATACCGCAGCGCAGTATTGGCCAGTTTACGCTTAGCGATATCGGCACTGTCCGGCTGATATTCACCTTTCACCTGATGATTATTATAAGCATCAACAAACTCATTTTTTAATTCCGCCGCCAGATGTTTCAGCATAAAATCACGTGCCTGGTGCAGCGCTTCAATATCGACACGTTCAAATAACTCCATTGCTCCTGTTTCACTGATAAAATCAAACATATCAGCGATTAAAGCCGGATCTACCCTGTCATTAACTAAAACAGCCTTAAAGGCATCAGTAAAGGCCGCCGGCAGCGCTAAGCTCTGCTTAGCCTGTAGAGACTGTACGTTTTTAAGCAGATATTTATTAAATAAAGTCTGTCCAGCGTCCCATGCAGAGAACTCGTCACTGGCAAAAGTAATTAAATGCTGCAGCTGTTGATCGCTGTAGGCATACTGATACTTAACCGGGGCAGAAAAACCGCGGAAAATACTTGGAACTGGCTTTTCCGAAACATTTTTATAAACAAAGGTCTGTTCTTTATGAGTCAAACTGAGTACGTTATTCGTTTTACCATTACCTAAATCCAGTGCCCGGCCGCTTTCATCAAGCAGTTCAATATCAATAGGGATATGCAGTGTCTGCTTAATATGCTGATCCGCAGTCGGCAGGTTCTTCTGTTTAAAGGTTATCTGATAAGTCTGCGTCGTACTGTCATAATGATCGGTCACATTGACCTGCGGTGTACCCGACTGTGAATACCAGCGTTTGAACAACGATAAATCAATACCGCTTGCATCTGACATAGCGGCGGCAAAATCATCACAGGTCACCGCCTGTCCGTCAAAACGCTCAACATACAGCCGCATGCCTGCCTGGAATTTTGTTTCCCCCAGCAGAGTATGCATCATACGGATCACTTCCGAGCCTTTGTTATACACAGTTGCCGTATAAAAGTTATTCATCTCCATGACTGACGCGGGACGAATAGGATGCGCCATCGGACCGGCATCTTCAGCAAACTGATGATTACGCAGAATTTTAACATTCGCTATACGGTTAACACTGCGGCAGCCCAGATCTGAACTGAACTCCTGATCGCGAAATACTGTTAAACCTTCTTTAAGACTTAACTGAAACCAGTCACGGCAAGTAATACGGTTACCTGTCCAGTTATGGAAATATTCGTGGCCGATAACCGCTTCAATACCTAAGTAATCCTGGTCTGTCGCGCTTTGAGAGTTGGCTAAAACAAATTTTGAATTAAAAATGTTCAGGCCTTTATTCTCCATGGCGCCCATATTGAAAAAATCTACCGCCACAATCATGTAAATATCTAAATCATATTCAAGATTAAAACGCTGCTCATCCCATAACATGGATTTTTTCAATGACAGCATCGCGTGTGCGGTTTTATCCAGATTTCCTTTATCCACAAACAATTCTAAAGCAACGGAGCGGCCGCTTTTTGTGGTATAAGTATCTGTTAAACAGTCAAACTCACCGGCTACTAACGCAAACAGATAAGCCGGTTTCGGAAAAGGATCGGCCCAGCTTACCCAGTGACGTCCATTATCTAAATCTCCCTGGTCAACACGGTTACCATTGGACAGTAATGACGGGTAAAGGCTTTTATCTGCAGTTATTTTGGTAGTGAATTTAGCCATCACATCGGGACGGTCTAAATAATAGGTAATACGACGGAAACCTTCCGCTTCACACTGTGTACAAAATGCATCACCGGATTTATACAAACCTTCAAAGGCTTTATTGGCGGCCGGATTAATTTCAGTATTAATTTCTAATTTACACTCATCCGGGAGTCGATTAATCTGCAGCCCGCCTGAAACTAACTCAAAATCAGTATAAGGCTTATCATTGACTAAAATTGAAACTAACTTCAGCTGTTCACCAAATAAAAATAACGGTGTTTCGCTTCTAGTGCTTCGGCTGATATGACTAACGGCTTTAACCTGCGTACATTCATCAAACAGATCAAATTCAAGATCTAATGTACTGACAGCGAAATCACAAGCACGGTAATCACAAAGGTGCTTTTCCTGCGGGTTTTTCTGTGTAACTTCTTCGATGGAGGCAACTTGGCTCATTTTTATACACTCTTATTTTGCTATAAATTGAATTTTATGCGGAACGCGTCCTTTACTGTCTGCTTCTGCCGGCGACTGTTTCTGCAGTGCAGTAACCCGGCAATAAAAAATAACTGCTCTTTTGCTTCGAAGAGACTTTTAAACTCAGCAGGACAAACTTTAAAATAAACAGCCCTCTAATATACAAGAAGGTCTGCCGATTGCTAAGCCCTTAATAACAGTATTTGTTAAATAATCAGGTCATCCGGGCATGTTTCCTCTACGTACGGTTATAAAGACCTTATATTATGCTCAACTCTGCAGCGCTAGGGACATATTAATCACCCCCTCTTCAATATCCCGCTCAACAGAAAAACCCAGTTTTTTAGCCAAAGCTGCCATCCCCACATTGGAGATCATGGTCATGCCGGTTAAATAAGTTGTACCTTTGGTTTTCTGGTAGTTAATCAGTTTATTTAATAATATATTTCCCAGCCCTAATCCCTGCAGATCTGAGCGCACAATCATGGCAAACTCTGCATCATGATTATCAGGGTCAATTGAAGCACGAATAACCGCTAAGGTTTCCTGGTTTTTGTGCTTATCTAAACGAACCGCGATAAATGCCATTTCCCGCTCATAATCAATCTGAGTTAAAATCGCCATCTCTTCATGGGTCATTTTACCGCGCTGCGAGAAATAACGTTTATACCGATCTTCTTCAGTTAAAGCCGCATCAAAGGCTTGATGGCGCCCTTCATCTTCAGGGGTAATTGGACGGATAAGCACTGTCTGACCATTTTTTAATTTAATGTTTTCTTCCAGATGTTTTGGATACGGACTGATAGCAAACTGATTAAGGTAGCCTTCCGGCGCAAGCGACAGCTGCATTTGACTGTCTAAAATAGTGACCTGCTCGGCACACACTAATACCGGGTTTAGATCGAGATCTTTGATTTCGGGATTATCCATTAGCATCTGCGAAATCTTAGTCAGCATTAAACACACGGCATCCATATCAAACTCCTGAATGCCCCGTTTGATCTTGATTTTTTTATCTGCAATCCCCTGAATCATCAGGTAACGTGCCAGCGCCATATTTAACGGCGGCAGCGCAACAACCGCATTTTCCAGGGTTGTCTGTAAATCGCGGGCATCACTCTCCTGAGAAACAGCAATCACCGGACCAAAAATCGGATCCTGTTTAATCATCACTCTAAGCTCTAAACCCAAACCGCTGGCAAGCATCTTCTGCAGAGTAAACCCTGTTAAACGCGCATCTGGCAGAAAAGCGGCAACCCGCTGCTTAATTTCAGTTAACGCCAGTTTCAGTGCCTCCCGGCTGTTAATATTGAGCATTACACCATGGACCTGTGATTTATATTCAATATCCGGCGAATTTATCTTTACCGCTAATGGAAAACCAATCACAGCAGCTTTGTGCAGCGCCTCTTCACTGCAGCTTACCACCACAGTTTCAATAGTATTAAGATGATAAGCTTCTAATATAGGTTTGGCCTGATAGGTGTTAAGGCGGGCGGACAGAGACTGCGGATTAACATTTTGGCGAATACACTCTGCCGCCGCTTTAATATCGTAAACCAGATGATCCGGAATACTGGCGGGGGTTTCCATCAGCAGCTTTTTATTACGGCGATACTGCACCAGGTGCATAAAAGCGGTAACAGCGCCTTTCGGGGTTCTAAATGTCGGTATTTTTGCCTGAGCAAATAAAGCCCGGGCAGGTTTAGCAGCCGTTTCACCCGTCCAGTTGGTTAAAATGTTAATCTGCTTACGCTTAGGGTGTTTAGCGATCACATCAATAATTGCCTGCGCGCTGTTTTCACTGTCTGATAAGGCAGAAGGAGAGTGCATAATTAAAACCGCATCAACCTGGCTGCTGTCCATAAGATGACCTAACGCTGTCGCATAGCGTTTGGGATCGGCATCTCCGATCATATCGATAGGATTATTATGCGACCAGTTACTCGGCAGGCAACTGTCTAACTTAGTTTTTAAATCAACATCAAGCTCAGCAAGACGGCCGCCCATTGCCGCTAGATCATCAACCGCTAAAATACCTAAACCACCGCCGTTAGTAATAACCGCTAAACGTTCACCGTGCAGATGATTCGAATATGCAAGTGTTTCAACAGCGGCAAATAGCTCATGCAGATCATGCACCCGCAGCATACCGGCTCGTTTAATAGCCGCATCATAAACGTTGTCATGACCGTATCGGCCGTTACTATGTAAAGCAGCCGCTTTTGCCCCTATTAAAGAGCTTCCGGATTTAATCACTAATACCGACTTATGCTGCGCAATAGCGCGAGATGCCGATAAAAATGCACGCGCATCTGAAATACTGTCGACATACAGTAAAACCGATTTAGTCTTTGTATCACGCGCGAGATAATCTAATAACTCAGCAAAACTGATATCCTGAGCATCCCCTAAAGAGACAAAGGCTGAAAATCCGATCTGTTTACTGTTTGCCCAGTCCAGCACGGTGGTGCATACAGCCGCAGACTGAGAGACAAATGCAATATTTCCTTTTAAAGCGCCGCAGTGAGCCAGACTAGCATTTAACTGAGTATGCGGATTAATAATACCTAAACTGCTCATACCTAAAAGGCGAATATTATACTGTCTGGCCAGCGCATAAATCTCACTCGCAATTTTCGGCTCATTTTCAGTGGTCACCACAATCGCAGCTTTACAGCCTTTTTTAACCAGCGCATGCAGAATTTCCGGGATACGAAATTCATTAGTACAAATAACCGCAAGCTCCGGCGTTATCGGCAGCTGATCGATATTCTTATAAGCCAAGACCCCGTGCACCGAAACATATTTAGGTGTCACCGGCATAATCGGCCCGTTAAACCCTTCTGCCAGTAGATTATTCATCACCAGATAACCGGCTCGATGCGGATTAACAGAAGCACCGATAACCGCGATTGATTTGGGATTAAAGAAATGTTTCAGTATCTGTAAGCTCATAATAAAACGCCTATTATTTGATAACGACAGTAGTCACGGATGCGCTTAATCAGTGTACTTGTTCGCTGTAGTGTTGACCGAACTTTTTAACTAAAATAAGATGCCTATCATCGAATTATTAATTTGCGATAATTAACATAAATTTAATTGCCACAACAGGGCCTTAGGCATACACTTCGGCTTTTATGAACAAGCAGATTCAGAGCTTACCTATTTGATCCATTCATTCGGAGTTTTCGTGTCCTACTCACTAGAAATCAACAAAATTCTCAAATTATCGATCCCTATCTTTTTTGCACAGTTTGCGCAGACTGCAATGGGTTTTGTTGATACCGTCATGGCCGGTGGTGTCAGTGCTAACGATATGGCGGCCGTCTCCATTGCCGCCAGTATCTGGCTGCCCTGTATTTTGTTTGGTGTTGGTATATTAATGGCATTAATACCGCTTACAGCTCAGGCACACGGCGCACAGCAGACCGACAGGATCCCGCAGACCGGACAACAGGGACTTTATCTAGCGTTAATACTGTCACTGCCTATTATGGTGGTGTTATATAATGCCAGCGCCATTGTTAACTATATGGATATTGAGCCGGCATTAAAAGCAATCACCACACAGTACTTATATGCCGTGCTGGCGGCGGTACCTGCTTTTTTACTATTCCAGGCACTGCGGAATTATGTTGAAGGTTTATCGCTGACCAAACCGGCAATGGTGATCGCGTTTATCGGCCTGTTCACTAACATTCCGCTTAACTGGATTTTTGTATACGGTAAATTCGGTATGCCTGCGTTAGGCGGTGCGGGGTGTGGTGTTGCAACTACCATAGTATACTGGGTGATGCTGCTGGCACTGCTGATTTACGTTTTATACGCCAAAAAGCTGCAGCACTATCCGCTGTTCAAGTCTTTTAGTAAACCGGACTATGCCCAAATCGGGTCGATCTTCAAACTCGGATTACCTGTGGCCATCGCTCTGTTTTTTGAAGTCACTATCTTCGCGGGTATTGCAATATTGATTGCGCCGCTAGGCTCAATGATTGTGGCCGCTCACCAGATAGCAATGAACTTCTCGAGCATGGTATTTATGCTGCCGATGAGTGTTGCTAATGCCGTTAGTATCCGCGTCGGTTTTAATTTAGGCACCGGCAATCCCGAGGGAGCTAAAAATGCAAGTTATGCTGGTTTTACTACCGGTCTGGGTCTGTCGATAATCACGGCGATATTAACCGTTATCTTCAAAGAAGATATCGCACTGCTTTATACCAGCAACCCGGAAGTTATCACCTTAGCCGTCACTTTAATGCTGTTCTCGGCAATGTATCAGTGTGTTGACTCAATTCAGGTTGTTGCCGCCGGCGCATTACGCGGCTATAAAGAGATGGTGTCGATTTTCACCCGAACTTTTATTGCTTACTGGCTAGTTGGTTTACCCTTAGGTTATCTGCTCGGCATGACAGATCTTCTGACTGAACCGCTAGGTGCACAAGGATTCTGGATTGGTATCACCGTCGGTTTAACCGTAGCCGCCGTTTTATTAGGACAGCGCCTGCATACTGTACAGCGGAAACTAAGCGCTTAACTTTAAAAATAAAGACCGCTGTTATTACAATAACAGCGGTCTTAGTTTACCCGCCAATTTTAGTCATGGCTGAGATTAATCTCTTGTGGTTCTATAGTGATCACTGCGTTAGCAGATGCGACACCATAACATGATGATTTTAACTTTTAAATCATCATGTTATGGTCAAATATCGTGCAATTTATTTGACTGTGCGAGTATTTAAAACTGAAGCCAACTATAAATCCCCTTAAATCATAGAGTTGCAAATAAGTATTAGATACATATTTTATATGTCTATTTTATTTATAGCGCTATAATTATCAGTAGCTTTACACTATTATCGCAGTTAACAAGATGAAACCTCAAGGATGAAAACAGACTAAGTAACAAGCTGAATCAGAGAGGATATAATGAATCGATGGTATGACGAATATGAAGTACTGGGCAAAAGACTGGATGCATTTAATGAAATGGATCAAAAAGTCATGGATCCACTTTTAAAAGGGGTGATGGATCTGGTAAAAAAACATGATCCAAGTCTGCTTTGTTATGAAAAAACGTTTGATTTCCCCCTTTCACTGTACCGTCGGCGCTGGTACGACAAAGACCCCTATCTTTGGTTGATGTTCAACACACTACAGCAGGCAGATACTGTTCTTTTAAAATCTGTCGAGGAATACCTTGTCCGAGAGATGGATAAGCACCAATAGGCTGCACCTTGCCCTTCAGCTCTGCTGAGCATGCATACAAAACAGTTAAAAAGGAGCTGCTTAGCTCCTTTTTCTCATCATAGGATTTAGCTAATTACTCACGGCGAATAATAACCTGTGCCTCCATAATCACCTTGCGCTGTAACTTTGCTTCAATGGCCTGTTTAATACTGTCAAGCTCTACACCTGTCAGTGACGTTGGAGTAACCAGTTGAATCGATAACTGCAGAGGCTCAACAGCGCGTGCGTGGATATTACGAATAACAACATTGCCGATAACCTGCCCCTGCAGTTTTTGTACTATCTCAGCTTCATCAGAGAGACGTATAAAACTCAGCAGCAGCGGAATACTGACAACAATCACCGCGATAAGTGCAATGCTTAAACCTTTTTTAGCACGCGTAAAAGGCGCAAAACCTAAGATCAGAAAAGTTAATGATGCGGCAAAAACAATACCGGCGAGATTGGTTAAAAACAGCAGTAATGCTCCCCATGCAACATGAAAATCCAGCCAGCCTAAACCGATACCTGTCACTGCCAGCGGAGGCACTAGCGCAACAGCAATGGCCACGCCAGCCATACTTTTAGCCGCACTAACACGGGCATGCGCATAAGCACCGGCAACCCCGGAAATAACCGCCACACCTAAATCTAACAGACTAGGACTAAGTCGGTTGGATATTTCAGGGGTAATGATTTCCATCGGCATTATAAAACTAGCAAGTGCGGCAAAACACAGCGCCGTACATAAACCAGTAAACAGCGTTTTTAAACTGGCTGTTAACAGACTGGCATCTTGCCGGGTTAACGCCATGGCTAAGGAAATAATCGGCGCCATTAACGGCGCTAAAATCATTGCACCGATAATGACCGGCGCAGAGCTGGCATAAAGACCGATAGTTGCCAGAAGTGTTGATAAAACCATCAGGGTTAAAAATACCGGTGAGATAACTGCGTTTTCCCGCAATAACTGATACAGCTCTTTAAACTCCTCCGTTGCGGCATGTGCAATAAAAGGCAATGGTTTACTGGCCATCGCTGTCACCGCCTCACCAGCAGGAAGGCGGCTTATTTTCCGCTGTTCTTTGCTGCTGGGCGCTCTCTCGGAAATCGGCAGATCATCGCAGGCCAGCAAATTCAATACATTAGGCTCAGTATCTATAATTAACTCGGATGCATTTTTACTGCGCCCGTCAATTGTATATAAAAGTTCTTTATTATTAGCAATAGTGACCGACTGGCTTTTTACCAGCCCGAGAAATTCAGGCTGTTTTGTTACCCCGCGAAACGGAGCAGTAACAAAAAAGTACAGTATTTCCATTACGCTGCGCGGCGCCAGGATCATGGTATGACACATACCGTCATTCATAAAACTGTCAGATAAAGTATTACCCGGCAGCGAACAGCCATGGAGATGCTCTGCGATTACCACACCAACAGCGGCAGTAGTGAAGCAACCTTCATTAGCGGTACTGAAAGAAAGCTTCTGCGGTAAAAAATCATTTATATGCCGAATGTTGTGCCATGTTCTTTTTAGCTGCTCCTGGCGGATATAGCTGTGGCCGTCGGGACGGAAATTAAAACCATGACCGATAACAACTGAACTTAATACCAGTTCGCCGTTACAGCGTAATATATCTACCTTTTGGGGTTGAGCATTTTCTGCATCACTAATCGCTTTCTCGAGGTCTTTTTGTATACAAAAACCACGGCGGGAATAACCTGCATCGGGGTGAGGTAAAAGAGCCAGGTACCAGTTGCCTTTAACAGCAGCTTCGATAACAGCAGGAGCTTGTTGATCATTAACATAGGCAAAAACCCGACTTTCTGCTGCAAAGCTGAGTGCACTTTTAGTTGACCAGACTCGGGGTAATACCGGTTCATTAAAAAGAGCCAGTATACTGTTACTGACATGATCTTTTTTATCTTTATCAAATACTAAGAAACTGTCTGCCATTGTGAGCTCTCTACTGGAAATACAAACTGCGTGGTCAGTATGGTAATTATTTGATATTTATGCAACAAGTAGAGATTCTTGGAAGTTATTTTTACAACAAAAAAATAAAAACAGAATATAAATTCACAGGTGCAGATAACGCTTTCTGATAGATTGTAATGTCCCGTCCTGTTCGAGTTTCTTAAATGCTTCCTGCAGCTTTTCATATACTTCCCGGGAAGTTTTTTTGCTTATTCCGAAAAAAACATCTTCTTCTTGAAGAACGAAAGGATGAATAACTAAACCGTCGTAGCTGGGATCAGTTTGAATCTTGTAAACCATACCGATTTTCTCTTCAAAAAAACCTAGTAAGTGATTTGCCTTTACCTTACGGTGGCTCATTTTAAGGTTCTTAACAAACTCAAAGCAGTTCATGAATTGAGAGTTTTTCATTTTATTATTGAATTCATCTGAGTAATGCACATTGGCTTGAATGCCAAATTTAATTTTATAAATTTGTGAAACTCTGATGAAATCACCCAGCTCTTTTATCGGCATGCTCTGGTTCGCTTCCCTTACAACCAGAACCATCTGCGTATTTCTTTCTGGTCCTATCCAGTCAGCATATTTAGATCTTTCTGCGGTTTTCCCCATATTCATCATCATATCGAGAGAGCCTTTCTCGATATGCAGCAATCCTGCCACCCATGACGTAGGTATATATTTGGCCTTAAAGCCGGCTTCTTTTATAACCGCATCTGCAAGTTCAACATCAAGGCCTGTCCATTTACCGCTATCGTCCATGTAATACAGCGGCGGGAACTCAGACACGCGCACCCTAATAACATTATCCGCGGAGAAAGCGCTTATACTAAAAAATAACACCATCGCGATTAACAGGAATTTTTTCATAACGGTATCCTACGCTCACATTTCAATAACACGCGTAAAATACTAAGCTCATATTCCCTGTGCTTATAACTAAAAAAGCACACGTCCATATCATTTGTAATTTACGAATATTGCACTTAACACAAATATTAGGCGAAGAAGTAAAAAACAACTATATTCCCCCTTCTTTAATCGCCTCAGAATACAGCCGGGCAGGAACAAAACAGGAAACTTAATTCTGCACTTTATGAAACCAATATATTTCCTATGTAACCTTTTATCTGTGTGTCTCTACGTATTGGCAACCTAGATCTTATTTTGAACAAATAAAAGCGATGTAAATAATAATTAGACTTTTTTAGCATTTACAACACAAAAGAAAGCGCTTACATTAATTCCTGTCTAAAATAAAGGAGAATAACCGGGTACAGGAATTACCAAGTTTTATTAATTTAACAGCACCTTATGTCATTGTGCTGTGCATATAAAATACAGCATAAAACCGCAGTGGAAAATACTCACCTGAGTAATTACAGCCGATATGATAAAGGAATATTTTATGGGGCAATATAAAAACACACAAGAGAAGCTTGGTGTTGACAGCATCGATTTTGAGTCACAAGGTCAGAGTGATATTTATCTAGTGATGGAACCTGAAGAGGATTACCAACCCGTCATTGATATAACTAACTATAAACAAACAAAGCAGGCCGTAAATACAGAATCATCTGCTTTTGATCAGGCCATGTCACAAATGAATATCGCCGATCGAGCTGCTTTTGATGTGTACCTGGCGCGTTCCTGGCAAGAAGCCGCTAATGAAAATGAAATGCTCTCGGTGCTGAGATGTAATATTGACTGTTTTAAATCTTATCATGATAATTACGGACATCAAGCTTCATCATTTATGCTGCTTGTGATCGGCCTTGCTTTAAAAAATATATGTGAAAAACACGACTCCTTTTTGGCTCGCTATAAAAACCATGATTTTGTCGTTTTAATAAAAGGCGGCGATCAGATAAAAAGTCAGATAATTGCTGAAAGTTTACGTCAAGCGGTAGAAGAAACTAATACAGAGCATAAGCATTCAAGCGTCAGTAAAATCGTAACATTAAGCATAGGTTTGTCGTCTGTTCATCCAAACACAAAAAAAATTTTAATCAACCAAGCGCAAAGCACTTTGTCCGAAGCAATAGATTCCGGGCGCAATAAAATATGCGAAGATTTCACCCGAGTAAATAAAAGAACAGTAAATAAAAGAACAGTAAATATAAAACAACAAACCATACAAGCCCCCGTTGTTAAGCAGTCAGCGCTTAAACAGATGATGTTAATCAAAAGCATATCTGAGCGTAGTACTTTTCAGCCCGACTATAAGAGGCTTTGGAAAGAGAGCCTTGAACAGAAAAAGTTATTATCCATATTTATCTGCGAGATTGATTTCTTTAAGCCTTACATTGCCAATTACGGCGTGCACTCCAGTGAGGTTGTACTACTAAGTACAGCATGTCTAATGCAGGAGGTCTGTGAAAAAGCAAACGCAGTTATCTTTTATATGGACGGCGAACATTTCATTATATTATTTAAAGGCGGCTGTAAGAAAAAGGCTTTGAATATCGCTCAAAGCATACAAAAAAATATTGCTAAATCAGCAATTGAGCATAAACATTCGAAGGTCAGCAATTATATTACCTTAAGTTTTGGTATCTCGAGTCTCTTGCCAAGCAATAATAATTCGATGAAAGTGCTCATGATAGAAGCGAGTACAGCATTGGACAATGCGATAAGATCTAGACGAAATCAGATTTGTGTCCATTGATTACCGGGCGGTTCTTATGCGTTTACCGATTGGTTCAATCCTTACCTCATTACGTACAGATTTGTTTGAAAATCTCGGAGACAAAAAAACGCCAATCTTCGTCACTCACAACATCTTCTGCATAATATATATTTGCGAATCTTTTGGATTTATAACCCGGTCCAAGCTTAATTAATTCACCTTGGCTAAAAAACACTCACTGAGATAACAGCGAACGCTGTACTTCAATACAGAATGTTTAGAGATCTTTAAAAAAACTTGAACGATCCGTAAAATAGATCATAATCCTCAACCTTATCTATGGTTTAGCATTAATTATAAAGTTACAGACTAGTCTAATTTTGATAATCAGATTCGTTCAATCAAAATACGTACTGTTAAGACATTGATTCTAACGAATACATCATCGAAAAAATTGTATTTGTTAATCTATAGATAAATGCACAAAAAATTGAAGATCTATTTTTGTGGTAAATTGCCGGCTGAGCTTGTTAACTTGAGCTGGGATAAATTTTTGGTCCGGTTAAGTTAGTTTATTAATCAGCTGCCTGGACGATGCTGAATGTTGGATATATTTAATGTTAGAAGTTATTGTATATTTTGTAATACCCGTTTTAGTTATACTTATCGTTGCTTATTTTTATGTAGAAACAAAAAAAAGAAAGATCATAGAAGAACATAAGAAGGCCGTTGTTTTACGTGTTGCGACAATAAAAAATAATTTTAAGACAGATCTAAAACGACTAGTCGAACAAGAAGTTTTAACGGTAAATGAACATAATGCAGTCTTTAGAATCGCCAATAACTTTTTTGTTTTTCAACCAGTTACCACAAAAAACTTAAACTATTGTGAACAGCTCCTTAATACAATTATCGGCGCAATGCCGACTGGTGGTCCCGATAGTATTAACTACGATCTTGGAAAAGAACAAGTTAGCTTATTTGTTCGTTCGCTGCCTTACGCCTCGGGTGATCATAACGCCGCCTTTTACCGCCGCGAACTTCCTGAGTTAATTAAGCAGCTAATTGATTCTCAAGAAGATATGTTCGAAACAGAGAATGAAAAGAACAACGAAGAGTCACCAAGCCCAGTGTCTGCGACAGCGGCTTAGCGAGGTAATGTCGTCTTTTCCACCAGAAAAGGCAGGCCCCCCATACCTTCAATTTTTTAAATAATGATATTAAAGAAAAGCACTCAAATTATTTAAAAGTTAAGGTACTTTGTCCGCCCATTAAAAAAGCCCCAACGCAGTGTTGAGGCTTTGTAATATTTAGCAAGCAGTTATTTGCTCTCTTGTAGTTTAGCTTTTGCAGCTTCTACTTTCGAAAAATCTAAATTTAACTCTTCAACGGCTTGTTTGATCAAATCGGGGTTGGTCATCACCATCATCATCAACGGCTGCAATTTTTCTTGAGGAATACCTAAGCTTTGTATGATAGTCATGGCCGCTAACGGGTTTTCCGTTAAGGCTTGAAATACTTCCGTGATTTTCTCATCATTTACATTATGATCTTTTAGGGTCTGGATAATTGGATTCATTATATTTTCTCTTTAATATTGATGCGCCACAATTTACCTTATTCTCACGCTGATTGCGATATTATCCAGAATTAAAGTGCCCTATTCAGTTAGACCTGAATTGTAGAAGCAATAGGGAATTACTTACAAACTCAGAAAATAATAGAAGAAAAACGGGCTTGATACACACAAGCTATCAAGCCTGTCAAGTATTCCGCCATGTCCGGGAAGAATAGAGCTGGTATCTTTAACATCAAAATAGCGTTTCAGAGACGACATCAAAAGATCACCGCCACAACCACCAACAGCGATAATAAGCGAAGCGACAAAAGACTGGTAAAAAGAAAAAGGTACCAGCATAGGATAAATAACCACGCCGACAGCAGCGGTAGAGATAACTCCACCGACATAACCTTCTAATGTTTTATTAGGGCTCAACACTCGAACCACCTTATGTTTCCCCAGAGCCTTACCCCAGACATACTGACATACATCATTAAGCTCAGTAAGGAGTACAAGGTAAAGAACAGCTCCGGCTGAAGCGTAACTGTCTGCCGGCAGAAGATTAATAACAACAGCAGCATGGCCAAGCATGAACCCGCAGATCAATACACCAACAGCTAGCTTAAAAGAAAGCCGCAGGACCTTAGAAGATCCAGTAGTATATTTAACGACCAAAACAATAACAAATGGGGTTGCGGCAGCGATTCCCCAAAAGTAATAATAGCTGTACTGACTAATTACAAAGTAGTGGGTACAGATAAGTATAAAACAACATATAATAGGATAATTATTAAATCGAGCTCGGGAGAAATGACAAAACTCACTGAATGCCAACAACGCAAGAGCACAGAACAAAGCGATATAAATATACTTTGAGAACGATATTGCGAGAAAGAAAAGAAAAACAAGTATCCACCACGTTCTCATACAGGCCAGATGCTTCACGCCTGTTTCAGCGGAAAATTTCGGCCGAAGTAAGACAATGGCAACAGAGCCCGCTAGGAGCGTAACCACAATCCCGGCCATCACATACCCTATTTCAATTGTAAGCATCTGAAACATACAATTAATCCTGATAATACAACAATGAATGATTATATTTCAACATTGTAGCAGTTCCTGATAAATTTATAGAAACCGTACACAATGAGCCTATGCTTGCTCAATAGTAAGCATTACTAAGCAGGCACTAGTAATGCTTATAACAGGAAATTATCAAATGGATATTCTGAGGCCCAAATTTTAATAGCTGTGGCGCAATCACCACACAACGATAACCGACTTTGTGATCGTCTTTTTAGTGCCCTTTTCAATCGCTCCATTGCCCGCCATTTATTCCGGAAATTTTCTGCCAAGGTTAAAATACTTTCAGCCGCCAGGCAGAGCACCGAATAAATCCATTTTCAGGCTTGAGCCTTGGCGGGCAGTTGACAAACTTTACACTGTGCGTAGAGCTCTAGTTCAGCAGGGAAATATTGAGCGATGGAATAACCTGGCGGATCATGATTTTATCTGCCCTTTACATGCCGGCACATATTAAGTGTTCGCCAGTTTGGCAGTCACATATCGTTCACGTGTTTGGTGCCTTAAAAAGCAGCTTCAGAAATATCAGAATTTTAAAACAACGATTAGAAGCATATAGAATTCCACTCTATGTCTGTGACGTAATTACGGAGATTAAGATCTAATACAATTTCGCCTAATCAATTGATCTGTATTTTTATTTGGAAGTGCGGTTTTAACCGTGCAATACAAGAGGCGAGGCTAAAGCCTCACTTCCTAAAACAGAACATAATATTAAGCGGATCGGTATAAAAAGTAGGCTGCTAAATGCTTTGGTAATATCACGTTTTTGTAGTGACACAGTAATTCTTGCCACCTAATTAACGCTGATATTATTCATCTAATCAATAATATAGGTGATTAAATGAGGTGAACAGGCAAGCGTAATTACCCCTTGGAATTTTAGTTAGAATCCGCTTAATTTTTGGTTGTTCAAGGTTATTCTGTAAGAGAAGCCACTACAGCAACGAACGTGGGTAAATAAACAATGGACAAGTGTACCAAGCAGTTAAGAGCAGAACGAAAAGGGATCAGCCTCAAGAAAACTAGCTAGTTAGTGGTTAATAATCTGTGCCAATATGTTAAGTTCAAGTTATTAAAACTTATAAGAAGCTGAAAACATCAAAACGTCAGGAGTTAGATCAGCATTTATACCAAAATTACTGCCTAGAGGGTATACGGTTAATCCTACTCCAGCTATAGGTATTACTCCACTAGAAGAGCTAACTGAAGGAGTGAGGGTTGTATATTCATTTTCACCAGACTGAACTCTCAGTGAAGTCGTATCATAGTAACCAGTTGCAAAACCTACAAACGCTCTTAATGATAAATAGTTATTCACTTCATAATCAGGAACATATGTAACAAAGACTGAAGTATCATTCCAACTATTCTTGCTAACATACACAACACTAATATCCCAAAGTTCAATACCTATTGACGGATTATTCTCATTAAGATGTTCATGACTACTCTTTTGAATATGGTAAGACTTAATGCCTAAAAATAGAATAGGATCTGCACGACTCCAGTCACCAATTTGAAAAACATCAGCATCAAAAACAGAAGCTTGGGTATTCGAAATACTCGCTAAGAAAAGTACACCAGCTAGACCAACTAGTCTCAAATTATTCATGGTACAACTCCTCGACTTAATTATTATTAAAAAGAAGCGGCGGATCACAGAACATAGGAATAAAATAAAGTATAGAAGGACACAAGTTCTTCGCCAACAAAATGTAAAGAAAATGTTAACTGAGAAGGTGTTTTATCTCATAACACGATGATTGCGATAATGGAAATTATGAAATTTTGTATTTTAAAGGCAAAAACAAGGCCAGCCCCTCAAACTTGCAACACAAAGAGGGAAGTGAACACTTCCCTCTTTATTTAATTTCACGAAATTAAGTATATTTTAAATCAGCAACTTATAACATTTTAATTATTTACCGCCCTCAATATCATGTTTGATACTGCAAGATAGAGTGAAGTGAAAGAATAGGAACATTACCCATTAACAATGCTTATCGAGTACCGCTGATTACGTTAATAATTTGTTACCCCGTGAATTAATGAAGCATACGCTGTAATTTCCTTTTGCCAGATATCCAGCGTTTTCCCGTATGCTCAACAAACAAAGCAAGTTCATCAAGGCAGCCAGGCGCACCGTGGCAATCTATATTGAAACTGCAGGCTAAAACTAACCAAGCTTCATTAATGTGTAAAACAAGGTGATAGTGATTAGACGTAAGAGCAGAGGTCAACAGCAAAAATATTAGCTAGATAATGAATATGGCCAACCATCCACTGTCAGCGATGATCAAAACTTTGAGCGCTGGACATAACGATAAATGCAGTGGTAATAAGGAGTATCTTCTAAGGAAACTAAGGTGTTACGTGATTGAGCCCCCTATCGTTGTTACGCTGAAACCTATGCGAGCCCCCCAGCTGATCAGGGGGGTAATATATAATTACTTCTAACACACTCACCATTGCAAAAAGTGACTGTTGTGATTACCTGCCTAACATTCGACTTAGTGTTCCATCTTTATCGATAAGCTGATGTTTCAATGCGCCGGCAACATGTAAAAATAAAATTACAATTATAAAATCCACTGAAGCGATATGGGAACTATGAGCAATTGAACCAAGCCATTCAATTTTTTCACCCGATGCTATTAGCTCCAAGCCAAAAACTGAAATTGCTCTGCCACCACCAATACTCATTAAAATTCCAGATAACGGCATTACAATTGTTGCGAGCAGTAATAGATAGTGAACAACTTTAGCAGCCACTGACTGCACTTTGCTCAGTTTAGTGATGCTAGTGATAGCACCTTCTTTAAAGCGCCACAATAATCGTAGAACAGCGATCACAAAAACAATCACACCAAGTGATTTATGGTTATTCATTATATTCATGCTTTCAGGTAACATATCTCGATATAGACCCAAGCAAAATACGAAAATGAAAGCCCCGCCTGTTAGCCAGTGAAATAATATTGTTGGTTTCGATAGATTATTGTTCATATTATTTACCCAATATAGAATGGACACTTATTACTCATCATACTTTGAAATGCAAAATATAAGGCTTAATAAGTAATAGATAGCCTTATTATTCACAGGGCCACCAGCAAATGATAATGATTATCAAGTTGTTGATCTAGTATAAATAAACCCCGAAAGATAGCAATACTGTCATATGTAAAGATTGTAAAAGAATGAACATCTGTAGGTGGTTTTTAAATAAATAAAGAAAATAAAACGAAGTGACAGGCACACTGCTCCTTAGCAAGGCTTAACAACTATAACTGATGGAATCAATCAGTAGTAAACGAGTTATTAATGAAGTATTCGTTGTAACTTACTTTTTCCCGATATCCAGCGTTTACCGGTATGCTCTGCAAACAGAGCTAATTCTTCAAGTGAACCGACGGCGCCGTGATATTCTTTACCAAAGCTGCAGGCTAATTCTATCCAGGTATCGTTTTCTAAGCCCAGTGCGCCTAGCAGGCTCGGTCTTCGGCCACTAATTGCGCCGCGCTTGTCACCTCTCATAACACGTCCGGTCCAGTCAACCAGCTCAAGATAATCTAATAATGCATAGGGGATACCTTGTGGTTGTTCGTTGTATTCAGCTGCCACAAAAGCCAGCAAGGGTTTAGTGACATTATCCTGTTCATCTTTACCTTCGCGGCTCGCAGCTCCATGAATACGTTCAAATACTGAGGTGTATTCTGATGCTTCTACTGTTTCAGCCATTTTCGCCCGGACAGGATTTAAATCAACATAAGCCATGCAGGTTAATAAAGCTTTTTCATCCAATAATGCTTGAAATTTGAAACGCCCTTCCCAGAACCGTCCTTTACAGTTATCTTCTTTGTTCGCTTTACGTGCAATAAACTCATTTAAGCTGCGCATAAACCATGAGATATCAAGCAGAGATAACACCAGATGTTTACTTATTTGAAGCTGTTGGGCGAACACCGCAACAGCTAACTCAGACATAGCTCAAAAAAGATCTGATCCTATTAATTTTACAGTTTTTATCCCTCTAAACCTTCTTGGCCAGAGCCCTCGTTATTCTTCTTAGGCCCTCTGAAATATCGCTTCTTTCAACTTCAATGTTCAACACATAAAGTATTTTAGAGTCTAGGGCTTCTCTCAGTGAATCAAAAAGTTCGATTTCTGTCTTAACTAACCTCCCTTCTCCCCCACCGATTAACAAAGTGATATTGTGATAATTCCAACGATGAATATTATTGAAATCTCCATCTAAAAGAAAACGCTCAGTTGTGTATCCATCATTATTTAAAACAATAACAATAGGGTTAAGACCACGATGAACAATAGTACTGAGTTCAGTAGCCGACATCTGAAAAGAGCCATCTCCAACAACCACAATTGGACGAATATCAGGGCTTGCTGTTTGTACCCCCAAAGCACCAGGAACGGCAAACCCCATAGTAGTATAGAAAGCAGGACTCAAAAAATGATTTCTATTATGAATCGTCAAACCAGCAGCTCCAAATAAACTATCACCAACATCAGCGATAACAGCCATGTTTTCATCCAAAATAGACTCAACAGCCTCAAACACTCTTTGTGTAGTTACTAAAATATCCTTTGCTTCAAAAGCTTCCTTTTCTTTTACTACAGGAAGCACAGGCAAAGTTTTTTTAACGAACTCCATTTTAAACAGTGAAGAGCAAAAATCGCTGAACTGAACGTCTGCATAATTATGGTTTTTAACTTGCAAGCCCTCAACCGTTGAATGCACGACTTGCCTCTTGCTGAACTTTGCAGGTCTAAAACACAAAGTCATATCTGTCAACATCACACCAAACATAAGAAGACAGTCGGATTCTTCTATTAATTGGCGTGTTATTTCATTACTACTGTTACCGGAATATATACCTGCAAATAAAGGATGACGTTCATTAAAAACAGACTTACTCAGAAGCGTTGTAGCGACCGGAATGCCTGTCCGCTCTGCAAAACGCATTAACTCCTCTTCCAGTCCATATCTTCCAAGCTCTACACCAGCAATAATAACTGGCTGTTTGGATTCTTCAATCCAACTTGTTACGTCATTAAGAGCAGCATAAAGATTTTCTGTTTTACAGGCCGGCGCCACGGGGATTGGTCTGCAGGCCCCCTCAATAATTGACTGCTTAGCGACATCTCGAGGAAGTTCAATATAAATGGGCCGTTTATAACGATGTAAAGCTTCAAAAGCTCTCTTAATCTCATACTCAGCCGTGGCAGGATCATCTAGAACAATACTTGCACATGTAATGTTCTCAAATATAGCTTTTTGAGAATTAAAGTTACCAACCATATGATGCAACAAAAAATCTTCGTTTCGTTCATTCATTCCGGGAGCTCCCGAAATAATAACAAGGGGTGATCTTTCTGCATAGGCACACTGAACAGCGTTGATGACTTTAGACGCACCAACATTATAAGTCACAACGACACAACCAATGCCATTTATTCGTGCGTAAGCGTCTGCAGCAAATCCAGAATGATTTTCATCAGTATTGTTGATGACTTCTATATTTTCATAATCCCAAAGTTCACTGTAGAAGTCCAGAATGTAATCTCCGGGAACCCCCATTACATGCCGAATACCAGCTCTTTCTAACCAATCAATAAGAAAACGGGAAACTAACATATTACTCTCCTTAGCTATTGTCGTTTAAAGAAAAAATTGAAGTTCGGGTCTTGCGCTTTTCCTTTAAGAACAAAAAACAAGATCTGACCCTATTTATTTTTTATAATACAGTAGCGAAGGAAATTATTGATTAAATTCATTGTGAAATGGAACATAACTAACTGTTTTTGTTTCGTTTAAGTACCTTATCAGGTTTCCCCCCCTCAAAGTCGATTATGTTATCTAATACCAATCTAAGTAAAAATATGATCTAATTGGATGAAAAAAGCGGACATCCAAAGCTTTTCCTGTACAGAGCAGGCAAAGTTGAAAAATGAAAAAAGCGGACCCCCAAAGCTTTTCCTGTACAGAGCAGGCAAAGTTGAAAATTTAATTCGACTGTATTTCAGTACATTTTTCTATAATTGACCTACGAAAATGAATATTTGATATAGAAAAAGAAAATAAAGCGAAGTGACAGGCACACTGATCCTTAGTAAGGCTTAACGACTATAACTAATGGAATCAATCAGTAGTAAACGAGTTATTAATGAAGTATTCGTTGTAGCTTGCTTTTTCCCGATATCCAGCGTTTACCGGTATGCTCTGCAAACAGAGCCAATTCTTCAAGTGAACCGACGGCGCCGTGATACTCTTTACCAAAGCTGCTGGCTAATTCTATCCAGGTATCGCTTTCTAAGCCCAGTACGCTAAGCAGACTCGGTCTTCGTTCACTAATTGCACCGCGCTTGTCACCTCTCATAACGCGTCCGGTCCAGTCAACCAGCTTAAGATAATCTAATAATGCATAGGGGATACCTTGTGGTTGTTCGTTGTATTCAGCAGCCACAAAAACCAGCAAAGGTTTAGTGACATTATCCTGTGCATCTTTACTTTCGTAACTCGCCGCTCCATGAATACGTTCAAATACTGAGGTGTATTCTGATGCTTCTACTGTTTCAGCCATTTTCGCCCGGACAGGATTTAAATCAACATAAGCCATGCAGGTTA
The DNA here is from genome assembly GCF_000381745.1 of Psychromonas ossibalaenae ATCC BAA-1528. Classification (GTDB taxonomy): domain Bacteria; phylum Pseudomonadota; class Gammaproteobacteria; order Enterobacterales; family Psychromonadaceae; genus Psychromonas; species Psychromonas ossibalaenae. Next base: position 520 of record NZ_KB906974.1, on the reverse strand, counting down.
ATAAAGCTTTTTCATCCAATAATGCTTGAGATTTGAAACGCCCCTCCCAGAACCGTCCTTTACAATTATCTTCTTTGTTCGCTTTACGTGCAATAAACTCATTTAAACTGCGCATAAACCATGAGATATCAAGTAGCCGTTTTCGCCACTTAGTGATAATTTCCAACGCCACTTCCTGTTCTGATTGAGAAACTAACTGATTTTTCAACCATCTATCCACCAAAGGCGGGGCAGAGTACAGCTGGCACCAGCGTAAACAAACCTCTTCATCACTTAATTTTTGATCTGCCTGTTCATTCACATGTAAAACAAGGTGATAGTGATTGGACATCACCGCATAAGCACAGATATCAATGTTAAACAGACCAGCAAGAAAATGCATCCGTTCAACGACCCACTGGCGACGGTGCTCGAAGCTTTCTCCGGTGTACCTGTCTTCGCCACATAAGAAAGCACGGCGGACACAGCGCGAAATACAGTGATAATAAGGAGTATCAACCAATGAGACTTGCGTTTCACG